>CAMLDR010000001.1 GCA_946478775.1 uncultured Flavobacteriales bacterium
CGATCGAATTCTCCCAACCGATCAAATCCTATGGATACGACGATTTTCAATCCAAAAAAGTCTACCAGGGTTTTTGGAGAAAGTTCAACCTGAAAGACAATTTTCCTGAAATGTCGGCCGCACAGTTAAGAGCATTCTTTGATTTTGATTTAGACGCTTCCAAAGAGTTGCTCCTAAAGGTTTCTTTGTCATCTGTAAGCATGAAAGGTGCGGTGGAAAATGGGAAGCGGGAAACCCCCGATTGGAACTTTGACGGGTATTTGAGAGCAGGTGGGAAATTATGGGAGCAGGAACTCAATAAGTTCAATGTCCAAATGCTCAATGAAGGAGATCTGACGAATTTTTACACCGCTGTTTACCATACTTGTTTGGGTCCGACAGTTTACCAGGATGTCAATGGGGAATACCGCGGATTGGATTTTTCCGATTGGTACAACAAAGATCAGCACGAGGTGAATTACACGACTTTCTCACTTTGGGATACTTACCGGGCATTGCATCCCTTATTCAATTTGGTACAGCGGAAACGCAATGCAAATATGGTCAATTCCATGATCGCCCACCAAAAACAAAGCGCAGAAAAAATGCTGCCTGTCTGGTCACATTATGGAAACGAAAATTGGTGTATGATCGGTTACCATTCCGTTTCGGTTATTTCAGATGCGTATAACAAAGGGTTGATGGGAATCGACTACAATAAGGCTTTGGATGCCTGCGTGCAAACCGCGCGGACCCGCTATTTCGAAGGAATCGGTTCATACATGGATTTGGGTTATGTGGCAGAAGACAAAAGCGGAAGTTCGGTTTCCAAAACACTAGAATATGCTTACGACGATTGGTGTATTGCTCAGTTGGCACTCGGCTTGAAACGCATGGATATTTATAAAGAATTTTCGAAAAGGAGCACGAACTATAAAAATGTATTCGATCCGGGTTCCGGGTTCATGCGTGCAAAAATGAGTTCCGGAAAATTCATTGACAAGTTCGACCCGTTGGAGACACACCAGGCTGGCTATATCGAGGGAAATGCCTGGAATTATAGTTTGTACGTTCCGCACCAGGTGGATTCCATGATTGCGTTAATGGGCGGAAAAAAACGGTTCGCTTCTCATTTGGATTCCTTGTTTACCATGCAGCTGGCAGATAAGTATTTTGAGCACACGGAAGACATCACACGCGAGGGAATTATGGGTTCTTATGTGCATGGGAACGAACCTTCTCATCACGTCATTTATTTGTTTAATTGGGTAGGAAGACCAGAATTGACACAGAAATACATTCGCCAGGTTTTGAGAACGAAGTACGTGGCCAAAATTGATGGCCTAAGCGGAAATGACGATTGCGGTCAAATGAGTGCCTGGTATATTTTCAGCTCACTGGGGTTTTATCCTGTTTGTCCGGGTTCTGACGAGTATATTTTGGGAAGTCCTTTGGTGAAAAGCGCAAAAGTGAATCTGGAAAATGGAGGAGTGCTCGAAATAACTGCCAAAAAACAAAGCGAAAAGAATCCGTATGTGAAAGCTGTTTACTTCAACGGTGTTAAAATGACCGACTTCAAACTGAGTTACCAAACCATTAAAAACGGAGGAAAACTGGTGTTTGAAATGACTAATAAGCCATTAAAAACATTTTAAGAATTCAATCTTAAACGTTAAAAGTGATTTGAGTTATTGATTTAAATATTAAATTCATTGCTCAAAATTACTCTCTTATGAAAAGAAGAATACTACTCTCCGGCGTATTTTTCCTAAGTGTATCTCTATGTTCTGTAGGTTTTTCACAAACTGTAAAACCACAGAAAGGTACCTGGAAAATGATTACTGAAAGCGAGATTGCTCCAAGCGGTACTCGTTACATTAAGCCGACAAAATTCTTAACCTTTAAACTGGATTTAGCTAAAATGCATCAGGTTTTGGCATCCGTTAAGCGTATCGACGATCCGAATTACATTCCGGTTATTATTGATTTACCAAAACCGGATGGTACATTTGGAACTTACCAGGTGCATCAGAACGGGACAATGTCTCCCGGATTAGCGGAACAATTCCCTGAAATTCGTTCTTACGATGGAGTTGCAATGGATAACTCCGGTGAAGTGGTGAAGTTTGACCTGACCCCGCAAGGCTTTCATGCCATGACTTTGGTTCCGGGAAAACCGACGGTATTTATCGACCCCTATTCATTTGGCGGTGGTGATATCGAGCACTATGTTATTTACTCCAAATCCGATTTCGTCAGTGATAAGACATTTGCCTGTCATGTGGAAGAAGAAATTGGAGCTGAGATCAAAGGAGCGAATGATAACATTGTAAAAAGCTTTGGTAACTGTACGAAACGTGAATATCGTTTGGCATTATCTGCTACGGGTGAATATACAGCGTTCCATGGTGGTACAGTTGCACTGGCTCAGGCTGCCCAGGTTACTACGATAAACCGTGTAAACGGAGTTTATATGCGCGACCTGGCGGTTACTTTAACCATTATTCCTACGAATAACATTTTGATCTTTACCAATGCAGGAACGGATCCGTTTACAAATGGAAACCCGGGTAGTATGATCACTCAGAATCAAAACTACACAAATACCAACATTGGTTCCGGAAACTACGATGTAGGTCATGTATTCGGGACAAATTCCGGAGGTTTGGCTGGTTTGGGTGTTGTATGCAGCAACAGTAATAAAGCACGCGGTGTCACCGGATCAGGAGCTCCGGTTGGTGATCCTTTCGACATTGATTATGTAGCACACGAATTGGGGCATCAGTTCTCCGGAAACCACAGTTTCAGAGGAAATGCAGGTTCCTGTAATGGAAATGCAAATGGTACAACAGCAATGGAGCCAGGTTCCGGAAGTTCGATCATGGCTTATGCAGGAATTTGTTCTCCGCAGAATGTCCAGCCTAATTCGGATGACCATTTCCACGGAGTGAACATGAATGAAATGCATATTTTCATCAATGGAGGCGGAAACGGATGTGCAGTTGCAACCCCAATTCCTGCTCAATCAGCTCCAACGATTACGGGGACTGTTGGAACAGTTACTATTCCTGCTAATACTCCTTTTGCATTGACAGCTACTGCAACAGATCCGGATGGCGATGTATTGACTTATTGCTGGGAGCAGATGGACAATCAAAACTCCACGCAGCCACCGGTTGGAACTTCTACAAACGGGCCAAATTTCCGTTCCAGAACTCCTTCTACCAGCGGAACACGTTATTTCCCTTCTATTGCCAGCTTAATGGCGGGTGGACCATTCACCTGGGAAGTGCTTCCTACAGTGAACCGAACTATGAACTTCCGTTGTACGGTTAGAGACAACGAAGTGAACGGCGGATGCAACGATCACGAGGATCTTATAATCACTACCACAACTTCTGCAGGACCATTTATCGTGAATTATCCAAGTGCTTCCGGAATTACGTGGCCGGGGAATTCTACGCAAACAGTAACCTGGTCTGTTGCAAACACCAATGTTGCACCGGTAGCATGTGCGAATGTAGACGTTTGGATCTCTATCGATGGCGGAGCAACTTTCTCGGTTATTGCCAATGATGTTCCAAATGACGGATCTCAAATCATTACAGTACCGAATACAGCGTCAACAACTGCAATTATTATGGTGATGTGTGAGAACGGAACATTTTTCGATGTTTCCAATAATGTTTTCGCAATTACAGCAGCAACTAACGATTATACGTTGAACTTACAGAATGCAACGGTTTCTGTTTGCCAGGGAACGGATGCTGTATTTACAGTGGAAGTTGGACAAATTGGTTCTTATACGGATCCGGTAACTTTATCTGCTACAGGTAATCCTGCAGGAACAACTGTTACATTTACTCCAAACCCTGCAACACCGGGAACAAATGCAACTATGACCATTACGAATACTGCAGGCGCTACTCCGGGATCTTATCCTTTAACAGTAAACGGGGCTTCCACAGCCGGACCTCACTTTACAAACGGAACAGTTCTGATTTCCACATCAGGTGTTACTGCCTCTGCATTGGTTAGTCCGGCAGATGCTGCAACCAGTGTTCCGGTAAGCCCGAATATGACCTGGACAAATGCAGGTGTTGGAGTGCAGTTTAATATTACAATTGCTACCGATATGGCCTTTACAGCGGTTGTTGAAAGTGCAACGGCATTATCCTCTCCAACTTACACGGCTACTTTATTAAGTCCGGGAACAACTTACTACTGGAAAGTTGAAACATTGAATGCATGTTCACCGGCGGTAGCTTCTGCGACCTTCTCGTTTACGACTGCATCTTGTATGACTTTCAATTCAACCAATATCCCGGTTACTATTCCGGATAATCAGGTAACAAGTGTAACATCTACATTGACTATTCCTACCGGTGGAACAATTAACGATTTGAACCTGGTAAATCTTGCAGGTACACACACGTGGATCAATGATCTGGCGGTGACGTTAACAAGTCCAAACGGGACAACTGTAACACTTTGGGAAGACATTTGTGACGATGAAGATAATTTCAGCTTAAATTTTGATGACGAAGCAGCAGCAGGTGCACTTCCTTGTCCGCCAGTTGGAGGCGCAACTTATCAGCCACAGGATGCACTAAGTGCTTTCGATGGAGAAAACATGAGTGGTACCTGGACATTGACTGTTTCAGATGTGTTTAACGAAGATGGTGGTGCTTTGAATTCATGGGGTCTTGAGATCTGCTTCACTCCGGCAACACCTTGTACGCCGCCAACTGCCGCAACGATTGGTGGAACAACCACGATTTGTCCGGGAGGAGCAACCACCTTGTCCGTGACAGCAGGAACATTGAATGATGCAACTGCATGGCAATGGTATTCCGGATCTTGTGGCGGAACAGCTGCAGGTTCAGGAACTTCTATCAACGTATCTGCCCCGGGAACTTACTTTGTAAGAGGTGAAGGAGGTTGTGTTACGGCAGGAACTTGTGTTTCCGTTACAGTTACTCAAACAACTTTGAACCTGAATACAACCCTTGCAGGAACAACTATTTCTTCTGCTCAGGGAACTGCTACTTACCAATGGATTAACTGTGCAACGAATCTGCCGATTTCGGGAGCTGTCAGCCAGTCTTTCATCGCTCCTGCAAATGGATCTTATGCAGTAATCGTAACCAGAAACGGTTGTTCGGATACAAGTGCCTGTGTGAATATCACGAATTTGGGAATTGATGATCTGAACTTTGAAGATGTATCGGTTTATCCGAATCCGTCCAATGGAAAGATCACAGTTTCTTTCAATAAAGAAGTGAATCTAAAATCATTTGTGATCCGGGACGTAACCGGAAGATTGATTCGTGAGGAAAAACCTCAGACTACGAGTGGTCTTACTTTCGATATTTCAACGGAAGCGCAGGGAGTTTACTTCCTGAACATTGAAGTGGGAGGAGCAACTCAATCTTTCAAGTTAATCAAGAATTAATAATTAACTCAATAATTGAAAATCCCTGATGCCATGCCGGTATCAGGGATTTTTTATGTCGTGATATCATGATATCATGTTCTCATGATTTCGTTATATAACGAAATAATTATTTTATGAGATTACCCCTGAATCGCTGCAAGAATCGCAGTCAGTTTGTTTTCGTCCGGAAGCAATAAGGTTTCCTGGAAAGCAGTATCCGATTCTACTGTCACTTTCGAAGTTCCGGAGAAATGAATGGCATCTACTCCGCTTGCTTTCAGTTCGGGAATCAATTCTTCTTTCACGCCGCCTCCGGCCATGATCTCAATACGTCCGTTTGCATAAGATACAAGCTCTTTCAGACGATTTATTCCATGTGCAACACTCAGATCGGAACCGCTGGTTAAAATGCGTTTAAAACCCAATTTAATGAGTTGGTCCATTGCTGTTCTCCAATCATCCAAATTATCGAATGCACGATGAAAGGTAAAATCCACGTTTGGAGCTGTTCGTTTCCAGGTTTCCAGGGCTTCCAGGTTCAATTTGAAATCCTTGGTCAGTGCACCAGCAACAAATCCGCTGATTCCGGAATCCTTCAGTTCCAGGATCTGGTCGCGCATCACCACAATTTCATCGTAATTATAAACGAAACCACCTGCTCTTAAACGGATCAGTGCGTGCTGTTCCAAATGAAAAGTGTTATGAATCCACGAAACCATTGCTTTGGATGGAGTCAATCCTCCCTGTTCCAAAGCAATACACGTTTCAATGCGGTCTATCGACTGCTTGCTGACAATCCGGGCTGCTTCCAGTGTACCGACACAAATTTCTATTTTCATTTGCTGAGGATGAGTTCATTGATAAATGTCCAGGGTGTAAAACCAGCACCTGTTTGCCCGGGAGGGATTAATTCCTTGTTGTAAATGCTGACTTTCACATAGCGGGCCTTCATTTTTTTACTTAGCTGAATGAAGTCACCGTTCAATTCGGATTGTGCTGCTACTTTGTACTTTTTTCCGTTGGAACTGATCTCAATCTTGAAACGTTCGGGACGATAGATCCAGGAACCGGGATCATGAAGTGTTTCGATCCGGATATTCCCAAATTCCGAAATGGTTTCCATGTCCAGCGTAAAAACAATGGTGTCGCTGTTGAAGCCAAGCCATTCATTTCCTTTCCAGGGTTTTTTACCCACAACTCCGTCAGTAAGCCCGAAGCTCATATGGTGGTTATATTTTTCGTGTGGTTTCGTATCAAAATAAACCGTTTTTCCCAAAGCTAAATGCGTAGTGAAAGTGTAATCGCAGATACGCAGTTCCTGGTCGCTGATCCTGGAATTGACAAGGTATTTTTCTTCTTTAGGCTGATCCGTTCGTTGCAGCGAAATTCGATCAGCAGTTTTGCCAGCCACAGAAAAAACGACTCCTTCAATGGGTTTGATCAATTGGTAATTTACCCCCGTATTGGAATACTTCAGATCAAGTATCGGATCCAGGAAAGAAGTAGAAAATTGAATCCCGTCCTTTTTCAATTGGGACAGATAACTTTTTGACAATGCTTCCACAAAGGAATAGTAAGGAGTTTTACTTTTGTTCCACAACACTTCTGCCATGGCAACCAAACGTGGGAAAGCATTGTATTCCACAGCTTTCATAGTTGGTAAATATTCTGTCCAGAGATTTGCCTGTGCTCCTAAAATATAGCGTTTGTATTCATCTTCCAAACCTTTTAAAGGATCGAACCGGTAAACTTTTTCCAAAGGAAGATAACCACCAATTGCCAATGGTTCTGATGGATGTCCGCTTTGGTAGTAATCAAAATAGCAATGGGAAGTCGGTGTCATGACAACCGAATGTTTTTGTTTTGCTGCGGCAATTCCTCCTTCTGTTCCCTGCCACGACATCACTTGCGCGTTCGGGGCCAAACCACCTTCCAGGATCTCATCCCAGCCAATGATCACTCTTCCTTTTGCATTGACGTGCTTCTCTATATCCTGAATGAAGAAACTTTGAAGCTCGTGGCTTGTTTTCAGGTTGTTTTGGACCATAACAGATTTGCATTTCGGGCATTTCTCCCAGTTCACTTTCGGAGATTCATCTCCACCGATATGAATCACATGAGAAGGGAAAATTTCCATGACCTCATCCAATACATCTTTCAGAAAAGAACGCGTTTTCTCCTGGCTGCAGAAAACGTCATCAAAAACTCCCCAGGTACCAACCACCGGAAGTTGTTTCTCCGTACAACTCAATTCCGGGTAAGCAGCCAATGCAGCGCGTGCATGCCCGGGCATTTCAATTTCGGGAATGATCTCAATTCCACGGATCCGGGCATATTCCACCAGGTCTTTTGCTTCTTCCTGTGTATAGAATCCGCCGTACCTGTGATGTTCGTATTCAATGGGCTGTTTGCTGAAGTGACCGATCAAAGTACTGTCTCTCCACGCTCCGATAGTAGTAAGTTTAGGGTATTTTTTGATCTCAATTCTCCAGCCCTGGTCATCGGTTAAGTGCCAATGAAAACGATTGAACTTCAGTTTGGCAATCTGATCAATGAAGCCTTTGATTTCTGCAATGGTAAAAAAATGCCTGCTGCAGTCCAGGTGCACACCGCGGTAGTCGAATGCGGGATAATCGGAAATCACTACCCCGGAAAGGGCATTCGGATTTTGGATCAATTGACTCAAGGTTTGCATGGCATTGCACAGGCTTACGTCATTGCTGTATTGAATGATTATTGCGGTATTTGAAACGTTTAGTCCGTAACCTTCCGTATGGATATATGTTTGAACCCGATTTAAACGAATGGTTGCCTTTTCAGAAGAAGCCGCCTCAAGACGAACTGAGTTCCGGCTGAATAATTCCCGGAAATAAGCGAATGTTTTTTCGGATAGCCAGGAGGTGTCGATCGTCAATCGTCCATTGAAAACAAATTGATCTGCCGTTTGTTCCATGCTTGTTGGCTGTGGGAATATCGGGCCGTGCTGAGCTGATAATTTGGTTGTGAGAATACACAACAAAAAAATAAGCGAGATTTTCATACTGTTAAAGTTTAATTCCTACCAGGATAATATCGTCGATTTGTGGGAAAGCCCCTTTCCAGTTTTTCAGACTCGTTTGAAGGATCGCTTCCTGTTCTTTTGCCGATAAATGGGTGATTTCCAAAAGTAATTGTTTCAGGTTTTTGGTCATGAACTTTTTATTGTATTCACCGCCAAACTGATCGGGATAACCGTCAGAGAATAAATAAACAGAATCTCCTTTTTGAAGAGGGATCGTAATTTCGTTGAACTCGAAATCGGAATAATTATTCCCCCCGATGGACATTTTATCCGGTGAGTATTGGATCAGTTCCTTGTTGCGGATTAACCAAAGGGGTCTGTTAGCACCGGCATATTTAACGCTGCTCAGGTCTTTTTCAAAAATGCAGATCGCTGTATCCATTCCGTCCTTGTTTTTGCCAATTCCATGATCCTGCTTCAGGGAATCGATGATGAATTTGTTGACATGGTTCAGAATCTGAGAAGAACTTTCAATGCGTTTTTCCAGGATGGCATAGTTCAACCCATCAATTCCCATCATACTCATAAAAGCACCGGGAATTCCGTGTCCGGTACAATCTGAAACGGCAAAGATTTTTTTCCCGTTCTCCGTTTCCGTAAACCAGTAGAAATCGCCGCTTACAATATCACGGGGAAGGTACATAACGAAAAACTCCGGGAAAGATTCCTTGATGGTCTCAATGTGTGGCAGCCGGGCCTGCTGGATTTGCAAAGCGTATTCGATACTATCGGAGATATCCTTGTTCTTTATTTCAATTTCCTTGTAAGCTTTTGCAATGAGCTGATTATCCTTCTTTTTGCGCAGAAACGAACGGTAGATAAAGAAACCAAGCAGGAATAAAAAGAAAATGACAACGAACAGGAAAATCTTAAAATTGCGTTCACGATCTAATTGTGCATCGGATAATTTTTGTTCCTGTTCCAGCGATTTAATCTGAAGCTTGTTTTGTTCGTATTCCAGTTTGGCACCCATCTCCTGGATATAATCCCGGTTGTTGCGCGCATTCACCGAATCATTGGTCTCGGCATATAATTCCATGTAGTCATAAGCCTTTCCGAGTTTGTTCTGAGTATTGTAGATCTTGGACGCCAAAAAGTATCCTTCGGCTAATTCCGGCGGGAAATTATGCGCTTTGGCAAGAAAGATCGCCTTTTCAAACAAAGGAAGTGCTTCGGATAATTTGTTTTGATCGTTCTTTACTTTACCCAGGCCCAGGTAACCCAGGCACAAATTGTAGGATTGATTTGGAACTTTTGACAGAATCCCAATCCCGGCATTGTATTCTTCCTCTGCTTCGGACAAGCGATCCAATTCATAATTCAACTGAGCTTTCGTGATATGAATGGTTCCGATGGCATCTGTGAGTTGGTATTTCTTAGCAAGTTTGATTGATTTCTCACAGGATCTTAAGCCTTTCTCATATTGCTTGGAAGTCAGGTATAAGTTTGCCAGGTCATCGTAATTGATAATGATCCGCTCCTTGTCATCGATTCGGGTATTCAGATTGAGTGATTTCAATAAATACTCTTCGGAAAGTTCATATTTCTCCTGTCCCAAATAAATCCAGCCGATGTTTCGGTAACATTCTGCAATCTGGCCTTGGTTTTTGGTTTTTTGGAAGTTCTTGAGGGCATTGATGTAATATTCCGATGCATGCGTATAATCACCTGAAAACCAATACAGGTTTCCCATGGAGTTTTGTGCTCTTCCCATGAGTTCTTTGTCTTTCGTTGCTTCTGCAATCTGCATGGCTTCGGTAGTCAGTTTGAACGCTTTTTTGTAATCCGAATGAGCGATAGGCTTTGCCTCATTTAATAACTTCAGTACAGCAATACTGTCTTTGGTATTTGGTTTTTTTTCGGGATTAACAGACTTTTTTCCGGAGTCATCAGCCGCTTCGGTTTTATCCACCGGATCGATGAGGTTGAATAATTCGATCACGGAATTTGGCCTCGGAGCTGTGTTGTTGCGGATATCCGAAGGAGATTTTGGAATTTCAAATGAAAACGCGGAAAATGGGAATACCGAAAGTATTGTAATCACCAATAATATTCCTTTTCGCAGCATCCTATTTTTATTATTTGAGTCACAAATTAAGTATTTATATTTAACCCTGAGTTTAAAATTAGTTGGTTTTCATGAAAGTATCGATTGGATTGAGTGTTTTGACGGCTCTTTTTTTAGGGCTGCAGGCCTTCGGACAGAAGAAAATTCTGGGTCCGGAAGTCTATAATTCCTGGAACAGAGTGGGTGATGTACAACTTTCGCAAGATGGAAAGTTTAGTGTGTATTCGGTGAAACCATACCGGGGAGACGGGTTTTTGTACCTGGTGGACCTCGAAACAGGGAAGAAGGATTCCATTGCCCGGGGCTACGAACCCAAATTCGATGAAAGCGGCGCTTGTGTTGTTTTTAAGATCCATCCTGGGTTTGACACGCTTCGAAAAGTAGAATTGGCAAAAGTCAACAAGGAAAAATGGCCAAAGGATTCCCTGGGGATTTATTATTTGAAAGACAAATCACTGCTCAAGTATGACAACGTGAAAGAGTTCAAATTATCAGAAAAAGGAGTTGCACTGGCATATTTATCTGTTAAAAACGAATGGCCGAAGGGGTATTTGAGTAAAAGCGCAGAGAAAAAAGAAAAGAAAGCTGAAAAGAAAAAAGGCAAAGTCAAGACCGACGGGAAGCTTTTAACCATCTTCAATACGGATTCCAAAGTATCCATACGCTTCAAAAATGTAACCCAGTTCGAAATTAGTAAAGATGGAAGATACGTATCTTTCGTGCAGCAGGAAAAGTTCAAAAAAGATTCCGTTCGATTAGGGATCTACAACATGGGTACCCTGGAAACCTGGCACGATAAAAAGCGTGTGACCGAATATGCAGGAATCAATTTTTCAGGGAAAAACAATACCCTGCTCGGAATGGCAACTGTAGATACGGCTTCGAATAAGCGTTGGTCATTGTTTATGATTCATCCCGAAAAAAAGGAATTCAGACAACTCATAGATACTTCCATGCAGTTCCGGAATGATGAGGTGCTTTCTTCTCATTTCAGACCCTATTTGAACAACAACGATTCGGATGTGTTTTTTGGAGTTGCCGACCGGCCTGAAAAACCTGTTAAGGATAGCTTGCTGGAAACCGAAAAATCAAAAGTGGATGTCTGGCATTGGAAAGATAAACGTTTGCAGCCGCAGCAATTGGTAGAATTGAAAAGAGACCAAACACGGACGAACCTGGCTGTTTATCATTTGAATTCAGGAGAATCTGTGGTACTTGGAAACGACAGTTTGTACCTGCAAGCTTCTGAGCGCTACAACCAGGAGTTTATTTTGGCAAACTGCGACGAGCAATACCGCTACGAGACCTGGAATAGTAACAATCCCACCAACTATTACCTGATCCGGGTTTCTGATGGCAAGATTTCCACGCTCAGAGATAAAGTGTTTACGAGAGGCTATTTGTCTCCCAATGGAAAACAGTTTGTGTATTGGAATCACCTGGCTAAGCAGTATTACCTGATGTATACCGATTCCCAGGCAGAAGAATGCATGACGTGCAGCTATAAAGGAAATTTCTTTGAAGACAAGAACGGAATGATCGAAGAAGACGATCCGATGGGAATCATTGGCTGGGGACCTGATAACAGCGAAATCTTCATTCAGACAGAGAGTGACATTCTGACCTATAGACCGGGGACGGATAAGTTCGTTTCATTCATTAGTCCACTCCTGAATTCTGACCAGGATACGAATTACCGGTTTGCCCTTTACAACCTGAATGCGGATTCTGTGCTTTACTACCCGGAGAACGCCCTATTGACCCGCTTTCATAAAATTACTAAAATGATGGATGTTTACCGGGTTAACGGAGCATTTAACCAATCTTCTTTTGAACTGATCTCCGGTTCCGGACACCATTATTTCAATTTTACGAAAGCAAAGAAAAGCCGCCGCATCCTTTTTAACCGTTCTTCGAACAGCGATTTCCCGGATTTATTCGCGACAACGAAACCAGGGGACGAGGTTATGCAGATCTCCAAAGCAAATCCGCAGCAAAGTCAATACAATTGGTCGACAGTGGAATTGATCAAATGGAACAGTTATTCCGGTATTCCTTTGGAAGGATTGGTTTACAAGCCGGAAAACTTCGATCCGAACCAAGACTACCCGCTGCTGGTTTATTTCTACGAAATGTACTCGGATGATATTCACAATCATTATGCTCCGAAACCAACGGCTTCGATCATTTATCCTACCGAATATGCATCTGCAGGCTATGTGGTATTCATTCCGAATATCCGCTATACCGCAGGGCACCCTGGAAACAGCGCATACGATTGTATTTTAAGCGGAACGGATGCTGTTTTGAAAAAGTATTCCAACATCGATCCCAAAAGAATGGGATTGCAGGGACAAAGCTGGGGAGGATACCAAACGGCACAGTTGATTACCATGACGGATCGTTTTGCAGCGGCAATGGCAGGAGCTCCCGTGGGGAATATGTTTTCCGCTTATGGTGGGATCCGCTGGGGATCCGGTTACAGCAGACAGTTCCAGTACGAGCATTCTCAAAGCCGGATCGGAAAGACCATTTGGGATGCGCCTGAACTGTATGTGGAGAACAGCCCGGTCTTTGGTTTGCCGAAAGTAAAAACACCTTTGCTGATCATGCACAACGATGAGGATGGAGCGGTTCCGTGGTACCAGGGAATTGAATTGTATACCGGTTTACGCCGTCTTCAAAAGCCGGTTTGGCTGCTGAATTACAACGGAGATGATCACAACCTGATGAAACCTGCCAACCGAATGGATTTGAGTATTCGTATGAGACAATTCTTTGATTTTTACCTGTTGAACAAACAGGAACCTTTGTGGCTGAAAGAAGGAATTCCGGCCCTGCAGAAAGGAAAGCAATACCGGTATGAATTAACGGAATAAAAAACGTAGGGACGCGATGCATCGCGTCCCTACTACATATTTTTTAAACGGATTATATGAAAACCGTTTCTTCTGTTGTTTCTTCTTGCTCAACTTTGATGATGCCGTTACCAACGGCACCACCCAAGCTTGCTTTTATTTTAAATACGGCGACCCCACATTGCCCCAACTGATAGACATCGTTGTAATTGAATGTGGCTTCACCTTGCTCATTGGTCGTTGCTGTTTTCGGGTCCCGGACCGTTCCTTGCGTTCCTTCACCGATCAATTCGACTGTTGCACCTGCTACACGACTATTATTTTGGTCCAGCACATAAATCTTTGCAATGGTATCCGCTTTCTTTCTGCAAGAACCGATACTTATAATTGCTGCTCCGATTGCCAGGGTTAAAATAGAACGTGATAACATAGTGAGCTTCTTTAGTATTCGCAATTACTGATTTTAATAGAGATTCATCTGCTCCAAATGAATAAAAGGGAGTTATGAATGTTCCTTTTTGATATTTGTGTGAATAAAAAAACCCTGACTCCGCTGTGGCGGAGTCAGGGTTGCAGTATCTGATAATCAGAAGTTACTGGATAAATACAGTTTCTTCGTTTTCTTCTTCTTGTTCGATTTTGATAATCGCTTCACCGGAAAGCGCGTCTTTTTTTGCTTCAATGTTTAGAACCGCAACACCTGCTTGTCCTAATTGGTAAACATCATTGAAGTTAAAAGAAGCCACACCTGCTCCATCACTAAGTGTTGTATCGAAAAGAACAACGGGTGGAGAATTCTGAACGGTTGATTCGCCTTTCAGTACAACTTGTGCACCTGCTACACGCTGATTGTTAGCATCCAAAACATAAATTAAAGCAGTGGTGTCTTTTTTCTTTCTACAACCCGTAGAGGAAAAAACAACACCCATACCAATAACAAGTGCTCCGTAAAATGCTGTTTTAATAAGTGTATTCATGTTAGTCTGGTAAAATTACTGTGATAACGTTTGTAATATGCTTTCTACATCGAATATAACCATCTCCCTGGTAAGTATCTTTCTTAGCAAGCACATCAAAATAACCGGTAGTTTCTTTTTTGCCGAGCATACTGAAGAATTCTTCCATATCGAAATAGGCAAAACCGGATGAGTTTGTTTGAACCGTATCTACATAAGCAGGAGTTGCAGGATCAGAATTAACATCTGCAATGATCACAACTTTTGCGTTTGCAACCAGTTCATTGTTGTCTGAACGTACAAAAACCTTCAATATAGAAGGATCTTTCTTGCAGGAAGACAATACGATAAGTATTGAAATCAGTGAGAAATATCCTATGTTACGTATCATTTTGTTCATAGTGTCGTTTTTATTTCGTTGTAAATATAATCTTTTTGCGTTTATAATCTGATTCTCTACAATTTCGTAACTTCGTTGCTTGAAAAAGTATGTTTTTAAACATCAAATTAAAAGAAAAAGTTACATTTCCGGAAATTTTTTTTTGATTGACGTTTAGAAAGTAAAAAGGTTGGAATAAAAGAATGAAAGAGCAAATCGCTGCAGCTAAGGAAGCTATTGAGAATTACCCGGTAACAGATTTGAATGCTGTGGAGGCATTTCGTATTCACTTTTTGGGTTCCAAAGGGGAGTTGAAAAACCTGTTCGGGGAGTTGAAGAATGTTCCGAATGAGGAAAAGAAAGAAGTGGGACAGCTTCTAAACGGCTTAAGAATCCTGGCTGAAGAAAAATGGATGGTTTCCAAAGAAAGCCTGGAAAATATCCCCGGTACAGATTCTGATGTGGATGTGACTATGCCTGCAGAACCGATTCCCCTGGGGGCAAGGCATCCGCTTTCAATTGTCAGAAGTGAGATCATTGCTATTTTCGAACGCATTGGTTACTCGGTTTCCGAAGGACCGGAGATTGAGGACGACTGGCACAACTTCTCTGCATTGAATTTCCCTCCGGAACATCCGGCAAGAGATATGCAGGATACGTTTTTCATTGAGAAAGGTGAACGCGAAATGGCTTTGAGAACGCATACTTCGTCTGTTCAGGTGCGGGTAATGGAATCTTCCACCCCTCCGATTAGAACCATTTCTCCGGGACGTGTTTACCGTAACGAAGCAATTTCTGCACGTGCGCACTGTTTCTTTCACCAGGTGGAAGGATTGTACATTGACAAGAATGTCTCTTTCGCTGATTTAAAGCAAACACTGGATTATTTCGCAAAATCCTTATTCGGTGATAAAGCAAAGATCCGTCTTCGCCCTTCTTATTTCCCTTTTACCGAGCCAAGTGCCGAAGTAGACGTTTCATGTACGATTTGCAACGCGAAAGGATGCAACGTCTGTAAATACACCGGCTGGCTGGAAATCCTTGGATGCGGAATGGTGGACCCGAACGTATTGGAAGCTTCCGGGATCGATTCGGAAACCTACACCGGATTTGCATTCGGGATGGGAATTGAACGCATCGCCCAATTGAAGTTCCGGGTAAACGATTTGCGCTTGTATTCGGAAAATGATGTGCGCTTCCTGAAACAATTTAAAGGGGTGAATTTCTGATATGGGACTTTTTTCAAGCAAACAGAAAACCGAATTTCCCTGGGTCAAACTCACGAGTTCAGAGCAATTAAAGGATTTAATGAAGTCGTCGGAAACGAAACCGCTATTGTTGTTCAAGCACAGCACACGCTGCAGTATTTCCTCCATGGCCCTCAATCGGTTTGAAAACAAGATGGACCCGACCCTGGCAACCTGTGTGTACCTGGACCTATTGGCATACCGGTCATTATCAAGTGAAATTGAAGAGTTGACAAGAGTGCAGCACCAATCTCCCCAGGCAATCCTAATCAGTAATCACCAAGTCATTTATACGGAAACACATTCGGGTATAAATGCATCAGATATTTTGAAACTCATTTAAGTATGAAAAGAAGATACGGACTCATTGCGGTCATTATCCTGGTATTGGGCGCTTTTATTTTGGTGCCTTTGATGCGTTCCTGCGAAGGACCGACGGAAGAAGTTGAAATGGCAAGATTTGATCTTCCGGGAGATCCCCAGGCCAAGTACGGTGAGGATATTCCGATTAAATTCGTCATTCCCGAAGGCCTGACGAAAGTGGAACTGCTTTACAATGATTCCGTATTTGATACCTGGAATAACCCAAAAGCTCAAACCAGAACAGTTGCGCTGAAAACCAATTACTATGGTGTTGGTTCAAGATCATTGGTTCTTCGTTCTACGTTCAAAGACGGGACTATTTTGGAAAACTCGGCTATTGTACGAATAGTATCCGATATTGCCCCTGAAATCCTGTTTGCAAAGATTATCAAGGAATACCCGCACAATCCGGAGAATTATACGCAAGGTTATGAGTTCGACGGGAACCAATTGTATGAAGGAACGGGAGATCCGGGCCAGCAGTCGAAAACGTTGGTTGGGCCGGTTTCTCTTCAAACAGGAGCATTTATGGATCCTAAGAATGGTCTGGATGCCACTCATTTTGGAGAGGGAATTACGATTCTGGGAGATTTGGTTTACCAGATTACCTGGAAGAACGGAAAATGCTTTGTTTACGATAAGCTTACCATGATGCTGAAGAATGAGTTCAGTTATATAGGTGATGGCTGGGGATTGTGTAACGACGGAAAATCAATTATCATGTCGGATGGTTCGGAGCGCATTACCTTCCGCAACCCAAAAACATTCCAGGCTACCAAAGTGATCGAAGTATACGATATGATGGGACCAAGAACGAACCTGAATGAATTGGAATACATTGACGGAAAGATCTATGCGAATGTTTACACAACAGGAACTGTATTGGTCATTGAACCCACAACCGGCAGGGTGCTCCAGGAAATTGATGCCAATGAATTGGTGATCCGCGGAAAAGGTACCGGGGATGTATTGAATGGAATTGCGCACAACAAGCTGACGAACAAAACCTACATGACCGGGAAATACTGGACGAAAGCGTTTGAAGTGCAATTCGTAAAAGAATTATGATCACTCCTTACAACGACGAATATTTCATGCGGCAGGCCTACATGGAAGCTCAAAAGGCTTTCGAGCTGGGAGAAATTCCGGTTGGTGCCGTTGTTGTAGTAAATAACCAAATCATTGCCCGGGCACACAATCTCACCGAACGGCTGCACGATGTAACAGCACATGCAGAAATGCAGGCAATTACTGCGGCTTCGGAGTATTTGGGGGCAAAATACCTGAAGGATTGTACCTTGTATGTGACATTGGAACCTTGCGTCATGTGCGCAGGGGCGCTTTACTGGTCACAGCTCGATAAGATCATTTTCGCGGCGCGCGATGAAAAAAGAGGAGCAGGACGTTTCCGGAATGAATTGTACCACCCCAAAACGGTAGTCAGCAAAGGACCCATGGAAAACGAGTGCTCACAGCTGATGATCGAGTTCTTTCAGAATAAGCGCTAGTTACTGCTTTCGGCTTAATCTTCCACAAGTACAACTTTTGCAATAACCGCCGCAGCAGGAATCCAGCCGTTGACTTTACCTACATTATTTCCGATCAGTAATTCTTCATCCATTTTGTCGACGATTAGATGAATCAGGTAATTCCCTTTCCAATGGATGAATATCACATCATTGATTTCAACATCTGCATAGGTTGAAGTTTGTAAAGTAACCAACTGGCCGCTTTCAATTCTTCCGCGCATGGATCCTCCAATCGGACGAATCTGTGCCTGTCCGAATTCTTTTAGTGATTCAAGTGCTTCTTTTACCCAACTCATGGCTTAAAGATAATCAGAAACCCATCTTAACTCGTATGCAATTGCCTTTAACTTTCCACTTTTGCCTTCACACTAAAATTGATTTATCGCCGATTTTCAACTCTTTTTTACCATTCACGTATCCTTTTTTATCCATCCTAACGAATATTAATTAGATTTGATTTAAAATCCAGCTTATGTCAGAGATTGTTTTACAAGTAGATAATTTATCCAAAAAATATAAAAATGTCGAGGCTGTAAAGAATATTTCTTTTAATATCCAAAAAGGGAATGTTTATGGTCTTCTTGGTCCGAACGGAAGTGGTAAAACTACCACTTTGGCTATGTTGATGGGAATTTTACACCCAACTCAGGGCTCATTTTCCTGGTTCGGTAACGGACAGGAAGACCGGAATCGGTTAAGGATCGGTTGTTTACTGGAAACCCCAAACTTTTACCCTTATTTGAATGCTTACGATAATTTGCGGGTAACGGCAACTATCAAAAACATGACAGATCCAAAGGCACGAATCGAAGAGGTTTTGGAATATGTTGATTTGAAAGAGCGGGGAAAACGGACATTCCGTACTTACTCACTTGGTATGAAACAACGTCTGGCTGTTGCAGCGGCTTTGTTATCAGATCCGGAAGTCCTGGTTTTGGATGAGCCGACCAATGGGCTTGATCCGGAGGGGATAGCTGAAATGAGGGAATTAATCCTAAAAATTGGTGCTGAAGGAAAAACAATTATTCTTGCATCACATATTTTGGATGAAGTTCAAAAGATTTGTTCGCACGTAGTGATGTTGAAACAAGGTGAGATGGTCTACAATGGCAGTATGACGGAACTTTTGTTGCAACGTAAATCCTATAAGCTGATGGCCGATGATTCCCAAAAGCTGCTTTCCGTTTTGGGTAGTTTATCACAAGTTAAGATTCTTACCCAGGATCCGGATTCTCTGATGGTGGAGTTGGATGAAAATTTGACCGGTGCTGATTTGAATCGCATGGTTACAGAGAAAGGCGTTTATCTTTCAGAATTACACGCTTATCAAAAAAGTTTAGAGACTATTTTCTTAGAAAGAATGAAATTATGAGACAGATTATAGCATTGGAGTATGCTAAATTGAGAAAATTCCATACTCTTAAAATATTGTTTGCAGTTTATATGTTAGTCGTTCCGTGCTGGATGTACTTTATGAACTTCTTTTTTAAAATGAACCCCGGATTAAAAGCGATTTTCACGCAGGCTGACCCTCTTGATTTTCCGCACATTTGGAGCTTTATTACTTATAGCGCCAGTTTCTTCAATATCCTGTTGGCAGTTTCGGTGGTTATCATTACGACCAATGATATTCAGTTCAAAACGATGCGGCAAAATATTATTGAAGGGTTAACGAAAAGACAGGTTATTTTTGGGAAATTCGTTTTTGTTATCTTCTTAAGTACAATCGCTACTTTATACACCTCTGTTTGTGGATTGGTTTTGGGCTTGATTGAGTCTTCAAACACTGATTTTTATCAGAATATTCATCTGAATTTACTTTATTTCATTCAAACAATCGGGTATTTTAGTTTTGCTTTTCTCTTTGCCATATTGGTTAGAAGACCGGCAATTGCAATTGTAACCTTTATCATTTACTTTCCCGTTGAAACCATTATCGGGAATCTTGTTTCTCAAAAAATGTATCAGTTTTTTCCATTGAAAGTTTATGCTGATTTAACGCCCATTCCATTTTTTAAAGCAGTCATTAACTCAGGGCCGAAGAATGCAGATAACAATGTATTTCTATTGGGTCTCAGTGAGCAGGTATATTTGTCCGGATTTTACATCCTGCTCTGCTTTGCATTAACATACTTCATCCTGAAAAGACGAGACTTATAACGGTGGTTAAAAGTTAAATGATTGATGCATATTGCGTTAACAAAATAACAAGTTTGGATTTTAGAAGTTAGTGTCCTAAATTGCGGGACATTAAATTGCTACTATGAATAAACTATTACTATGTGGAGCCCTGTTCATGGGCTTATCAGCTAATTCGCAAACAACTCTTTTCGAGGACAATTTTGAATCCGGTGCGGGAAACTGGACTTTAAACGGTGGTACGGGTGATAATCAATGGATTGTAAACAATGTTTTTGCATCCGGATTTACGCCTTTTATACAAGACACGCCCGGTCAGCCGGGAACTGTTACCAATAGTCCAAATTCGGCGTATCTTCATATTTACAGCGATGCCACCTGCACTTTTTTAAGTGTTTGCAATGCAACATTTGATGCTGCTTCGGCATCAAACAGAACGGTTCAATCTGCTAATCCAATCGTCACATCCGGTTACAATACAGTTACATTGTCATTCTATTACCTTGCGGCAGGCGATGCGGTGGAAGCTTATGGAACACTGGAATATTCAACAGATAATGTTAACTGGATACCAACAGCAACACATTATGTGGGGGTATCAACCTGGACATTGGAATCCGTTTCTCTACCGGCATGGGACAATCAGGCACAACTCAAATTCAGGTTCAGATGGTTTAATACCGATGCGGAAATTGGAGATGATCCTGCTTTTTCAATTGACGAAGTGAAAGTCACCGGAACTTCCGGAGCAGTTGCAACGGTAAGCACGGGAGCAATTTTACCGACAACGTATTGTTTGGAGAGCATATCGATTAGTGTTCCAACTACCGTTACAGGAACAGTAAATGCCGGAAACATATACACTGTTCAGTTGTCAAATAGCAGTGGTTCTTTCGCTTCTCCAACTGCAGTTGGAACCTTGACTTCTACTTCTACGGGCGCAATTAACCTGATAGCAAATATTCCAAACGGAACGCCTCCAGGGGCTGGATACCGGATTCGTGTGGATGCATCGGATCCGGCTACAATCGGAACAGATAACGGAACAAATCTCACGTTTGTTGCTAAACCTGTAATTTCTGTGAATTCAGTTCCGGCGAATGCAGTAATTTGCAGTGGAAACTCAGCTTCATTGACAGTTACTGGTGCTGACACATACGCTTGGGCCCCTACCGGGTCATTGAGTAGTGGAACCGGTGCGAATGTAACGGCAACTCCTACATCGACCCAGGTTTATACGGTTGTGGGAACATCTTCGGCAGGGTGCACAGACACTACCAATTTCACGGTAACTGTTGAAAGCTGTGCCGGATTGGAAGAAGCATCCTTCGGTGATTTTGAACTGTATCCAAACCCGGTGAACACGGAACTGACCCTGAACTTCGGCGAATTGCAGGGTATTCAGCGAGTAGCTATCATAGATCTTGCCGGTAGAACCGTTCTTTCCAATTCAGGAACTTCTTCAACTGTGGACGTAAGCTTTTTGGAAAGCGGGAAATACTTTTTGATGATCGAACATGAAGGAGGGAATTCTGTGAAGGCATTTATGAAGGAGTAAGAGATTTTTATTTTTACTAATAAAACCCGTAGCCACGCGATTAATCGCGTGGCTACGGGTTTTTGCATTTTTATTATTATGTAACTTTGTGTCATGAACTTTTCCTCAAAAACCATTTGTGCGTTATCCACCGCTCCGGGAATGGGCGCTATTGCCCTGATCCGCTTATCCGGTCCGGATGCCATTTCGATCTTGTCACAAGTTGCCGGCAGATCATTTGAGCAGGCAGAATCGCATAGTGCGCATTTTGTGCGTCTGAAACAGACGGATGGTTCTGTCCTGGATGAGGTGGTAGCGACAATTTTTCATGAAGGCCGCAGTTTTACAGGAGAAAATACGGTTGAAATAGGGTGTCATGGTTCGGTATTTATTCAGCAGGAAATTATCCGCCTGCTTTTGGCGAATGGGTGTGAACTGGCAAAACCGGGAGAATTTACGATGCGCGCTTTCCTCAACGGAAGAATGGATTTGAGCCAGGCCGAAGCAGTTTCCGACCTCATCGCTTCAGAGTCTGCGCGTTCGCACGAAGTGGCCATGAACCAAATGCGTGGTTCTTTTTCCAATGAATTGAGAGATTTACGCGAAAAACTGATCCATTTTGCTTCCCTGGTGGAACTGGAACTGGATTTTGCGGAAGAAGATGTGGAGTTTGCCGACCGGACGGAGCTACTGGCTTTGGTAACGGAAGTGCTGGCCTATGTCCGTCGCCTGATCCAATCATTCGAATTGGGGAATGTGTTAAAGAACGGTGTACCGGTTGCCATAGTGGGTGCGCCAAATACCGGGAAAAGCACTTTGCTGAACCAGCTTTTGGGTGAAGACCGGGCCATTGTGAGCAACATTGCGGGGACAACCCGTGACGTGATTGAAGAAACCCTGAACATTGACGGGATCCTGTTCCGTTTGATCGATACAGCCGGAATCCGTGAAGAAGCGGCAGAAGAAATTGAAGCCTTAGGGATTCAGCGCTCACTGGATAAGATCAAACAGGCCAAAATAGTTCTGATGCTGAGTGATTTTAGTGGAAACAATGCTTCTCAGGAAGGACATTTATCCATGAGTTCCGAGGAAACAGGCCGTTGGGCAGACGAACAAGCCCAGGCACATCCGGGAGCACACTTTTTGGTGATCGGAAACAAATACGATCTGCGTTCGGACCAATTGAATGCACCTTGGGAATTCGAAACACCCTTCCTGCCGATCAGCGCGAAAAACGGCAGCGGCATTTCTGAATTAAAATCCTGGTTGTCTCAACAAATTTTAGGATCTTTCAACACGCAATCCGACACCATCGTCACCAATGCCCGCCATTTGGATGCTTTGGAGAAAACACAGGATTCACTTGAAAAAGCGAAATGGGGACTGGAAACCCAGATTACCGGAGATTTTGTGGCCATGGATATCCGCCAGGCCATGTTCTGGTTGGGAAGCATTACCGGTCAGATCTCTGAAGATGACTTGCTGGCAAATATTTTCAGTAAGTTTTGTATCGGAAAGTAACCAATGCAAAGTAATCACGTCAATCAAGAGATCACAATCAGTTAATTACTCCAATGGAAAGCTTAAAAAACACGACGGTTTGGCAAAAGGCAGTCCGCACCAGGTTAAATTTGCTTACAACCATAGCACTGCTTACTTTCTTCACAACTGGTAATGCTCAAAACATTACAGTTCTTGATCAGTTCTATAAACAACCCATTCCCGGTGTCCGGTTTTCCCAAAATGGAATAATAAAAGGGATTTCGAATGAAAAAGGTCAGTGCAGCTTAAATAACATAGATAGAAACAATAAACTATTCATTGATCATGCAACCTATCTGAGTGTTGAAGTTCAGGGGGATGAAATAGCCAAACTGGATACTGTCTGGCTGACCGAAAAAGTGATTGATTTGGATGAAGAGGTTATTTCGGCGAGTCGATTCGTTGAAAAGAAAAAGGATGTGTCCAAAAGAATTGAAGTCATTCGAAAAACGGAACTGGATGAATTGGGCCAATCCAATAGTGCAGATGTATTGGCGAGTACCGGAAATGTTTTTGTGCAAAAATCCCAGCTTGGCGGCGGGTCACCTATTTTAAGGGGTTTCGAAACCAATAAAGTATTGTTGATTGTGGATGGGGTTCCTATGAATAATGCGATCTATCGTGGCGGACATTTGCAAAATGTCATAACAATTGACCAGGCTGCTTTAGAAAAAGTGGAATTGGTTTACGGTCCGGGATCCGTCATTTATGGATCGGATGCTTTGGGTGGAGTAATGCATTTTTATACGCAATCACCGGAATATTCCAATGATTCAGGTTTATTGGTGAAATCAAGAACCTATGGAAGGTATTTTTCAGCTGCCAATGGATTCTCCGCTAATTCAACTTTAATTGTAGGTTCGAAAAGATGGTCATCCGTAACCAGTATTAGTTATTCTCAATTCAGTGATTTGATGCAGGGAAGAAATCGGTCTTCGCGTTATCCCGGATTTGGAGAAAGGGACTTTTACGTTCAGCGGGTAAATGATCAGGATTCAGTATTCGAGAATCCGAACAAAAACAGGCAAATCGGTTCCGGTTACTTTCAATATGATGTGCTGCAAAAAATTGGCTTCAAACAAAATGAATTTATAGAACATAAACTGAACCTTCAATTCTCTAATTCATCGAATATTTCAAGATATGATCGATTAACACAGACTAAGAATGGAATCCCCCGGTTTGCGGAATGGTACTATGGCCCTCAACTGAGAACAATGGCCAGTTATGAATTGAATTATTCCAAAAAAACAAAAGCATTTGATCAGTTTAAAGTGATTGTTAGTCAGCAATTGGTGAAGGAAAGCAGGCATGACCGCGATTTAAATTCATCCCTGTTGAATAACCGTTTTGAACAGGTTTTAGTCAGTTCCCTGTTATTGGATTTCGAAAAAGTAATAGCTAAACAAGAGTTAAGGTATGGAATTTCCGGAGGATATAACGGAGTACGATCTAATGCGTTTGTAAAAGACATCCTGACAGATACCACCGGAGATTTAGATACGCGTTACCCGGATGGAGGCTCAAGTATGCTTCATTTTGCAGCATATATTGCTGATGCATGGCATCTGAATAATAAATGGATTTTGAACGGCGGCATTCGCGCAAATTATGTCAATCTGAAAGCAAAATTTGACAGCAAAGCATTTTTCCCATTCCCTTTTGACAATACAAATGTTTCCAATTTTGCCGTGAATGGAAATCTGGGGTTAGTTTATACTCCCACTAAATGGCTGCGTTTCGCACTTTCGGAATCATCCGGATTTAGATCTCCGAACATCGATGATCTGGCAAAAGTATTTGAATCAGTGATTGAAACAGGTAACACGGAAGGTAAACTGGTGATGCCAAATCCGGACCTAAAACCGGAGTATGCCTATTCTACTGAATTTTCAACCGGATTTAGATTCAACGACAAATTTCAGTTTACAGCAATAGGATATTATACTTTCATTCATAATCTGATAGCGGTATTGCCAGGCACTTTTAACGGCAGTGACACCATTCTGTATAACACCAATTATGTAGACGTATTTTATGCCCAAAACGCAAATAAAGGAAGTATTTATGGATTCGAAGGGACCTTAAAATACCAGCCGTTTAAAAACACCATTTTCACTTCTACAATCACCTACACAAAAGGCGAATTGGAATTCAACGGGACCAAACAACCGTTGGACCATATTCCTCCATTCTATGGAAAAACCAGTATCCAGCAAATAATCAGAAATTTCAGAATCGAAGTTTACAGTATTTACAATGGATGGAAGAGATTAAAGGATTACTCCAATAGTGGTGAAGATAATCTTCCTTTTGCAACCGTGGACGGGATGCCCGGCTGGATCACCTTCAATGCGAAAGTAGGTTGGCAGATGAATAAATTTTTCTCGGTTCAGGCAGCCTGCGAAAACATCCTGGATGTAAATTACAGAACATTTTCATCGAATATCAGCTCACCGGGACGCAACTGGGTAGTTACTTTGCGATTGAATACCTTCAATAAATGATTTATGCCGGAGTAATCGATTATTTTTTCCAACCCTTTAAGCAAAGCTACATCTTATAAAAAACTACTTATGAAACTACTGCTTTCGATGTTTGCGGCTCTTGCCTCATTTATAAGCATATCCCAGGTGGCACCCTTTATTCCTACAACCTGGAATCAAACATGTTACTACAATGATAGCTGTCCAACAGTGGGTTCGGGTGGTTCCTGTGGCAAAGCATATACCGGTTGTAATTCCACGGCTATCGGGCAGATTTGCAAGTATTACAATTATCCTTCGGAGACTTTCGGAGGGAATTACTGCAACGATATGAACGCATCACACTGTGTGGATTTTGATGTTCAAACTTACAATTATGCGCTGATGCCCAATAATGTCACATCTGCGAATTCCGAAGTAGCTAAACTGTTGTACCAAATCGGTGTAGCGGTAGATATGCAATGGAGTGGGACGAGTTCCAATTCGTTTTTTGCTCCGGATGCCATGAAACGTTTCTTTGCTTATTCCCCGCGTATGAAACCATCTGCTAACTTTCTTTTCCCAACTTTAGCGGAACGTATAGATGCCATCAAAGCAGAACTGGATGCCGGAAGACCTGTCCTTGCAAAGGGTGGAAGTCATTTTTATTTAATTGACGGATACAACAGTTCGGACCAATTCCACCTGAACTTCGGTTGGAGCGGCACCTACAACGGGTACTATGACATAAGCAGTGTTACGAATCCTGCCGGAACATTCACACCGACCAATTACATTTTTGGGATCGAACCAATGTCCGGGGATTTGCAGACTGCTGCTGACACGATTGAAATTCCTGCATCTGCAAGTATGAATAACAGCATTGAATTCAGTTCGAAATTGGGATGGACGATGAATGCTTCCGAAACGTGGCTGAATTTGAATGTGATTTCAGGAACTAAAGGTTATTTCACCTGGCAGGATGGGAGTAGTTTCAGTGCTTCTGTAAACAATGGTGCTATCCGCTATGCAGCAATCTATATTTCCAATGCAAACGATACGGATACAATCATCGTGAAACAGTTGGCTTCACCCTTACAAACAGATCCGGATACGATTTCAGCGCCGGCATCCGGACAATCAGCTGCAATAAATGTGTATTATTATACCGGCAGTTCCTGGTCAGTATCGGCAACAGAAAGCTGGGTTATTGCATCGCCTGCAGGTGGATTGGGAAATGGTTCGTTCAATGCAGTCATTTCAGAGAACACGAATACTGCTCCGCGCTCAGCCTTTGTTATTGTTACTGCAGGAAGCTTCAAAGACTCTGTTTTGATCCAGCAGGAAGGTGCTCTTTCGACAGCCGGTTTAGGTGAAAACGACCCGTTAAGAATGATACAGGTTTATCCGAATCCGGCAGGTGATATTCTTTTTATAGAATCACCGATGTCAGAAGGTAAAGTGAGCATCATCAATTTACTTGGTGAAGTATGTTATTCGGTAACTATTTCTGAGAATGAACCCGTCGATATTTCCCAATTGGAACCGGGAGTTTATTTTGTGGTTTCCGGTCATTCGAGAACGAAATTCGTGAAGGAGTAGTTCTGTTAAAACCCGCTGACAAAGCAACCTATCACCGGCGATTTCGTTAATAGTAAAGAAGAAGCTAATCTTCTGCATTATTACTGAAATCGATGAAAAATCCACCCCCGTTTTTATCGGATGAAGCCGCTGGCAAAGGAACTGGTATTCCGTTTCTTTCCCAATGTTTTTTATTCCTTTCGTTGTTATTCCTCTCTCATGGGGCAATGGCACAGGGAGACGATTGTGCTACTGCACTGCCATTGACAAATGTCACGAACTTTTGTTCATCTGCAACCCAATATACGAGCACCGGTTCAACAGCAAGCGGATTTGCTGTAGGTTCCTGCTGGACAGCTACGGCCACTTCGGATGTGTGGTTTTCCTTTGTTGCTACCGGAACCAATGTACTGATTTCTATCAATGGAGCAGGCATGATGCAGCCACGTATTGCGATTTATTCGGGAACTTGTTCGGGTATCTTGAATCAACTTCCCGGAGGATGTACTAACGGGTCCGGGGGTTCTCCCGATTCACAGTTGTTTAATTCCGGATTGGTACAGGGAAATACTTACCTGATCCGGATCAGTACTACTGCTGCGCAGCGTGGTTCTTTCCAGTTGTGTATCAATAATTATACGCCGCCTCCTACAGCATCTGCAGATTGCGGAGGTGCAGGAATATTGTGCAGTCAGAATTCGATCAGTGTGACGAACCTGACAAGCGGGGGAATCAATAACAATGAGAATGCAGGAACCTGTTTGTCCGGTTTCGGGATTTTTGAGACCAACTCGGTGTGGTATACCTGGACTTGCCAGACTGCGGGAACTTTAACCATGGACATTATCCCCGCAAATCAAATAGACGACATTGACTTTATTGTTTTTCAATTAAGTACGGCAAATCCATGCGGCCCAAGAACGGCAATCCGTTGTTCGGCAACTTCTTTCACCGGTCCGAATGGGGGTACGGGATTGAATGCCACTTCCACGGACCAGAACGAGGCGATCGGATGGTCAGGAATTGAAGACGGGTATGTGCAGCAATTGAATATGACTGCAGGAACGAGTTATGCAGTCCTTATTAACAATACTAATGCAACCAATGGTTTTACATTGAACTGGGGAGGAACGGGAACTTTTGCCGGTCCAAATCCGAATATTACCGGCGGACCTTTTACCGTTTGCGCGGGAAATCCTGTTTCTCTGGACGGAAGTACCTCAACAGGTTATAATGCACTTAGCTGGAATTTTGTAAACGGATCCGGAACACCAGCCAATGCAACAGGACCGGGACCGCATTCTGTAACGTATGCAACTCCGGGAACCTATGTGGCCATATTGAATGCCACTTCTGCAACGGGGTGTACTTCTGTGGAAACAGCAACCATTAACGTGAGCGCCGGAGTAACTCCTGTTTTTGCAGCTGTACCGGCTTTTTGTTCCGGTCAGCCCGCACCTGCATTCCCGGTTCAGACCAATGCTCCGCTTGTTACGGGAACCTGGTCGCCGAATGTGATCAGCAATACCACATCCGGAACCTATACATTCACACCGAATGCGGGACAATGTACTGCTACACCGGTTAATATCTCCGTTACAGTCAATAATTCAATCACCCCGACTTTCCCGGCGCATCCGCAATACTGTTTGAATGCAGCACCACAGGCTTTACCAACTACTTCCGATAACGGAGTAAGCGGAACCTGGTCTCCGGCAACGGTGAGCACTGCTGTGGCAGGAACGGCGAATTATACCTTCACTCCAAGTGGAAATCCATGCGCTGCACCTGTTACAGTAGCCATTGTTACAGGTGCACAGCCAACACCGACCTTTACTCCAATTCCGGCAATTTGTTCGGGTGATGCTGCCCCGGTCTTACCGGCAACTTCTACGAACTCAATTTCTGGGACCTGGTCTCCCGCAACGGTCAATAATACTGCTTCGGGAACCTATACGTTTACACCGGATGCCGGACAGTGTGCTACAATAGCCACCCTATCGATTACAGTGAACAATGCAACGATACCGACTTTAACTCCAGCGGGTCCTTTCTGTGAAAATACGGCAGCACCTGCAAATTTATCAGCGAATATTCCCGGAGGAACCTGGTCAGGCAACGGAATTACAGATCCAACAGGGGTTTTTGACCCAATTGCGGCAGGCGCAGGAACGCATACCCTTACCTATGTCCACACACAAGGTTGTGGCGGAACGAATTCCATGGACATGGTGGTTAACCCTTTACCGGATTCTGATTTTTCAGCGGATATTTTCAGCGGCTGCAGCCCGGTGACCGTGCATTTTACTTCTGATCCTGCAGTGAATGCTTCAACCTGGGATTTTGGAGATAATACAACAGCAACTACGATCGGAACTGCAGAGCACACATTCACAGCAGGAACTTATTCTGTAACGCTGACCAATACGGTCAACGGATGTTCATCGAGTACCACAAACACCAATTACATTGAAGTTTACCCGATTCCGGATGCTGCTTTCAATGCCAGTCCGCAAGTGCTTCCTCAGACAGAGACCACCGCGCAGTTCCACAATCATTCAGTGAACGGCGACAGTTATTTCTGGACATTCGGGGATGGAGATAACAGCAACCTGGAGAATCCGAGCCATACCTTTCCGCAGGTCCCGGGAAATTATCCGGTTACTTTAACTGTTACGAGCTCAAACGGATGCACAGACGCCGTATCGCTGATTATTACGGTGAAGGACAATAAGATCATCTATGTTCCAAATACGTTTACCCCGGACGGGGACGAATTCAACAACGTGTTTGCCCCGGTAATCACCGCAGGCTATGATACTCAAAACTATTCCTTCACAATTTTTGACCGCTGGGGGGAAACGGTGTTTGAATCCCACGATGTGAACAAAGGCTGGGACGGAACTTATCTGGGTAAATTAGTTCAGGCAGGGATTTACACCTGGACCATCCGAATTAAAAGCCTGGATGATGACCGATACGAAGTGTTCACCGGTCATCTGAATATGCTGAGATAAGTGTTTAGAATTTGCAGTTACACAAGGTATAGAATGCAAAATTCTTCCGGGTTTTAACACACATTCCTTCGCGGGTCACCGTATATTTTTTGTTTAAACGTACTTTCGAATCGGATTGTAAGATAAGTTCATCGCCTTCCAAAGTCCAGGTACCTTCTGCAACAATGGGTTTGGATGCTTTGGTCAAATCGGTATAGATGAATGTGTGATTCTCATTCAACTGCAGATTCGGTGCATTTTTTCCATCACCACCATAACTTCCTTTCGGTTGGTTTGCCAGGTTTTGTGCTTCGGAGTTAAAACTCAACAGCGCCCCTATAAAAATTAAAGACAGTCCTTTCATAATTGATTCATTAGTAATGCAATATAGGAAATCAATTTGGAACTGAATTTTGTTTTAATGAATCTGTTCAAAGAAATAAATGAATTCCGGAAGTGGTAAGTACAAGTGTTAAATATGTTGTGCGCTCATAGATTTTTGCTATCTTAATGCCCACAAACGCATTTTCGTTCTATCAACTATGCATAAATTAATACTACTTTTTTGCAGTCTTTTGGCTGTATTTTCTCTTCATTCGCAGGGATTCCAGGTGAATTTTCAAGGACAAAAGCAACAGGGAATGGGGCTCGCAGGAACTGCACTTTCGGAAGATGCTTCGGCCTTGTTTTACAATCCGGGTGGTGTTGCATTTGTGAAGAAGAATGAAATTAACGCCGGGTTTTCTCCCATATTCGCGAATACTTTATTTGTAGATTCTGCTTCAGGAGAAGGGTACCGCACAAAATCCCCCATGGGAACTCCGTTTTCAGGTTATGCGCTTTTTGGCTTTAAAAAAATGGAGTCTCTTAAAGTCGGATTGGCTGTTTATACTCCTTTCGGCAGTACCATTCAATACGAAGATGCCTGGATCGGAAGATTTGCCCTGACAAAATTGTCGTTGAAGGCCATTTATTTCCAACCGACGGTTTCCTATAAGATCAATGAACATTTTGGCTTCGGGGCGGGTTTTGTGATCTCCACCGGATCCGTTGATCTGCAGAAAGATATTCCTGTTCAATCGGCAGACGGAACATACGGGCGTGCAGTATTGACCGGTAAGGCACTAGGTTTTGGTTATAACCTGGGTTTAACCGCGAAAGTAAACGAACACTTTTCCCTTGGGTTGACCTATCGCTCAAAAGTTTCCATGAAAGTGAAAGAAGGAGATGCTGAATTCACCGTTCCGGAATCATTGAGTGCCAATTTTCCGGACGGCCGGTTTACTTCCTCGCTTCCCTTGCCAAGTGTTCTAACCCTTGGAGTTTCTTATGATACGGGGAAGAAATGGCAGTTTGTGCTGGACATTAACTATGTGGGTTGGAAAGCCTATGACACGCTGGCCTTCGATTATGAGTCCAATACGGCAAGTTTGGCCGATACGAAATCTGCCAGAAAGTACCAAAATATTATTGCTTTCAGAGGCGGTGCAAATTTCAAGACATCAGAAATGATCGCCGTTCGCCTGGGTGGCGGATATGGATTTTCCCCGGTACAATCCGGATACGTGACGCCTGAATCTCCGGATGGTAACCGCATTTATGGAACCGCCGGTTTGGGCTTTAAATTCAATGAGCATTTCAATGCAGATGTCTCTTTCTACTACACCTATATCAATCGCACGGACCGAAACCTGGAAACAAACTTAAGCGGAACATTCACTACAATCGCAATTTCCCCGGGAATTGGATTAAGTTATAAATGGTAAGAAAATGAAACAAGTTTTAAGCATATTGGTTCCGTTAGCTATCGGAATAGGAACTCTTACTCTGAGTGCATGCAAACCCAAATACAAAACTCCTGAAACATCGGCGGGTGAGATCAATACGTCTCGTTTTGTCATGATCGGAGGTTCACATACGGCTGGTTACATGGATGATGCGCTTTACTACGAGGGTCAGCAGTATTCCATTGCTAACCTGATAAGTAACCAACTGCAGAAAGTTGGGGGTACCGCATTCAATCAACCTTATATGCCGGAGGGATCTGTTGGTGTAAACGCTTCGGGAATGTCCCGTTTAAAACTGGGTTACAAAACAGACTGCTTGGGAGTTACTTCCTTATCGCCGGTTCGTTTTGCACCGAGTGGTGATGTATCGGCTCTTGGAGCAAATGTATATGTTGCGGGCCAGCACTTTGGAAATTTTGGTGTTCCGGGGATGACGGTAACAACTGTGAATGTCCCGTCTTATGGGATGTTCAATCCGTTTTTCGCTCGCATGAGTTCTTCAACGAATGCAAGTGTTTTGGGTGATGCTTTGGCTTCAGATCCTACTTGTTTTGCTTTGTTTGTGGGAACTGAAGATATCCTGCAGTATGCCCAGAATGGTGCAAGTAGCGGTTTGGCACTTAATCCTGCAACTTTCAGTGCTGCGTATGAACAGATTGTAATTTCATTGACAGCGAACGGTAGAAAAGGTGTTGTTTCCCTGATTCCGGATGTTACTGAAATGCCATATTTTACAACCATTCCATGGAACGGATTAAATCTGACACCGGATAAGGTCAACTCATTGAATACAATCTACAATCCGATTGGAATCTCTTTCCAGGAAGGCCCCAACGGATTTATGATCCAGGATCCGGGAGCTGGTGCGTTTAATGTAAGGCACATGGTAGCTGGAGAATTGGTTTTGCTCAGTACTCCTTTGGATTCTGTGAAATGCAATTCAATGGGCTCTGTTTTTCCTTTTAGAGATGAACTGGTTTTAACACTGGATGAGTTAACGGAAATCAGAGGGTTGATTGCTCAGTATAATGCAGCGATTACAGCGATCGCTAACAATTACAATTTGGCATTGGCCAAACCCAATGAGATCGTGAAGAAACTACAAACGGGTATCGTCTACAATGGTGTTACCATGAGTGCGAAATTTGTTTCGGGAGGAGCTTATTCCCTGGACGGGATTCACTTCAATCCACGAGGAAATGCACTAGTTGCCAATGAATTCATACGTGCTTTGAATGAAAAATACAAAGCCAAGATCCCGTCAGTCAATGCTGTCAATTATCCATCCATTATATTCCCATAATTTAAATAAACAACACATGAAAATTTCTACTTTCCTACTATCCGTTGTTTTATCTTCTGCTGCCTTTGGGCAGACGCCTTGCCAGAGCGGAAGATATGCCAGCGATGTTTATTCAAACGTAAACGTTACGAGTGATATTGTTTACGGGTCGAATACCTCTTTTTCGGGTGCAACAACCTCATTAACCTTAGACTTTTATGAACCCGATGCGGATACTTCCGTGGCGCGCCCTTTAATTATCTGGGTGCATGGAGGAAGTTTCCAGTTTGGTACCAAAACAGATGTAGATGTTCAGGAACTTTCCAATCGCTTTGCGAAAAAAGGATATGCCTGTGCATCCATCAACTACCGCCTGGGGTTTTTCCCTGTTGATTCCGTGAATGCGATTAAAGCCGTTCTTCGTGCGACGCAGGATTTAAAAGCTTCCATTCGTTTCTTTTACAAAGACAGAGCAACAACGAATGCTTACAAGATTGATACTACACGTATTTTCATCGGTGGAAGTTCTGCAGGGGCAATTACTGCACTCCATGTAGGATATCTGGACCAGGCTTGTGAGATCCAGGATTACATCGGTACATCGGCACTTGCTGCGCTTGGCGGAATGGAAGGTGCAAGCGGCAATCCGGGTTACTCTGCAAAAGTTGCGGGAGTTATCAATTTATGCGGAGCACTGGGTCGTTACAGTTGGTTAGAAGCCGGTGATGTTCCTTTGGTATCGATTCACGGTACAGCAGATGCAACCGTAAAATACAATCGCGGCCTGGTAAATCCGGGAGTTCCGATTATGTACCTGGATGGAAGCCGTATGCTGATCGAAAGAAGCTGTGCTTTGAGCCACCCGCATAAATTGTATACATTCCGCGGTGCACCGCACGTTCCTTATGCCGGAACAAATGCCACACAGATTGCTTATATGGACACAACGGCAAATTTCGTAAGAGATTTCCTGGTGGAACAATTAGGCTGTACCAATATGGCACTTCAACCTGAAAATGTTCCTTCAGAAACGGCTAACCTTTATCCTATTAATTACTGCGACGGAAGTCCGGTAAATGAAGTGTGTATATTAGGTTTGGCTGAAAATACGGAGGACACTGAAATGGTCCTGTATCCGAATCCGGCTTCCAGCCAGGTAACCATTCATTGTGAGTCTGAAGGATCGAAAACAATTTCGATCATAGATATTTCAGGTCGCACGGTTATGACACAGGATATGAACGAGAACGGCTATGTATTGTCTGTTCGCGATTTAAAGAAAGGAACTTATTTTGTTCGCGTTTTGGATAAGAGTAATCAGAATTCTTTGGTGAAACAATTGGTCATTGAGTAATCAATAAACTTCCATAAAAAAAAGCTTCCTTCGGGGAGCTTTTTTTATATTCGTACAGCTGTCTGAAAGTTTGGCAGCAAATTTGTAAATTGAGGATAAAATGAATGGTATGAAAAGCATAGGTATAGTAATGATCTTGTTACTTGCTCAAACAACATTTGGACAGAAGACAATCCGTATGACGATAAAAGAGGAATGCGTTCCATGCCGCCGTATGATGGCTCAAACTTGTTTCCAGGTCCAAAAAGACGGATCCAAAACCTGGGAATTGTTCTATGAGCGGATTAAGGGATTTGAGTATGTTCCCGGAAACCGGTATGTCATTGATGTAATCGAAACAGAAAGGCCGGAGCCCGTTCCACAGGATTTATCCAGGTATCTATACAAATTGGATAAGGTGATTTCCGTAACACCTATGATCAGCGGAAGTGAAGGTATTTATTATAAGGTAATCCGCATGAATGGAAAAGAGGTGGTGAATGCAGATCTTGTGTTCAGTTTCGACAGTACATTTCAAAAGATTTCAGGGAAAAGCGGATGCAATAATTTTACGGCTTCCGTCAAAATGAACCGGAAGAAAAGTAAAATTTGTGTGAAATCGGGAGCGGCAACAAAAATGGCTTGTCCGGATATGCAAATGGCTGTTGAAGACGAGTTTTTGAAATCTATTTCGGATAAAAAATTCAAAATTTCACAGGAAGAAAACCGAATGGTTTGGAAATCCAAAAAGAAAGAAGTATTTGTTTTTGAAACAGGTACGAAACCGCTTCCTCAGGACCCTGCAGCAACAAACGGAGGCGGAAGACCAGAGAAAACGCCCTGGAACTACTTCAATGAGCGAAATTTAAAGCTGATCCAGATGGATGGGGTATCCGTTAAAAATTCCAACGCGGCTTTGAAAATGGATATGTCGAATAATTCATTTACCGGAAGTAATGGTTGTAACCGCATTTCCGGGAGTATGTCCACGACAAGAAATACCGTAGCTTTCTCAGACGTTATTTCTACTAAGATGGCTTGCACGGATGAATTGGTTGCGGGTACTGAAAGACGTTTTATGGAGATACTTGGAAGCAGGGGATTAACTGTTGATTTTGCAGAACACGTATTTAACATTTACGATTCCTCAGGAAAATTGGTGTTAATGTTTGCGGCAGACGCAACCGAATAAATTTATCTGGCCTTTTAATTTCAGTTTTCATATATTTATAGACAAAATTTTTTTACTATGAAAAAACTAATCAAAATTTCTGCATTTGCAACATTGGTTTTTGTTGGAGCATTAGGAATTCAGTCATTTACTTCATCGGAAGCAGCGTCTTCGGCGAAAGTACTTAGCAATATTGAGTTTAAAGTTATCAATGACTCATCTTCTGAGTATAAATATTGCGTGAATGGTGGTCATAACTACATCAGCGCAGGTGCATCCAAAGGATTCAGTTATAGTGAAGGAACAGAACTTAAGAAATTGGATGGAAGTAACTGTGGAGGTCTTTGGTTCAAAGTAACCAGCTCCATGCATGGGAAATCATATAAGCTTTCTGAACTGCCGAAATAATATCATTTTTTGAAATATTGAACACAAAGCCTCTTTTTTTAAGGGGCTTTTTTGTTTTGCACAGCTTATTTAGCTTTTCAATTTAAATAAGGTTAATTCGCTATCTGAATTCAGTGAATTCCGTTAATTTCGTGGATAGATTTAATGATTATGAAACGAATATTGCTTTTAGGTGCCGGTCTTTCTGCGTCAACACTGATTAAGTACTTATTGGAACAAGCTAAGGAAAACAATTGGCAGCTGCGTGTGGTTGACCGATCATTGGATTTAGTAAAAGGAAAATTGGCAGGTCACCCAAACGGGGTAGCACTTTCGTTTAATGCATTGGATCAAACTGAGAGATGGGAAGAGCTTAAACAAGCGGATTTGATTATTTCTATGTTACCCGCACGTTTTCATCTCGAGATTGCCAAAGATTGTTTGGAACTTAAGAAAAACCTGATCACACCTTCTTACATTTCCCCTGAAATGAGTGCGTTGAATGATCAGGTGAAAGATGCAGGCCTGATTTTCATGAATGAAATGGGCGTTGATCCGGGAATTGATCACATGAGTGCCATGCGGATCATCGATTCAATCAAGAATCAGGGAGGAGAAATTACGGGATTTAAATCTTATTGCGGGGGGTTGATAGCTCCCGAAAGCGATACCAATCCGTGGAACTATAAATTTACCTGGAATCCACGAAACGTTATTTTAGCGGGTCAGGGCGGAACTGCTTGTTATATCGACAGGCATCAATACAAATACATTCCATCCAACCAGGTATTTACCCGTTTGGACCATATTTCCGTAGAGGGTTATGGCGATTTTGACGGATATGCAAATAGGGATTCCCTGTCGTACCGTCAGATCTATGGACTGGATGAAATTCCAACGATTTACCGGGGAACACTTCGCAGACCTGGATTCTGCAAACATTGGAATGTTTTCGTCCAACTGGGATTAACAGATGATCATTTGGTCCTTCCCGATTCGGAGGATTTTACACCAAGAACGTTTATCAATGCTTTTCTTCCGTTTGAGGAGGAAACGCCGGTTGAACAGAAATGGCTCAATGCCTGCAAAGAAATGGGGGTAGAAGATATTTCCAGATTCGAGTGGCTGGGATTATTTGACGGGACCACCAAGTTGGGGTTGAAGAATGCAACTGCAGCTGACATCCTTGAAAAGATCCTGGTAGCTAAATGGGTATTGGAGCCAAATGATAAAGACATGCTGGTGATGGTGCATCAATTCACCTATTTGCTCAACAATGAAAAACGATTCATAGAATCTTCCATGGTGAACCTGGGAGAAGATGAGGTTCATACTGCCATGTCTAAAACAGTTGGATATCCTGTTGGAATTTGTGCTAAACTGATTTTGCAGGATCAAATTTCGGAGAGAGGTGTTTTGCTTCCGATCAAGCCTGAGATTTATAACCCGATCCTGGATGAATTGGAAGAACATGGCGTAATTTTCCAGGAATTAGAGAAGGTCGTTTAATTGCGAATTATCTGAATGCTTAAAAAGCCGGGTTATTTCGTGTCATTAATCGATAGCCGATAACACCCAGAACGGTTCCAAAGAGCAGTACTTCATCCGGGAAATTTACGAAGTAAGAAACAGGTAAGACTATTCCAAAGATGAACGAAAGAACCAATCCTTGTTTTACGCCTTCACGAGTGAAATAGTTCACCGGGTATTTTCTGTAAAGCTGCGGAAGCAGGAATTGCTGTTTGTAAGCCAAATAGCCGCTAAGAACCATTAAGGGAATTAAAATAAGTCCCTGTTGAATTCCCATGTCACTATAAGTTAAAAAGGTCCATACCCGTTCTTTCCAGTCAAAAACCGGGTGAATGTTAGGGAGAATGAAATAAACGGCCAGGGAAGTGCTTAAAATGCATAAAAAAGCGATGCTCAATTGTTTTCCCGCCAATTTTTTTTCGGATTCATTTCCACTGAATTGAATGCGCTTGCGGGCTTTCAATAAACTGAGTGACCAAAAAAGAATCCAGTCAATTAAAAAGAAGAAAAGAATGAAACTCGCATCCCAGTTCCAGTAAAAGTATCCCAGGACCGGGATCAGACCTTCAATCCCTGTTTGAAAAAGAAGTGCCCTTTTTGGGGTCATTTGGATAAACGCTTTATAGCATCTCCTGAAATGGTGAATTCAGGATTGTATTTCAATGCTTTTCTGTAATACTGAATGGCCTGGTACTTTTCACCTTTTGTTTCATAGATGAGTCCCAGATTGTGCCAGGCTTCTACGTAACGCGGTTCTTTTTGAAGGGTTTCGTTGTAAAAGTAGATGGCGCTATCCACCTCATTTTGTTTGAACTGTTTGATCCACCCCAGCTGGAATAAAGGAGGCGTAAATTTGGGATCCTTCTTCAGCATCTCGCGATAGGTTTGCTGTGCTTCCGGCAATTTATCAAAATCCTGGTATGCGTATGCCAGGTTATACTGAGCCTCGATATTGTTTGGCCTGATTTGAGTTGCCGTAATGAAATACTGAATGCATAAAGGATTCCTCTCTTCCTGGTAGATCAAGCCTAATTTAATATAAGCAGCAAAGAAATCCGGATCCTGATCGATTGCTGTCTGATAGGATGATTTTGCCAGTTCACGATTATCCAGGCTTAAATAGATACTTCCTTTCAGGATGTAAGCATCCCGGTATTTTTTATTGATCCGCAAAGCTTCATTGGTATAATAGAATGCTTTTTCATTGTCTCCCTGTTGCGCATAGGTAGTAGCAAGTGCAACCAGTGCCGCCGGATTTTTCGGATCTTTTTTGACTACAAACTTGAAATGCGTTTGGGCAGCCATCACATCACTCGCAGTTCTGTTTGCCCGGTTGTTCAATGCATTTGCATACAAGAACCGGGCATCAATATTCCATTGCTGCATCCGGTAAGCCTTTGCGCCATCCTGAAGTGCTTTTTCATAATCATAGCGCTCCAGCATCAGGTTACCATGTTTGATGAGGATAGGAACACTATCAGGATATTTTTTGAATAGCTGATCTATCGAAAGTTCTTTTTGAGGTTCTTTTGGAGCGTTTCCGCCGCATGAGCTTAGTACTGCAAGAAAACCAATAAAAAATAGAATGCGCATAGTTGAATGAATCTGACAACAAAAATAAGGAAATGTATTTAACAAGAGCCCGGATGGGGATTCTTGTTACCTAATAACTAGGAAACGTATATTCCTCTCCAAGGGTTGGATTTCTATTTTATTCGTATACAGATTTGGATCAATGAAACGCTGAGAAGGGAAAAGGCAGTGATTGAAATTTATCACTGCCTTTTATTTTGTAGCAATCAGATTTGAATGAATTCTTCAGGGTTATCGGACGATAGTAATGTTCCCGAAACAAAAGCCTTTGTATTTTTCATCGTTGCAATCAAAATCATCTGACTTAATGGAGTAGAAATAAACCCCTTCGTTCAAATCATTTCCATTTTTACTCCTTCCGTCAAAAATGCTGGAATTATTGTCCATAGTGTAAACGATATTTCCCCATCTGTTTACGATCGTAACTTCATATTGGAAGCATTCTGTCAACAAAGCGGGCATTTCCAGTTGATCATTTACATTGTCTCCGTTGGGAGTAATAATATTCGGCATTACTAACTCATCGATGTTAATTCCTTCTGCAATTTCAATGGTACCGGCTGAATCATAGGAACATCCGTAATTATCAGTAACAGTAAGTATTAAAGAGTAAGCACCCGGAGTTGTGAAAGTCTGGTAATAGGAAGTGCCGGTGCCTGTGTAAATGCTCCCGATATTCCAGCTGTAAGTGTAGTTGGGATTCTGGATCGTTGAAACGAATGTGGCTTCCTGAAAACAATTTGTTTCATATACGTAGCTTGGTGAAAGCGGACTTGTAACCGCATAGTTCGCATCCAGTTGACTGGAGCATCCGAATTGGTCCGTATAGGCATAAGAAACGGTGTATATTCCCGGATTGACCCCATTGACGTTGATCCCGTTACCCGTTACATTATCGCCCGTAAAAACACCTCCTGATGGAGCAGGACTTACAGCGTGGAATCCTGTTTCATAGCAATAAGCAGTACTCAATGGTATTTGCAGATCCGGTAACCCGTGTACAAGGATCGTTCCGGTTGCATTGGTCAGACAACCGTTTGCATCCGTTAATGCGTAGGAAATAGCATGACTTCCAACACCTTCATTCGCCGGAATAAATTGATTGGAAGAAGCGATTCCGTCAATTTGGAAACTTCCGCCAGCGGGATTCGCCAGCATGGTCACCGTATCGGCGTCGATACACAAATCAGAAGGTATCGTTAATGTAGCCGGAGTTGCATTGACTACCTGTACGTTTAAAGTAGTGGAATTGGAACATCCGTTTGTATCCTGGTAAGTATAAGTTAAAGTAAAGGTACCAACTCCTGCCTGTGCAGGAATGAATTGGTTATTCACCACACCACTCCCCGTGAGTTGTCCGCCCGCAGGTGTCAAAATTAATCCCGCAGGAGTATTTGAAACACAATAGGGAGATTGATTGTTTGTAATGGAAACAACTGGCAGTGGATTTACAAGGATGGCATCATTCGCTGAATTACTGCAGCCAAACTGATCTTCAAAGAAGTAAGTGACCGTATGATTACCAACTCCCGCAGTACTTGGAGCAAAGTTCCCTGAACTTACACCCGTTCCACTTAATGTTCCGGTCTGACCCGCAGTTGCTACAGGACTTACTGTTATTACAACCGGATTTGCATTTACACAAATCTCTGCCGGTAAATCAACGGATACAGTGGGAATGAAATCGGTAACAGTGACCTGAAAAATTTCTGTGGCACCTGTATTATCGGTAACTGTGACATTATATGTTCCGGCGCATAAGTTAACAGCTGTTTGTGTGGTTTGAACTTGAGAATCATCCCATGCATAGGTATAAGGAGGCGTACCGCCACTAACGTTTACTGTTCCTGTTCCGGTGCATGATGAGGATCCTGCAAGAATGCATGTACCATTACAAGTTGCATAAGTTGGTGCGGCTTGCGTATCCCATGCTCCTCCGTCAGGGAATCTTCTCACGGAACTTCCCAGGATGAGTGAAGCAGGCGTATTCAGGTAGTTCTTCCGATTGGCAGGAATGTCATTATAACTGGGAAGGGAGGCAACGTTTGTGCAGCCCGGTAAACTTGGAATACAAGGTGTACCGGCAGTGTTCGCGGCACTTATCCAGGAAACAGCGTCCTGAGGAACTCCACTTGCATCGTAAAAGGCAAACCAACCTCCGGCATTGGGGAACCATAAACGGGTTCCTGCAACGCAAACCCCCGGATCAGAAACATTGTAAGGGACCACTACTTCCACCACATTTCCGCCATTTTGTACCAGAAGATTGGATGGAACGGGTGGAACATTCATTCCACGGATCATACAAAAACCGGAGGGAGGAACGATTGTTCCGGCAGGAATGACAAAACCTCCGTTTCCTTCGGGAGTGTCATTTCCCAGATAATAACAGGAAATATCAATGGACTCGCAAAGATTGGGATTGTAAAGTTCAATCCATTCACCTCTTCCGGTAGAGACGCCACCATCTCCCGAAATGGAACCGTCGTTAACGGAAGGACTGATCATGAGTTCATTGATCATAATCGTGGGACCGGAATAGTTGCAATCGGTTCCGTTGCAATTGGTATTCTGCTGCGAACTGGTTGTAGCAGAAAGTTGACACAAAGCAGAAAACCCGATCAGAAAGATGGATATAGTAGTAACTAACTTCATAAAAGTTATTATTAGTAGTACATAGTTTAAATTCTAATGGTCAGACTTTAGAATCTAACAATTAGTTGCGTGGCGAAAGTAACTTATTTATTCCGAATTGGATTTCAACCGGTTATAAATTAATCAAATAAAAAACCCGGTGTTAATTAACACCGGGTTTTACTATTATTTTGTGGAATTTTATAATCCCAGAAGTACTGCATAAGGATCTTTTCCTCCGAATATAATTCGCTCCGGATTTTCGATCATTTCTTTTACTTTCACCAGGAATCCAACAGATTCTTTCCCGTCGATAATGCGGTGATCGTATGATAATGCCAGATACATCATTGGACGAATCTCTACTTTCCCATCAATTGCTACCGGGCGCTCAATGATATTGTGCATTCCCAGGATAGCTGATTGAGGCGGGTTAATAATGGGTGTTGACATCATGGAACCGAAAACCCCACCGTTGGTGATTGTAAACGTTCCGCCTGTCATATCTTCCGGTGTGATTTTTCCGTCACGTGCTTTTACAGCCAGACGTTTGATCTCTTTTTCGATCTCAGCCAAACTCATTTGTTCTGCATTCCGAACAACCGGAACCATCAACCCTTTTGGTGATGAAACAGCAATACCGATATCAGCATAGTTGTGGAAAATCATTTCATTTCCATCAATTTGAGCATTCACTGAAGGAAATAAGTTCAAAGCCTCTGTTACTGCTTTTGTGAAGAAGGACATAAATCCAAGATTCACATCGTGGAATTTAGCAAACTGGTCTTTGTATTTTGTACGCAAGTCCATGATTGGTTTCATATCCACTTCATTGAACGTAGTCAACATAGCTGTTTCGTTCTTAACAGATACCAAACGTTCTGCGATCTTACGACGAAGCATAGACATTTTCTCGCGGTTTTGGTCGCGGGTTCCTCCCCATCCCTGGGTAGCGTCAGCCGGAATCCCTGCAGCCATTGCCGAAACAACGTCTTCTTTTGTGATGCGTCCATCTTTTCCTGTTCCGTTGATCTTTGCTCCCGAAACACCATTTTCAGCCATTATTTTTGCAGCGGCAGGAGATGGAGTTCCTTTTGCATAACTATCGTTTACAGGTCCCGGATTGGGAGCCGGAGTACTTTTTTCAGCAGGTGCCGCAGTTGTCTGGGCAGGTGCAGCTTCAGCAGCTTTCACTTCTGCTTTCGGAGCTTCTTCTGCAACTGGAGCAGCGGATCCTGCAGGTCTTTCAGCGGAAGTATCGATCAGACAAACAACTTGTCCAACTTTTACTACATCACCTTCTGCGGCTTTTAAAGTAATAATACCCGCCTGTTCTGCAGGTAATTCCAATGTTGCTTTGTCAGAATCAACTTCTGCAATAGCCTGGTCTTTTTCTACATAGTCACCGTCCGAAACCAGCCAGGTTGCAATTTCCACTTCAGAAATTGATTCTCCCGGACTTGGTACTTTCATTTCAAGGATTGTTGACATAATTGAATGGGTTTTAGTTTTGTAATAATCTTATTTAGCTGCTACAGATGCAAATTGAAATACATCTGCGAACAATTGTTTCAAACGGCGTTCGTGTAATTTTTTAGAACCTTCAGCTGCAGCAGCAGATGCCGGTCGTGTCACACCAATAAACGGAATGTGTCGAAGGTTCATTGCGATATATGCCCATGCTCCCATATTTGCAGGTTCTTCCTGAGCCCACATGATGTTTTTGGCATTGTATTTTGCGATGATCGCATCGATTTGTTTTTGAGGCAATGGATAGAGTTGCTCTACGCGAACGAAAGCCATGTTATCAACTCCCATTTCCGTTGCTTTTTCCTTCATTTCATAATAGAATTTACCGGAACAGAAAACCAGCGTATCTACCTGACCCACTTTTGCATTCGGATCATCCATTACTTCCTGGAAATTTCCACTTGCCATTTCTTCTAAGGTAGAAGTAGCTGCCGGTAAACGCAGGATCATTTTCGGAGAGAAAACAACCAAAGGTTTACGGAAAGGACGAACCAACTGTCGGCGAAGCAAGTGGAAGTGGTTTGCCGGTGTGGAAGTATTTACTATCTGGATATTGTCATCAGCACATTGCTGCAACCAACGTTCCAAACGACCACTGGAATGTTCTGCACCCTGTCCTTCATACCCATGAGGAAGAAGCATTACCAAACCACTTTGAGTAGACCATTTGTCCTCACCAGCAGTGATAAACTGGTCGATCATGATTTGAGCACCATTGAAGAAATCTCCGAATTGTGCTTCCCAGATCGTTAATCCTTTCGGAGTAGCCAGGGAATAACCATAATCAAAACCAAGGACTGCATATTCGGATAACAGGGAATTGTAAATAGTAAACAAAGCCTGTTTGTCAGAAAGCATATTCAATGTCTCGATCTCTTCTTCATTGTCTTCGGTTTTAACGACAGCATGACGGTGAGAGAATGTTCCGCGTTCTACGTCCTGACCGGAAATACGAACAGGAATCCCTTCAACTAAAAGAGTTGCATACGCTAACATTTCAGCTGTTCCCCAATCCAGGTTATTGTTTTCAATTGCCGCTAAACGGTCGTCGAAGATCTTTTGGATCTTGCGGAAGTACTTTTTACCTTCCGGTAAAGTTGCCAGTTTACGGCCCAACTCCACTAATTTGTCTTTTTGAACTCCAGTCTCGGGACTCGAATCAAAATCGGAAGATTTACTGTGACGGAATCCTTCCCAGGTTTTGCTCAGGAAATCCCAAGCAATTGCTTTCTCATTCTTACGAGCTGCTTCGAACTCGCTTTCCAGGTAATGGTTGTATTCGTCTTCAATGCTTTTAGCATCTGCCTCAGACAATGAACCTTCTGCAGTTAACTGCTTCTGGTAAATCAACTTCGGATTCGGGTGCTTTGCAATGATGTCGTACAAATTTGGCTGCGTGAATTTAGGCTCATCTCCTTCATTGTGCCCGTATTTACGGTAGCACAATAAATCGATGAATACATCGCGGTGGAATTTCTGACGGTATTCCATGGCGATTTCAATCGTTTGGATTACAGCCTCAATATCGTCTCCATTTACATGGAAAACCGGAGTTAATGTTGTTTTTGCAACGTCTGTACAATAAGTAGATGAACGTGCATCGTGAAAGTTCGTTGTAAAACCAACCTGGTTATTGACAACAAGGTGAATGGTTCCGCCGGCTCTGTAACCGTCAAGTAAAGCCATTTGAATGACTTCGTAAACGATTCCTTGTCCTGCAACAGCTGCATCTCCGTGGATCATTACCGGACACACTTTGTTCTCATCTTTGAATTGAGCATCCAGTTTTGCACGTGCAATTCCCTGAACAACCGGGTCGACTGCCTCCAGGTGAGAGGGGTTAGGAGCAAGTGTTAATCCTACTTCTTTTCCTGCCCGGGTGGTAGTTGAGCTGGTATATCCCTGGTGGTATTTTACGTCTCCGTCAAATGCACCGTCAGCATCAAATTCTTTTCCTTCAAATTCGGAGAAGATATCCTGCGGGCGTTTTTGGAAGATATTTGTCAATGTGTTCAAACGTCCGCGGTGAGCCATACCCATTACGAAGTACTCAACGCCCAAACCGGAACCTTTCTCAATCAAAGCATCCAAAGCAGGAATTAAGGCTTCACCACCTTCTATGGAGAAACGTTTCTGGCCCACGAATTTTTTACCTAAAAAGGCTTCAAAATTGGAAGTCTGAACGAGTTTTTTATAAATGTGTTTTTTACGTTCGATATCAAATTTCGGACGATTTTTAACTTCAATGCTGTTTCTGAACCATTCCAAACGTTCCGGTTCACGCATATACATGTATTCAATCCCGATGGATTGGCAATAACATTGCTCCAAATCCTGGATGATGTCACGTAATGTCGCTGCCCCAATCCCAATTTGTTCTCCGGCTTGAAAAACGGTGTCCAGATCCGAGGCATCCAAACCGAAATTTTCGATGGCCAATGTGGGTTCGTACTTTCTGCGTTCGCGGACAGGGTTGGTCTTTGTAAATAAATGACCACGTGTTCTGTATCCGTGGATCAAATTAATTACTTTAAATTCTTTCTGAAAATTTTCAGGAATATCGCCGCCGTCTTCATAGTTCATGCGGGCAAAATCAAATCCTTCGAAGAATTTTTGCCAGCTGATATCTACGCTTTCAGGGTCTTTTATATACGATTGATATAAATGATCTATCGCATTTACATCTGCATTTCCGACGTACGTCACTTTATCCATATTGGTGCACTATAATGGTGGGTAAAGTTAAAACTTTTAGTCCACGCGCGAATCGAAAATCACGATAAAAAAATGCAAAATTGATATATATTGTTTGAGGGCTGAAGATATTGATCAATGAACGATGGAATAATTAGCGAGATGGGTTTTGTTTTCAGCTTTATAATTGATCATTGCGCCGTTTATAATTGCTATAAATAAACCAAAAAGAGCGCTTTTACTTAAACTGGATCTGGTAAAAAACCTTCATTAGTTCACGGTGCAGTATAGCATTCGAAAGATAGAACAGTCGATTTTCGTTTTCAAGGGTTTGTTTAAGGATCAATTCGGGAATATCGATGAGATAGAGCAGGTGCTGCAGTTCATTTTCAGTTAATTTTTGAAGAGCTGCACGGATTTCTTCGTTCCAGTCTGCCGGATCTGTGCTACTTAGCTGAAACTCACCAGCACCCGAGCGTTGAAAATCCTTCTGTATCTGAGCCTGTAGTTTTTCGAGCAGTTTGCGCCGACTCAGCCGCAATTGCAGTTTTTGAACGAGGGCATTTAAATCTTTTTCTTCCATCTTCAGTCATTCAAGTGAACTTACTACTTTTGCATTATGATTAATAACTCAAAAGAAGCAATCATTTTTGATTTGGGGGGTGTTTTATTGAATCTGGACTATGATTTAACAGAAAAAGCCTTCATTTCTTTGGGAATGGCCAATTTTGGTGAGTCCTATTCTCAATTGCAGCAAACACATTTATTTGACCGCTATGAGATCGGAGAGATTTCCTCTTTTCATTTCGTAAACCGTTTACTCGATTTATTGCCTCCCGGAACAACGGCTAACCAGGTGGTTCATGCCTGGGACGCGATGATTTTGGATTTCCCGGTAGAACGTTTGCAGTTTTTGCAAGAACTTTCTAAGAAATACCGCCTTTTTTTGTTAAGTAATACCAATGACCTGCACATTGATGCCGTAAGAAGAGCTTTGGAAAAAGTAGTGGGCCACCGGAATCTGGAACAGTATTTTGAAAAGACGTATTTCTCTTCAGCGATCGGGATGCGAAAACCGAATACGGAAATCTTTGAATTCGTTTGTTCGGAGAATAACCTGGATCCTGCAAAGACGATCTTTATCGATGATAGCCCGCAGCACATTGAAGGCGCTAAATCGTTCGGAATCGAAGCTTTTTTATTAGGGAAGAATCAGGAAGTGTTTGAATTACCTTTTTTCCTGACATAATTCCACCAAAACCCCATTCGAAGATTTCGGGTGAAGGAATGCTACCAATTTATTATCGGCCCCATTTTTCGGTTGTTCGTTCAATAATTGAAATCCTTTCGAAGCCAATTCTTTCATGGATGTTTCAATGTTGGTTACATCGAAAGCAATGTGATGAATTCCTTCACCTTTCTTTTCGATGAATTTGGCAATCGGACTGCTTTCATTACTTGCTTCAAGTAGTTCTATTTTTGATTCTCCAACCTGAAAGAATGCTGTTTTTACTCCTTCGCTTTCTACGGCTTCTGTTTTATAACATTCGGTCCCAAGAAGTTCGGTGTATGTAAGAATTGCCTCCTCGAGATTTTTTACTGCAATTCCGATGTGTTCAATTTTATTCATTTGACGAATTTAATAAATGTAGGGACGCGATGCGTCGCGTCCCTAGCAGATTTTATTTAAAACAAAAACCCCGACAATGAATGTCGGGGTTCAATATGATTTTCCAAGGATTTTACCCTTTAAAGAATTTCTCTGTTTTGTTGTCGAAGTTGATGTAGTAAGCTCCTTTCAATAAGTTAGAACATGGAACTGACGATCCGATTCCCTTCTTGACAATGTTTCCGTAAGCGTCGTAGATCTCGTACTTCGTTTCGATTGGTTTCCCGGATGCGGTGAAATTAATTTGATCTTTCACCTTGACAGGATTTTTAATGACAATCGGAACAGAAGAATTGAATTTCACGTCTTTGGAGTTTCTCTTCGCGCCTGAATGGTCGATTTGAACTACACGAACGGTGTTCTCACCCGAATGTGGTGCAACTAAAAATTCATATGCGTTAGTGCCCGGAGTTCCTTTTCCCTGAACTTCACCGATCTTTACCCATTTGTTCCAGCGGTATTGTTCAATAATGAAAGGGAGTTTTCCTTGTTCGTTGGTTGTCTTCCAGGTGAGCATTCCGCTGTTCTGAATTTGAATGTCAACCGTATTGAAGGTACTTCTTGGAAGTAAGACTTCCGGATTTAAAATTTTTGGTTTACATCCGTCATTATGTTCGATCACAATGAATACAGGTTCGCCGATTTCTATGTTGAAAAGAGAAAAGTCGATTTCAAAAGCCGATATGGCTGTTCCTCCGGGAAGGATGTCACCGTTTACAGTGACTTTTGTTGCACAAAATCCAAACCCGTCGCCGTCTTCAGGATTTTGAACATACAGATTTTTACCCTGATAGCTCCCTTCAATAGAAAGAACCGCTGAGCTTGAAAAGCTTAGCAGTAACGCGAAAGAGCAAAGTAAGAAAGTTTTTATTTGTTTCATTTTTTATCTAGTAGCTACACTAAAATCTGTGGCAAGTATAATAGCTATTTTTTACATTACCAACATTTTAGAGAACGAAATTACATTTTTTTTTCCAATTCAACCACCTAATGACTTAATTTATCATAGAATATTGACTGTTCGTCGATTAAATACCTGTTAAACTTAATATTTGGGATGTCTATATTTTGTTTTTTTAAGTTATTTTAGTAAAAGATTTTTTCTATTCTTGTATTGATAAATGCTTACTCTACTATGAAATTAGTTCCTGTAGTTTTACTTATTCTTATACTTACGTCTTGCGGTTCAGATAAAAAACAATTTGAATTTGCAGGAGGTAGTTTTAAAATGGCCCTGGATAATACACCATCTACCTTTATCGCAAGAGAAGTAAATGATGTTTATTCGTTTGAACTCCTTTCCCAGGTTATGGAAGGTTTGGTCAGTTTCAACGCAGAGGATCTTTCCCTGCAGCCTCAGATTGCAGAGAAGTGGAGCATCAGTGGTGACGGAACCGTATTCACGTTTACAATCAGGGATGATGTGTTCTTCCATGATAATCCGGTGTTCACCTCTTTGGATGATCGTAAACTGACAGTAGACGATGTGCTGTTTACTTTTGAAAAAGCATGTAAACCAAACGCGGAAGGAAATCCAACAGCGGCCTATTTATTCCTGCTTTCCAACCAGGTAAAAGGAGCAAAGGAATACTACGAAGGAAAGACAAAATCCATCAGTGGAATAAAAGTAAAGAAGAACCGGTTTGAAATTACCCTGATCAATCCGGACCAAACCTATATTAACAAGCTGGCAAATTTAAGTGCGAGCATCGTTTCCAAAAAAATAGTGGAGGCAGATAAGGAAACAGATGTGGTTGGAACCGGACCGTTTCGTTTTACTCCCCCAACAGAAGATGAAGCGTATATCCTTTTAAAAAACCCGGACTATTATATGGTTGATAATAAAGGAAATGCCCTGCCTTATCTGGATTCGGTAGTTTTCTACGTACAAACCCGGAAGTTGGAACAATTGGAAATGTTTGAACAGGGTAAGACCGTACTGATCTCCGGACTTCCGACATCACGCATCACCGAAATGCTGGAAGGAAGAATTTCCGATTTCAATGCACAGCCTCCGTTGAAAGAGTTGTATAATAATCCCTTATTAACTACTCAATATTATTTCTTCAATATGAATGATCCGCGTTTCCAGGATGTGCGGGTAAGAAAAGCATTTAATTATGCCATTGACAGAAAGCGTTTGGCCGATAATGTTCTCCGGAATCAATATTACGAATATGGAATTTACGGGATTACTCCGCCGATCGGTTCCGTGTTTAAAGGATACAATTTTTCGGAGATCAAGAAGTACGGATATGATTTCAATCCCGAGTTAGCGAAAAAATTATTGGCAGAAGCAGGTTATCCCGGAGGGAAAGGATTCGGAAGTGTGGACCTGAGACTGGACATTACCGATATAAATACGGCGGTAGCGGAAGAACTGGCAGATCAGATCTATCAGACTCTTGGAATCAATGTCAATATTGACGGTTCCAATTTCGAGCAGCGCAATGAGGACGGAAATATGGGAAGAGGAGATATGTTCCGTACTGCCTGGGTAGCCGACTATTCCAGTCCCGAAACGTTCCTGGGCAACTTCTATGGGAAGATCGTTCCGAAGGAAAAGGATATGCCATCAAGTGGAAATCAATCCAGGTATGTAAATCCATTGTTCGACACCTATTTTGAACAAGGTCGTTCGGCTGATCAGAAGAAAAGACTGGAGTTGTTCTGCAGAGCTGAGATTGAGTTAATGAAAGATCCGCCGATCATTCCGCTTTGGTATGCAAATGATTTTACCCTGAGTTATTCCCGCGTTCGAAACCTGAAGAATAACCCGATGGAATTTTTGGACCTGCGAAGAGTATACATCAAGGAGTGGACAAAGGAAGAATATTTGAAGTCTATTCAATAAATGTATCTTTACGGGTTGATACACTCAAAGAATGAAAACTATCCTCACCATATTGTTTTGTGCGTTTGTCTCCGTTTTAATCGCGCAACCTACTCAAACTGTCCGGGGTACCGTCCTTGATTCCGAATCGGATTTTCCGGTTTTTGGAGCACAGGTTATTCTTACCCTTTCCGATAGTTCCAAGTTGAAAACAGCAACCAATAACGACGGTGTTTTCGAGTTTTTGAATGTGCCGGTTGGAAAGCATCCGATGGTGATTAAATCTACGGTTTATGAAAACTATTCCGCTTCTGTTGAAGTCAATTCGGGAAGGCAGACGGTATTGGAAATCAAGGTAAAGGAACGGATCAGCGAAGTAGAAGAGGTCGTGGTTGTGGCACAAAAGCAGGGAGAAGTCAAGAACGAAATGGCCACTGTTTCTGCACAGCAGTTTTCGGTAGAGGAAACAGAACGTTACGCCGGTTCGCGTGGGGATCCTGCCCGCATGGCAAGTAATTTTGCCGGAGTTCAGGGAGCGGATGATTCCAGGAATGATATCGTGGTGCGGGGAAATTCTCCGCTGGGAATTGTATACAAGGTAGAAGGAATCGATATCCCAAATCCCTCACATTTTGCTACTTCAGGAAGTTCCGGCGGACCTGTTTCGATTATCAATAACAAGGGTTTAGCAAATTCGGATTTCTTTATGTCGGCATTTCCGGCTGAATATGGAAACTCGGTTTCGGGGATCTTTGATTTGAAACTCCGCAACGGAAACTCCAAACAGCATGAATTTACCGGCCAGTTTGGTTTTTTGGGAACAGAAGTACTGGCTGAAGGTCCATTGAGTAAAAAATCGAATGCAAGTTACCTGGTCATGGGGCGTTATTCGACTTTGAGCTTGTTCCAGTTTATGGGAATCCGAATCGGGACAGATGCCGTTCCGGTTTATGGAGACGGTGGATTTAAATTCAATTTCCCACTGAAAAAAGGCGGACAACTTTCTCTTTGGGGAATGGGAGGGAAAAGTGATATCAAAATCCTTATTTCAGAACAAACGGAATATACAACCGATCTGTATGGTGAAGGCGACCGTGACCAGTATTTCGGGACCGGAATGGCAGTTGGCGGAATAACCTACAAAAAATCACTTTCCGAAAGAACTTTTCTGACGACCACTTTCTCAGGAAGTATTGAGGACCAGCATTCAAAGCACGATTATTTGATCCGTTCTCTGGATACAACTTATAACGGCGGTGAGCCTACCGTTAACATCCGGGTCGACAGTATTTACCGGATCATGGGCTATTCCTATAAAATTGCCCGTTATTCCGGGATGTTCAGCATCAATCACAAGATCGGTAAGCAGCATGTGATCAAAGCCGGTTTGAATGCAGATGTATTTACGTTCAATATGATCGACAGTGTTTTGAATACGGCAGGAACGCAATTCATTAACCGCTGGGATTACAAAGGAATGGGCGGTATTTTGGTACAGCCCTTCTTCCAATGGAAATACCGGATTACGGAAACCATGGATTTTACAGCCGGATTGCATGCGCAGTATTATTCGTTCAGCAATTCATTGAGCCCGGTGGAACCGCGTTTAGGATGGAAATGGAGCATGAAGGGCAATCAGAAATTATTTGCCGGAGCCGGACTGCACAGCCAGACACAGCCTTATTATACCTACACTTATCATTTGAAAGATGCTTCGGGAAATAAGATCTATCACAACAAGAATATGGGATTCACCAAGTCGTTCCATTCGGCTTTGGGTTACGAGAAGAACTTCAAAAAAGGATTCCAATTTAAAACGGAGATCTATTATCAATACCTGTATGAAGTTCCGGTAACGGTGCAGCCCTCCTCCTTTTCAATGATCAACCAGGGAAGTGGTTTTGCGCGTTTCTTCCCGGATACTTTGAAGAATACGGGAACGGGAATAAACTACGGTTTGGAATTGACCCTGCAAAAGTTCTTCGACAAAAGTTTTTATGTGCTGACAACCGTTTCCATTTACGACAGCAAGTACAAGGGAAGTGACGGTGTGGAGCGAAACACCAGTTATAATGGATTGTACACGGCAAATATTTTATTCGGGAAAGAATTCAAACTGGGTAAAAAACAGACCATTGGAATAGGCGGGAAAGTGACCGTTGCAGGAGGAAAACGTTACGGTTACATCAATTTACCGGCCACAGCTTCCCAAAAAGAATTGATCTTCAGTGATTCGTTGTTCAATACGCGTCAGTTCAAGGATTATTTTCGTGCCGATTTGAAGATCAGCTGGAAATTGAATGCGAAGAAATCGACCCACGAGATTGGTTTGGATTTGGTGAATATCCTGAATACGCGGAATGTACTAGGCTTGGCTTATGCGCCGAACCTGGCAGACCCGAGTAAGGAACCTTTGGCCGAAAAGACACAACTTGGTTTCCTTCCGATCTTCTATTACCGGATCAGCTTTAAACTGGCAAGCGGGAAGAAGGAGTAATTCAATCCCGATAGCTATCGGGAGCAAAATTCAAAAATGAGAAATACAAAAGGTTTCTGGATAGTTTTATTTCTTGGTTCGTTGCTCCTTTCCTGCAACAGTCCCAGACGGCAGAAGAAGATCAATGACGGAAAGCTTTTTGAGAAACTCAAAGAGCAGAAGGGGTATTTGAATGCCGAAGAACTGCAGCGACTGGAGCGTGATTTTTCACTAAAACTTCTGGATAAATACGATTTCTCCGGATACGACGAAGAAGACACCCTGGCTTCTTTTGTAAGGGTTGGTTCGGATGTTTGGATAGCAACGTGTTATCTGGAGAATGTAGCGGAAAGTCATTACCCGTTTTTCCGTTTAACCGAAACGAAGGAGAAAGGCTTTAAAATGATCAGGCATGGAATTATTCCGGCTGAATCCGGGGAATGTGCCTATGAATTAGATGGCTTACTGATCCGGTCCGGAGACTACATTTTCATTTCTCAAAGAAACAATGGAAGTGGCATTTGTGAAGATTCTCCCCTGGTTTTTCATAAAAGCGGAAGAGAAGTCAGTCGCAGTTCCGATTTTAAGATCGCGATATGGAACGGTGCCGGTGAGGAAATACTTCCGGTTAGAAGCGAATTTAAGATTGAATCCAAAAACCCGCAAAGCATTGTCTTTCATGTTCATGAAAAAGTCATTGATACCGAAATTGATGAGGAAGTCAGCTCAAGAAATTACGACCTCAATTTCGTTGTAAAAAACAACAGGATCTATTTCCGGGATACACTTTCTAAGTAATCCAATTCCAGATACTCATTCAAAGTGATAACTTAAACTAATTCCGTAGGGTGCCGGCCGGATATGAAATTGACTTTGGAGTTTATTACCTGTCCATCTGTTCATTCTATTTGCCATCCAAAGATCATAGACCAGTAAGAATCCACCCTGCAGCATAAAACTGGTCCCAAACCCCTGATTCCTGTCTGCATATTTGACACCGCTGAAATAGTTGAGCAACCCACCGGATGTAATGTATGCAGCGTCCAAACCGGCATTGATCAAAAAGATCTTTTTGTAACGGTTTGCCAATTCCGGTTCGGAGAAACTCTTTTTACGGGCAAAGTATGGAGAAATCAAACTGTAAGCTGCCAATGATCCGTTTACCACATTCCAGTAGCCATTCATCTGATGGAAGTGTAAGGCTTGTCCATCCGCATTTTTGACAGATACGGCGGCGGCAGTCATGTTTATCAGCGACCAGGAACCCAGTGCAATGGATCCGTTTCGAAGGTCTGTTTCCACTGTGCTTTTCTGACCGACGGAAAGAAGAGGAACAAAGAAGAGCAAGATAACTAGTTTCATATAGTACGAATAGGGATTAAATGTAAAACCTTATTCTCAGACTATCAAATCTATTCCTTCATGCGCAGCCAGCCCAAAATGCGTGAATGATCAATTTCCCACAATCCGTCAGCGAATTCCAGATCAAACACCTCTCTCGGATGATCCGGATTTCCGGCGTTCTGCTGAATGATCTCCACTTCGTCATCAGTTACCTTTGAAACGATCACCACGTGTCCGTATTCGTTGGAAAAAGTAGCATCCAGTATGATCAGATCTCCCACTTGGGGTTTACTATGGCTTGGATTGGTGTATTGGACCAAATCCCGGTCTTTATTGAGTGCTCCGTCTTTTAATGTTTTATTGAAAAAGTCGATTGCATTTCCATACGCGTTCGGCATTTGGTGTTTGTAGTATTCGTAATAATACCGTTTCACAAATTCTACGCATTGGTACTTCAAACCAATGTTGTATCCGTCCGGAGAAGTGTTCCTTCCGCTTACATTTCCCATTCCGCCGTTGTAGTAAACCACCACATGGTTCAAACTATCCAAACGGTCACCGATCTGGTAAGTGCGGCCGGAAGCAGAAGAAGACCCGTTTCTTTGATAAAGAAAAACGGCCAAAAACCCAGCAACAATAACGAAGAGGAATAGGATGAGGGCTTTTTTCATTGTCCGGAAAGATTTAGCTCAATGGTTTTTTTGACATTTTGTAATGCCTTTTTTGTACAATAGGTCTGGTATGGAATGGCGAACACAGGACCAAGCAGGCGGGTTAGAAAATTTCCTGGTTTGGAAAAAGTTTGAATCTTAAAAATGATCTTTCCATCTGCTTCCTCCAGGAGAAAATAGGATATACCACATTCGACATGTCCTTCCAATGTTTCATAACTGAAACCCCTCCGATTTTCTTCCAGGATAACTTCTTTGATACGAACTCCAAAAAGAGCTTTTTGAGAGAACTTTGGAATGGGTGGAAGATAAACCTGCTGTAAAATCGTGTCACCCGGGTTCATGCTTCTTTTTTCGTCTTTCCATTGGGTGTATCCTGACAGAATGGTTTCAGGAAAAATTTCGTAATCGAAGAAGAACTGAAGGTCCAATTGGGTTAGTTTTGAAATCCCGGAAATTTCTATGAAGGTGGTCTTTTCGATCAATGCATTTCTTTCGTAGTTCATTACAGGAACTTTTTTCAGTTTCTGCAGGTATTTTTTGAAATGGTTTTTCTGATTAAAAAAAGTGAGTTTCACGGCTGATAATTTTGTCTAAAAATAACTCACAATCGAATAACAAGCACACAAACATCGTCTACCTGTTCCAGATTTCCTTTCCAGGATTGAAACGTAGAAGAAAGTATCTGCTCCAGATCTTCGTTTTGGTTTTCCAGGATCAGTTCTTTTAAGGGTTTATAGCGGAATTTCTTGTTTTTTGGTCCGCCAAACTGATCTGCAAATCCATCGGTGAATAAAACGAGTGAATCTCCTGGTTGAAAAGAAAACTCCTGTTCGGTAAAGGGTTTGAGGTCGTGGGAATAACCAACGGGCTGCCTGTCCGCACGCCGTTCTTCCAATTGGTTTCCCGAAATATGGTAGACGGAATTATTCGCGGAAGCGAGAACACAGGTGTTTGATTTGCGGTCAATCCGCACCATGGAAATTTCCATTCCGTCTTTGTATTCACTACTTTTTCCTTCTTTATCAAATGCGGCAATGATTCCGGAACGCAGCTCATTCAAAATTTCAGAAGGATTGATCACTCCTTTATTCTCTACAATTTCACGGAGCAGGTTAATTCCCAAAACGCTCATCAAAGCCCCTGGAACACCATGGCCGGTGCAGTCTCCAACAGCTGCAAAACGGTAATTCTCATTTTGAAAGATCCAGTAGAAATCACCGCTCACAATGTCTTTCGGCTGAAAGTACAGAACGGAATCGGGGAAGAGGAGCTGCAGGGTGTTTTTGCCCGGTAATAGTGCCGACTGAATGCGCCGGGCGTATTGAATGCTGTCGAGAATGTCTTTGTTCTTTTCTTCGATGACGTTTTTTTGTTCCGTGATCCGTTTTTGGGATTTGAGCATTTCCTCTTTGAAAAACAAAATGAACAGCGAACTGATAATGAACAGGAGGAAGAGGTTCACATTTCCGATAATCGTTTGGACGGTTTCCGATTGTTCTAAATCCGTAATGAAAGGCTTGTGAAATTGAAGCCAGGTGATCAGTCCAAAGAAAGAAACGATGGCAAAAGCAATGAATGCCTGGATTGTTCTTCGGTTATCAAACATGACGGCGCTGATCATGCACATAATGAACAGGTAGAAATGCAGGTTTGTTTGAAGTCCGTAAGTCAATGTTCCTTCGATGAAGTAGATAAAACCGCAGCAAACATGAAAGAAAAAAGCCTGGCTGTATTTCCTGCGACTAATCAGGAAGAAAGTCATTAAACTCGCTGCAAAGAAAAACCCGTTATTGAAAATCCCTGCGGGCTGGTCGTAATAGAAATAAAGCGGCGTATAGCAGAACATGACAACGGCCGTCAATAAGGCAATCAAATTCCCGATACGGATCTTGCGATTCAGAGAATCCGGGTTTTCAGTAGTAATGCCGTTATTGAGTATTTGCGCAATCATCGGATCAAATATACTATTCTATGTACAATCCGCCTTATCACTTCCTAAATTTCCCACTGATCCCGAACAATCGGGACAAGTTGCACAGATGGAAACGAGCCTACCCCGAATAACTTTGTATACGGGACAGGCGGTCTCGTTGAATTTGCGAGGATTCCTGATTGTAAAATGAAGCGACCGGTGCGCCTATGCTGAAGCTTCAGCGTAAGTATTAGGCGCTTCGACTATATCTTTGTATTAGTGGAAGAAAATGGTTGTTGGTTCTGAATACTTGTCAGGAATCATTGTTTTTCCCTTTTCTGAACTTCAGCGATGAAGGTTTTCACTTGTTCATCAAACGAGATGTCGTTCATTTTTAAGTTCGGATTGGGAATGTACCATTCAAATTTCTTAAAGTATGCAGCCAGTTCCGGATTGGTGAACCCATATCCTTTTTGCGCATAGAAGGTATTCCGGATCAGTTTCAGTTCTTCTTTGGTGTATGCTCCGTCTTCCGGATTTTCGATGGAAAGATACTTAACTGCCGTCATGACGCGGTCCAATGTTTTTTTGGAGTCGGCAAATTCGAAACAATGAAGGTTAATGATCCCAAATTCCAGATTTTGCTGTGGATTCCAGTCGGAACAATGGATTTGTAAACTTCCACTGAGGATACGGACCATCCGGCAATCTGTTTCGTAATTGTTGTATACACCGGAAGTTATTTTCCCTATTCCCTGCACCGACCAGGCGGCTCCTTTTCCGAAAATATCGCTGACATAAAAATAGGTGTCATTTCCCAAGTCGATGTTCACAGTTAAATCTTTGATGGTTTGTCCTGCCCATTTCGAGCCTGTTTTCAGAATATAGTTGTAAAACTGATCGGTCATTACCGAAGTACTGGCTTTGAAACGATAGCTGTGATCGATGACAGTGGTCCCGGGTTTGAAATCGATCTCAAATAGGTAAACAAAGATGTCGCTTCCTGCCTGGTCAGAGGAAATAGTCTGTTCTTCTTTTAACGGACAATCTTCGCAATCAGCCGTTTTCAATTGATAGGGAAGCAGCGTATTATCCTGGCTCACTTTAAAATCAAAGATCTGGGGATATTTTATTTCCTCTTCATCAACGTCTCCATATGCTTGTGGTGCCTGGAACCCTACTAACATTTTGCGGCTGACAGCTTCCGGGTTGAAGAATTCAAAATGCACCGTCACATAACATTGCTCATTGACGACTTTAAAAGAAAGCACTTCTTTGTTCATTCCAATCTTTCCCTCTTTCATCGGGTAAATAGTACTTCCTCCGATATAGTAAGCGCCGTCGTTGGCACGGAGGTTGAAAACGGACAGGAATAAAAGAAAAGTGCAGATCAATTTCATGGTGAATCAAATATAAAAATTAAAGGCAGTCTGATCATTTTATGCCCGGATTTGTTTCCGGTTCCGCTTCAAACAATTCGTTTAAACGACTTTTACTTATCCGCGCTTCGGGTTTGAATGCTAAAACGGTGAGTAAGTAACCAAAAATGAACATCCCGACAGGAATTAGCAAAAACGGACTGAAATCTTTAAAATAAAAATGGATTAATCTTCTGATCAGCACGAAAAGAATAAAAACCGTTGGAATCCCTAACAGGGAAAACCAAATAATCAGGAATACTTTCACGAACAAATTCAAGGTCATGGAGATTTCTATTTCCGTTTTATGGAGATAAGTAGAAACTTTCCCTTCGATAACCGGCAGAAATGAATTCCTGTAGGAAATGACCCGGGAGATTTTAAAACTTCTTTCTGAAACTTGTCCCAGGTACTCAGCGCCAGACGAATTAAAAGCTTTAAAAATATTCAAAGTGAATGGTTTGGTGCTTTCTGTGATCCTGCGCAGCCGTTTCGTGACTTCTTCCTGGGAAAGACCGGTTCGAATGGTGTATTTTTCGAAGGGAAGGAAGCGGGAAAATTTGGCGGACTTCATATTATTAAAGATGACAAGATAAGGAATTTTGATTTCACATTGAATTCTTTCGCTTCAGAATTTGTCACGACACTTCGGGATTGAATTCTTTGGATGGAGATTTAGTTCTTTCAGGTATCGGGAACGGCATTTTCTTAACTTTGCATCATGAAACCATTGCGAAAAGATATCAAACCGGGTATGCTGGTATTGTTTATTCAGAAGAAGCACCAGGCAAGCGGAGAACTGACAGAGGGAATCGTGAAATCCATTTTGACAAGCGCGCCTTCACATCCGCATGGGATCAAGATCATGACGGTGGATAAATTGGTGGGAAGAGTAACGGAAATCGTAGACGGAGATATTGGGTAGGAACTCGAGGCATCGCGTCCGTACATCATAATATTCCTGATATCCGTATGAAGATTTATTCCACCTTCAAGCGGATGGAATAGTTCTCTTCGATGTCGTAGCTTTGCGGGTTTTTATAATTCACTTCCAGTAATTTGATCGTTAGGTCCTTATAAACAATACTGGAAGGATATTCAGAATGGAACCCGATGATGTGATATGCTGCATTGTCCAATTCAATGCGAACTGCGACTTCTCCTACCCATGCGCATTCCACGTCCGGTGGACACCTGGTTTCTTCCACCAGTTTCGCGAAGCGAATCTTGATTTTTTTTCCGTCTGTTTTTACAACAGCTGTTTTATTAAAATCCAGGGTGAATTCCTCATTCAACCCGACTATCTTCTTTTTGCAACCCAATGAAAGAATGATAATCAGCAGAACTGAAAAGAGTTGTAGTGTATTTTTCATAATCCCTGGAATTTGGATATTTACATAAATATACGGTAAAACAAGTTGGAAACGAATACTTTGGGATTGTTACCGCCTCTTTTTTTGTACTTGTTAATCCAGAGGGCTTAGCGAGACCGCCTGTCCGGTATACAAAGTTATTCGGAGGGTAGGCTCGCTTTTATCTGAGGTAAAAAAAGTGGTGCGAATAATCGCAACACTACCTCAGGATTTTCGATACTTGAAAAGACTTGTTAAAATGAAGATCCAGTAATTGATTCCGATGAGGAAAATGCTTAAGATGATAGTTGTAAGAAAATGGTCGAATGCTAAAGTAAAGAAAATCAATATGCTGTTAAAGAACAGACAGATGAAAAAATGAGTTGTCATTTGCCACCCGTTTATAGGTTTTCTTCCTTGTACTTTAAACAATCCGAAACTGAGAAAAGTTAATGTGAGTTGGATAAATATAAAAGGCAAAAAAGAGGTGTTTTCATGAAAATCATACTGATGTAATACAAATTCCTCAAAGGCAATTTCTTCTGATTTTTTTGGTTCAGGCAGGTTTTCAATGGTCAAATTCGACATTCCGCCAGGCGAATGGAAATTGATTTTAAATGAAGGCCTGTGTTTGATAAATAAATCAGGTTGATTGAATTCTTGATCCCGCGATATGCCCACAAAAAGCCAAGTGGTGAGGAGAAATAGCAAACCGGTGATTAGAAACCCTTTTTTCGTCATGATTGATCTAATTAGTTTATGCGAATGCTTGATCCATTGTCTTGCTTCAGGACTAACTTTTCATAATCCAGTTCTTCTATCGTATAAACCAAAATGGCTGATCCGCTAAAGAAGTAGATTTTTTGGGTGTTTACATCCCAAAACACCTTTGCATCCGATCCGAAGAAGTTGGTGAACAAGTTGGATTTAACCGGTTTTTCCAGTGACCACTCGGTTTGATAAAGTGATTCCTTTTTAAAGTTCAGGCATTTCTGTGAACCGGTGCAGTTGGTTTTTTGCAGTGTATCCGAATAGAATGTGAAACGCTGATTCGATTTTAATTTCAGGAATTGTTCGTTTTCCTCCGGACAGTAAAACCATTCCTTTCTGGCCAAAGTTTCACTTAGTCTATTGGCTCCGCTGCGTTTGAATACATACACAATTTTCACTGGGGTTATCCCTATCCCGTCATCCACCCTGGTGTCTGAAGAAATGATCAGTTCATCAAAATTCCGGAACCAAAAATCAAAGCGGTTGTAACGGATAACTTCCTTTTGTTCTTTTTGAAAAATGTCCAGTTTGAAATCCTTGACTTCGGGATCGATGGTTAGTTCATAGTTAAACTCGTTCGGTGGGAGTGTCGACACCCTTTTGGGACCAGGTTTGAACTGGAAAAGTGAGTCTTTTGTAATCTTCATCCAGCTGGAAGCTGCAGGTTCCTTGATGATTTTGCCGTTTGCATGTGTTTCGATGAGTTTCCAGTTTCCCTGGATCAACGAATCAATTTTGAACATCTTGTAAAAATGACCTTCCAAAGAGGTATACTGGGCTAAACAGGAAGTTGAAAGGAGGATCAGGAAAAGCAATAATCTCATGAGCTGGGTTTGAGTATGAAACGTAAACCCGGTGATTTTATTTTTGGTATAAAACACGTAGGGACGCGATGCATCACGTCCCTACAGTTTTGTTATTAATGAATAATGATTTTACAAATCAAATTTGATTCCCTGTGCCAATGGCAATGAATCGGTGTAATTGATGGTGTTTGTCTGACGGCGCATGTATACTTTCCATGCATCCGATCCGGATTCGCGTCCGCCGCCTGTTTCTTTTTCACCACCGAAGGCTCCGCCGATCTCAGCACCAGAAGTACCGATGTTCACGTTTGCAATTCCACAGTCAGATCCAGCCTGAGATAAGAACGCTTCAGCTTCACGCAGGTTGTTCGTCATAATTGCCGAAGACAATCCTTGCGGAACTCCGTTTTGGATAGCGATTGCGTTTTCTACACCGCCAGCGTATTTCATCAGGTACAATACCGGAGCAAATGTTTCGTGCTGCACGATCTTGAAGGTATTCTGAGCTTCAGCAATTGCCGGTTTTACGTAGCATCCTGATTCGTATCCTTCTCCTGAAAGAACGCCTCCTTCTACCAAAATTTTACCGCCTTCTTCCACTACCTGAACCAATGCATTCTGATAAGCTGCTACTGCGTCTTTATCAATAAGCGGCCCCACGTGGTTGTTTTGGTCCAACGGATTTCCTATTTTCAATTGTTTGTATGCATTCACCAAAGCATCTCTTACTTTATCGTAAACAGATTCGTGGATGATCAAACGACGGGTTGAAGTACAACGCTGTCCTGCTGTTCCTACTGCACCGAATACAGCTCCCGGAACCACAATTTTCAAATCCGCACTTTCCGTGATGATTACTGCATTGTTTCCACCTAATTCCAATAAGTGTCGGCCCAAGCGTTTTCCAACTGCTTCACCCACCAATTTCCCCATGCGGGTAGATCCCGTTGCAGAGATCAATGGAATGCGTGTATCGTTTGACATTAATTTTCCAATCTCAGCGTCTCCGACCAACAAACAGGAAACCCCTTCCGGAACTCCGTTTGCTTCGAATACTTCCTGAGTCAGTTTTTGACACGCAATAGCCGTCAAAGGTGTTTTCTCGGATGGTTTCCAGATACAAACATCTCCGCAAACCCAAGCCAAAGCCGTATTCCAGTTCCAAACCGCAACCGGGAAGTTGAATGCAGAAATAATTCCTACAATTCCAAGCGGGTGGTACTGCTCGTACATTCTGTGTCCCGGACGCTCGGAGTGCATCGTTAAGCCGTATAACTGGCGGGAAAGACCTACTGCGAAATCACAGATGTCGATCATTTCCTGAACTTCTCCTAAACCTTCCTGCAAGGATTTTCCCATTTCGTAGGAAACCAATTCGCCCAATGCCTGTTTCTTCTCCCGAATTTTTTCAGCCAATTGACGGATCACTTCACCGCGTTTCGGTGCAGGGACCATTCTCCAGTATTTATATGCTTCCTGGGCTTTCAAAACGATTGCTTCGTATTCTGTTTCTGTTGCAGAAGAAACGGATGCGATGATTTGCCCGTCTACCGGTGAAACCGAATCGATTTGTGCTCCACGTGTGTTAAACCAATATCCTCCTGTGGAAGCTCCGCGGTTTACCGCTTCAATTCCCAATGTTTTTAATGTTTCTTGTATTCCAAGATCTGTTGCTGTTGCTGACATTCCTTTTCGATTAGTTTGTGCAAAATTACACAATTTTATGGAGAGAAGTGATTCTGTATGAAGAGAATAATTGTTGAATCTTGTTAAAACAAGCTGTTTTCGGATCACAGGTTCCAATAAGCAAAGCGGTACTTCTTGAATGAGGCGAACTGGAGAAGCAGTTTTTGCCTGCCGGCATAGGTCCACAAGACAGGTATCGCTTCCAATTCGAATTCGGTTTTGTCGAAAAGTAACTTGCGTGTGAAGGAATGGGTTTGAATATTACAACTGACTTCCACAACGCCGAATGGAGATGGAAAGATGCGGTTGTGCTTCAACAAACGGCTGTTTTCCAGGTAGGTTCCCGCAGGAGAGTACAAATCCGCATAATCGTTGAAAAAGAAGCGCAATTCATCGGGTGATTTACGTTCCACGTAGCTGGAAATGTTTCGGGGATGGTTGAGAGTGGAGAGGGTACTTTTGGGAATGACGATGCAATATGTGATGGAATCTTTCCACATTTCTGCAATTAATAAATCACGTGATTGGTAGGATTCCCCATTTTGGTGACGGATGGTTGCAAAACGTTCCCAGACAAACACGGCAGAATCCCCATCTGTGAAACTTCCCAACTGTTTCATGTCGTTGCAAACAAAATTGCTGGCCTTTTTGGGATTCGGTTTTTTATTTGAAAGGCGCAGATCGAATGCCGTTAACTCGGGTGAGTTCAATCGCGGAAATAAGCGGATGTTCAATTCCGTTGAAGCGGTATCTGCCGTTTGAAAAGTGTAAAGTCCGCTGAAATGATCTTCGTCGGAACAATAGATTCCCTGTCCCCGGATCGCATCATCTGTGATGGATAGCGCAATTTGCGTCAGGTATTGTTCCTCAGGGGCCATTAGTGTAATGATCTGCGTGGTATCCGGTCTGATAATGTGTAAACGCATAGCCTCCATACGCCGGTTCATTTTTCGATCTCCGAGCGTTTTTTTGTAGTGAATGGTTTCCGAGACGATAATTTTCGCCCGATTGGTGATCCAAATGTCTTCGAAAAAAATGTCCTGTGCCTTTTTTATTCCTGAAATCTCACTGCTTTTCAGCAATTGGTCCTGCTGTGAAAAACAGGCAAACTGAAAGGTTTTTACCTCATCCTTATTATCGGTAACGATGGAGTAGATGAGGTAGTGCAATTTGTCAGTAGTGAAGAGTAAACCGCCGCTGTTCCAGGTTTTATTTGACAAGCGCGGAAAGGAATGAATGTGTTTGGGTTCACCGACGGATAATCCCATCTCATCAAAAGCTTGTGAATAGTAATCAAATGTTTCCGGGGTTGATACCGAAAAATAGGCTCGGAGCGTGTCATGGATCAGTTCAAAATGCTTGTAATCGAGCGAACGGTCATTGTAATTGGAATTTAAGCGGCGTTTTGAGATCAGTTTTAGGTTTTCATACCGTTTCAGGACGGTGATTTCCTTTGTGGCAAGAAATTCTTTGGAAACCACTATGAAACGAACAGAATCTATTACGATGACTTTGTTAATGACGCTTCGCTCCTTTTCAAGTTCACTGATTTGGAATTGCTGTGAGAAGCCCTTCCATACCGGAAGGGTAATGAGTAAGCAGGAAAGTAGGAATTTAATGAGGCCCATTTGTTTCAGAATCAGTATCCTAAAATACAAAAATAGGTTGAAGGAATTAGTTTGGTGTAATGCCTTTTATTTTGTTCCTCTGCTAATTTTCTTCGGCTTCCGTGAGTTTTAATGCAGAAAAACCTGTCGCAACTTGCTGCTCAATTTCGATTTCGAAATCTTTTTCGAGGTAGTTGGCAAAGAGTTTTTTCGGGTGTTCCATGTTCTCAGTTTTTGTTAAACAACCTCTTCCAACTGCTTCAAATGCTGTTCCACCTGGTATTTATTGAAATTATCCCACTTGGGAGCCGTATTTGGTTTTTCACCCAGCATATTGTCAATGCAGGTATTGTTGTCTTTGTATTGCTCATGCAGCACCGCGATGATCCGGAAGAAAAAGTCATCAAGTTTCACAATTGCTTCAAACTCGGATTGGTGTGAAGAAAGGTTTAATAAATCCAATAACTCCTTCTTTTCTTCAGCAGTGATTTCTGTCTGATAGCCGTGTTTCAGCGATTTGAACACGAGGTTATTCCAAACCAGGCTGTCGTGCCCCCATGGAACATTCGGGAGGTTTAAGGAATGCTCGCAAATGATGATAATCGCATGAAGCAGCTCTGGTAAATAGCTTGCCGGGAATTCATCGAAGCTGCGGAACTCAAAACCACTTTGGTACATTTTTTCCTGGTTGAAATCTAACCCGATATCTGATAGCAATTCATAGCCAAAGCTTGATTCAACCTGGTCCCGCCACCAAATATTTTCTTCTTTTCCAAACTTTAAGAGTTTTCTGAATTCCTCTACCTGGTAGGTCAGAACCTTTCCTTTCGCCATGACTTTATTGAAGGTGCCAACTCCGGTGTAGCGGGACATCGCGTTTCTCATCGAGCCCAATGCGAATTTTTCTTCTAAGTGATGTTTTTCACTAATTACACCCATAATATCCGGGCTGCCCAGTGTTGCTATAAAAAGCGGTTCGAACCACTGCAGCAGGTAAATCGCATTGGCATGTTTTGCCTCAAAATCTGCGTAATCAACGATGCGGCTGTTTTCCGTCAGCGTGGGCAAAGTGAGGTGAAAATGGTAGGTTCCGTTATTGAACAAAACGATATTTTCCTGGTTCGACATAAACATATTGAACCCGATGTTGTAATCCGGGAAACTCAATTTTCCGTCCAGGACTTTTGATTCGTTGAGTTTATCGATGAAGAGTTTTTTCGTAGCTGCCAGTTCATCACAGGAATCGGAGACTGTTCTGTTCTCAAAGTATTTGGTGACAAATTCAATGGAATCGCCGTCAAAGTTCACAGATCCCATCGGATTGGTTTTTTGCGTGAACATACTCCAAATATTGTGAGGCTGTGTTTCCAGGAAATTCTCTAAAATTGATTTTCCAAGGTATTCCGGATTATCGGCCGCCGGATTGGTAGATGCGATTGTTTTATGCTGGTAGTTTAAATCTATTTTATCCAGCGAATGACTATTGATCATTCTACTTACCCGGTAATTTTTGTCTTTATTAAATCCGTTTTCCAATACAGATGCCAATACTCCTGATTTGTAGCATTTCCTGTAATCAATGCTGTAGCGTTCGTATCCAACTTTTTCCTGGATGAATGCACCGGAAACAATTAACGATTCTTCGAATTGCATATAGGTTTCGTTTTCTAATCCAATTCCCCAGTAGTATTTTTGTTTCTGATTTACTTTCATTTAATTTTCAAGTTTTTTACGAAGATCCCGGTGGATTTCTTTACCACTGATTCTCCGTTTTTAAAAGGCACCTACCTGATGCCTTATTTGTAGTATTATTTATATTCCGGTGCATCAAGCGAGACCGCCTGTCCCGTATACAAAGTTATTCGGGGGTAAGCTCGCTTTTTATCTGTGCAACTTGTCCCGATTTTTCGGGATCTACCGGAGATTCTAATCATGGTAAAAGAACACATGAGAGGAATAGCGTTCATGGTTCCACCAGTCTTTTCGTGCTTTCGCAAAGTAGTTGTAATTCAATTTCCCGGCTTGCGACTGCAAAGGATAGATCACGACCCCGTTTTCGCGGTAAGCCTTTTTCATGGCGGTTTCAGGAACGATGGGAGCAATGTGCCCGGAAAGTCCTACAATCTTCCGTTTGGCGCAAATAATCCCCACACCGCCTTCTTCGTTCACTTTCCGTTGAATTTCATCCAGGTCTGTCATCCGTTTCCAGCCAAAGCTGGATCCCCATTTTAGGAGCCAATCGTGAATGGCACTGGAGTAAATGCGGGCAACCGTTTGGTCAAAGACAGGAACAACTTCTTCTCCTGCGAGTATTTTTTCAAGTGATTCGGCTGTCCACCAAACAGTAGGAATATACACTTGTGCGAAATAGCAAAAATCATAGGTGTAGACATTGCAATAAGTATCGTCAATGGTTCGCTGATACCGCAGACTGTGCTTCACATCCAGTTTTTCAATGAGCTGTTCAATGCTTGCACGTTTGGTCTCGGCATTCGTCATATCGCGATAGGGAATACCCATGTCACTGATAGGATGAGGTTTCGCCTGCTGGGAATCCAAACGCGATTCCGGGTCCGTTAATAAATGTGCGGGTTTTATTCGCGGATCCGGTATTGGATTATCGACCGGTGCTAATCCTTTTTTTGTTGTAGTTTGTTCTTTCATTTTGAACGTTTTGATTTACGTGCAATGATTGCATCCGCAGCAGCGGATTGGTAAAGTTAAGATTTATAGTGAAATGGTCATTAAGGGAGGAGTGTCAAGATTTCAAAGTCTACAGAATGGCTACTAGAAAAGTAGAGCTATTTGAAATAGATGTAATCAATTTTTAGCTTGTTGGAATCTATAAATTTCGTTTCCTTTGATTTAACAATAATAGCCACTGAATATCCTTTTTGATGGGCTTTTCGGACTTGATCTTCAGAGGGGAGAAATGGATAAGCGATTTCGTTGTTGAAAAACATCCAGGAAATGTGTGCATCAGGGAAAAAATCCACTCCAAAAACAATACGTTTTGTGGATGAAGCTTCATTTTTTTTTATAAAATGATACCCTTTAAAGAGATTGTTTTCATCTAAGTTTTCCCGGTCTTTTTGGTAAAAAGCATAGTGAGTTAATGTTGGTACGGGTTCTATAAACCAATTGATCAGTAATAGGGATAGTACAAATGCAATTGCACCCTGAATTTGTCGTTGCTTGATTAAACCTGCAACTTCAGTTATTCCAAAAGCAATAATCAAGGTAATAAAACCAAATACCGGAAGTGTAAAGGAAGGCATCTTTGTGTTCACTAATGCGAAAAAGGTATAAAGGACAATAATAACCGATAGTATAAATACTTTATTCCATTTCGTTACTTTTTTGGAAATAATAAGGAATCCCAGGCTGATTAAAAAGATAATACTAAAATCAAAAGTATTGAAGTAAATATCACCAAGTCGATTGAAGTGGTAAAATGTATCTCCTGAATGATTTTCGATCACTCGTGAAACATGCAGCGAATTATAAGTCATTTCACGTTTGAATTCAACGGGAAAACGAAAGTAAGTATAGAATTGCCAGGGAATGAAAATTAAGAATGTTACTCCGAAAGCAATAGCCATTGGTTTTATTTGCTGCCAAAAAAAACCTTTCTTTAGTTCAGGGATAACCACCATTCCCCATCCTGCAAATACGAGTAAACCGACCAACCATTTAGTTAGAACAGCACACCCTGCAAAAATTCCAATCCAGTAAATCCATTTCTTGTTGCATGTTTGTCTCCATTCAAACCAAGCCCAAAATGAAAGTGTTATATAACATAGAAAAATAAAATCGTTATGATCCGTCCCAATTCTACCGGAAATTAATCCTAGCAAGTAAGCAGAGTGCATTGTCATCAGTGAAGCGATAAATCCCGTTCTCTTGTTAAAGACAATAGTGCCTATTTTGAAAATGGTGATAACAAGGATTCCATGAAAAAGAACGGATGGCAGACGTACGGCAAAGGAATTGAGTCCAAAAAACTTAATAGAGCAAGCTATTTGCCAGGTAAAAAGTGGTTGTTTGTGAAGCCAAATGGTTCCGTCTGTCCAACTTTTTTGTTCCGTATCAATAGGGTTTGATGGAATTAGTTTGGATGTAAACGGATTTTCAGCAACATTTTTACCAACCAAGGCATGGAACTGTTCATCCCAGGGAAAAAGATGCGGTGAAAACAAGGCAAAGGCAGCGGCAATCGAAACTGCTGCGAAAAAAAGAGAATATGGAAGTAATGAGGGTTTTTTGAAGTAAGTAAAAAGAGTCGCTGCCAGAAAGATGCTCCAAATAATTAATAAGAACTGTGACCTGTTATCGATATTACTCAGTACATCATTTAATGTCATTCAGATAAAAGGATTAAAGCTTCCTGATTTAAAAATACTAAAAAAAAAATTTCAATGTAGGCTTCCGTTTTGATTTTACCGGCAAGGAAGCCGCTCGCACAGAGGGTGTCATATTCGGGTGGAATCAATTTCCAAAACGGCTGATCACCAGTTGGCATGATTTTCTAAGTCTTCTCCAAACCTTGTTTAATTTATCTGTCACTCACATCGAACTAAACTGTATGTTACATGATGGAAGTAATTTTTTTAAGCGCAATTTTTCTTCATTTGTTATAATTGGATCTTCATATATGAAAGATTCCAGGTTAACCAATTTGGAAATGGATTCAGGGAATTTTGTAATAGCGTTGTCACTTAAATAGATGAATTCAAGGTTGATCAGATTACCAATGGAATATGGAAGTTTTGTTATTTCGTTTTCAGCAAATTCCAGATATACAAGATTGGTTAATTTACCTATAGAATCAGGCAACTGTGTTAATTGATTCTGGTTTAAGTAAAGTTCTTCCAGTTGCGTGAGTTCTAAAATAGAATTTGGTAATTTTGTTAGCCTGTTTTCGTCTAAACCTAAATATTTCAGATTTTTTAGCGAGCCAATGCAACCCGGCATTTCGGTTAATAAGTTTCCATCTAATCCAAGGTCCTCCAGTTGGGTAAGTTTGCAAATTGACTTAGGCAAGAATGTCAATTTATTATCCTCAAGGAGTAAAGATTTCAAATTGACCATTCCACCTATTGCTTCAGGGAGAGAGTCCAGATCTTGTCCGACTAAATCAAGACTGGTTATTTCCCGGGGATGTTTAAGTGCATAGCTTAATGATTTGCATACACTATCCTTTTGAGCAGATAAGTTGAAGGAGAATCCTATTGCAATTAGTATTATTAAATATTGGTTCATACTGTTCTTAATTATCGATCCGAGTGTTGCGGTTGTGTCTAACTAGTGCTGATTATCACAACATCGTCAAGAATATCACCAGCAAGGTTCCGGGAAATACAAAGACCAGTGAGGTAACGCGGGCAAAGTTGAACCAGGGGCTTTGTCGTTTAAAAATAAAGGTGAGCAGGGGAATCAGCAAGAAAATCTGGAATAAAGGAAACCAATTAAAGACAGACCGCTGCCTCATTTCTTCGTGCCGGCTTATTCCGCCCCAATCGGATTTGACCAGGAAGTTTAATTTCTTTCCCGTTCGAAAAACAGGAGAATAGGTCATGGAAAGGGTGTTTTCCACCCGGTCACCCCAGTCTGCCAATGTTGGAGTGAATTGATAGCCTTCCACATCCAATACTTTGTGCCAGGTGTATTCCCAGTTCCGATCCAGTTTCCAGGATTTTTCCGATAATTTTTTTGTTGGACCATCCACGAAATACTCGAATATGGAAATCAATAATATCAGGGTACAGAAACCAACCACTCCTTTAAAGAGAAGCCATTGCGCCCCGGAGGTAATCCGCTCGTAAAATTCTTTGTCCTCGCGTGCTTCTTTTTCTCTTTGCTGACGCACTTTTTCTGCTGCAATGCGCATGGATTCTTGTCGGTCCATATTTTTGGCTATTAAGTTGGTGTTGACTGCAATATTACTGTTTTTTCTTCGAATTCATTCCTGCTTCGAAGCAAGATTTATATCTGAATGGTTAGTATGCAGAGTTGCAACTTTACAAGGTCTTCAGGTAATCCAACAGGTCTTTTTTGTCGGGATCACTCATTTTCCAGATGACTCCAATGTTTGCTTTTTGTCCGTTACTTTTTAAATCGTGATCGAGAAAACGGAAAAACAGACTGTCGGTGTAGGGTATGGGATAGTTGTTCGGATTTGACAAATAACTAAATCGGACAGAGACGCCATTCATTCGATCTCCCTTTTTTCCATGGCAGACTTTGCAATTGGTTGCCAGTTTAATCCGGGAGGCGGTTTTATCCAATAATTGTTCCCCTTGCAGATTTTTCCCTGTTTGATAGATGGCTTCTCCGTTCGACAGGAAAAGTTGTTTGCTGCAGGAAAAAAACAGCATGACCGCGAAACTGAACAAATAGATGTTGTTGGTTTTCATAGAATCTATTTTTGTTTTAGTAAAGACAAAATGGTCAGTCCAAATGCAGCAATAGCCGCCACTGTTCTGATTCTGTGCCAGGTATTCCAGGAATGTTCAAAGGTTTTTCTCATCACCGAAATTTCGCTTTCTGTGGCGGTTGAGATTTGAAAGTTTGCCAGCTGTTCATTCAATGGAATGTTACAGCATACGGTTACGCCAAAAACTCCGATGAAGTAAACCAATGAGGCTGACAGCAAGAGATAGAATGTTGCTCCATGGCGAAAACTGAACCAGCTCGCAACCGGAAGTACCAGCAAACTGCCCATAAAACTTAGAAAGAAGTAAGGGTTTTGAATGGTTTTGTTGATGGATTGGAAAGCGTGCAGGTATGCATCATTTTGTAAATGCCCCAATCCTTTAATGACTGAACAATCATAGCCATAAAATAAACCAGCTAAAAGGCCTGTGAGAAGTATTGCTGCGATTTGAAGAAGCTGTGTTATCGTTCCTGTGTTTTCCATATTGCTCATCATTTTACGATTAAATGTATGAGACAAAATTAGGGCTGCACTACCCCCGGAAATAGAACAAAACCGACAAAATCAGTTGGCGGATTTAAAAGCTAAGGGTGTTTTTCCGGTAAATGCTTTGAAGACTTTGATGAAGTGAGATTGGTCCGCAAATCCATTGGCATAGACAATGTCGGTTAGCTTGGTGTAGTCTTTCACCGTGAGTTGTTCGAGTGATCTCTGGAATTGGATCATTTTGGAAAATTGCTTGGCAGTGACACCAACGGAACGGGAAAATCTTCTTTCAAACGTTCTTTCCGTTAAATGAAGTTCAGTGTAAAGGTCGCTGATGAGTACCTGCCCTTTTTCACGGATGATTTTTTGAATGGCAAGCCCAATTTCCAGGTCCAGTTCTGCTTGTTTATGGATAAAGAGTGAGTGGAGTAACTGGGAAATGAGTTCCGTTCTTTTTCCAAGGTCCGGGGTTCGATTTAACTGCCTGAGTAAATCAGTTCCCAGATTATTGGCCAGTTGGTCCAGGTTGTAGCAGTTATCGTTCAGGTCCTGGGGTTCCACGTTGAAAAAACTTTTCAATACGAACGGATACAATTGAAAGACGATGAGCTTGTAAGATCCGGTCATGACCAGCTCAATGGGTTTGATGGTTTGCCCGTATAAAAATAAGGGGGGCATGAGCTTATTGTGTGGATTTACCAACAATCCGTTAGCTGTTTCCTGAAAGATCAGACCTGGATAACCATCTGCAAAAAAGGGAAGAATTGTTTTTAAATCCTTTTCGGTTTCTTCGAAAACCAGGATATTCTTTACAAATAAAGCAATGGATTTATCCGGATTGATCGTTTCGAAGTTCATTTTTTAGTCTTGTAAAAGGCTGTACTGTGTTCGTTCATTCCTTACAAATCTACCACTTCATCCCTGTCTTCCCAAATCATCGCCACTTTCCCCCGTGTCCGCATGGCTTCTATGTAGCTTATTGCCTGCGGAAGTTCCTGGTAAGGATAGGTCTTCTCGATATGGACTTTGATTTCTCCCGATTGAACCAGAGCAGCTAAGGTGTCTAAGTCTTTCGCATTGGCTTCGGCCGTGAACTGGGTTAGCGGAAACTTGCTGAACCTTTTTTTCAGCATGACCGCCATCATGTGCCCCATCGTGGTGAAGCCCACCATGACCCCGCGCCGGCCCATTCGTTTATAATCGCTTAAAGACAAGTTTCCATTGATATCCACCACCAAATCGTATGTTCCGGTGTGCCGATGAATGTTTTCTTTGTCGTAAGCTATGATTTTGTCTGCTCCCAATGATCGCACAAAATCTTCATTTCTACCCGAGCAGACAGCGGTTACATTTGTTCCGTAAGCCTTGGCGATTTGAACGGCAAAATGTCCCACACCTCCTGATGCGCCATTGATCAGCACGTTTTCACCTTTTTTCAGTTGTCCGTGAGTGGTAAGCGCCTGCAAAGCAGTGAGTCCGGCGATAGGAACGCATGCCATTTCCGAAAAGGCCGTTCCTTCAGGCATTTTGGCACAAATTTTTTCATCCACGCCCGCATATTCTGCAAAAACGCCACCTCCAAGTGATTCACCAAATACTTGGTCGCCAACCTTTAACCGGCTTACATTCTTTCCCGTTTCCACCACGATTCCGGAAAAATCAGCTCCCGGGATTTTATCCTTGGGTTTGAACAAGCCGAAAACGAAGCGGGAGAAGAACGGTTTTCCGCGTATAATGTGCCAATCAGCCGGGTTGGCCGAATTTGCCATCACTTTGATCAGCACCTGGTTGTCTTTCAAAGTAGGTTTTTCAACTTCCTCTAAGCGAAGGACTTCAGGTCCTCCGTATTTGGTTTTGGTGTATGCTTTCATGGAATGTTCCGGAATAGTTATTATGAAGCGAAATTAGCAGATTTTGTCCTGTGGGTGTTTTCTGTTGTGAGGAAAGAGCGGATAATCGTGCCGGGCGGTCGTTAGTTGGTTTTAATAGGCTGTTGTACATAGGTTTCATTAAATATCTATAAACAAATTTAAGGTCATCCAATAACTATGTCGCGTACTATTGTTGAGAAAAGAATTGACTCTATAATCCAATCCGTATTCTATTTTTAAATGATTCGTAATCTCATATCCGAGAAGTGGAATGAGTCGTATTTCAAGGTCGTATTCATTGGCTTTAAAGCTATTTACATATTCATTGTTTAGTTTTAAATAAAATTCTCCTGAGTCAACTGACTCTCCATTTAAAGGGATCTCTGATGTTATTCTGTACCTAAATCTAATTTCGGGTTTTTCTATTTTAGAAAAAGTTTGGTCACTTGAAATACGATGTGCTAACCGCCACCCGGACAATTTTTGAACAATAACGTACTGCTGTGTGAATCTGTGAAAAAATTTATCGTCTTCGAAACGAATTAAATATCCACCGGCAATTCTCGAGTTTAAACCCACTTTTTTTGCTGCAAGTAGCGACAAATCTGTAAGAACGTACTTATATTTTTTATCAGAGACTCCATTCATTTCGCCCCGTTGAAAAAGCTGTCGAGACTCTAGTTTTGTATTTAAAGACCATTCTTTTTTCAGTTTCTTGTTTAGATTTACCGATGGTAAACCACCAAACTGATAAGTACTTTGAGCAAATACCGAAAATTGTAACTGCATCAATACCAAAACAGAAATTAGATATTTTGCGCTAGTATTCAAGGTGACTACTATTTTTAAACATTATTTTTGATTTAGCTAGTAGTAAGCCTTTATCGTTGAATAAATACTCAAAAAGATTCACGTCTTTTTGCTGGTTGCATCTAACAATTATCTCGTATTTTGTTACAAGGGTTTCACTTTTTACACTCGTTCTCAGTAGTGAAAACAGCTCGTTTTCACTTCCTGTAAATTGAATTTGAACTTTTACAATTTTATGTTTTGAACAATCCAGGTCAAGTTGAGCCGAAACTGAATCTGCTATATTCGATTCCATGTTCTTCCAATTCATTTCAATTTCAACATCTTCAATATTTCCAGGGGTGTCAAATTCAATACTATATCTTTTTTTATTGAGTTTAAATTTTGCTTCAATACTTTTTCTGGTTAAACCTTCTTCCCGGTACCATTTTATTTTAGTTTTATAGTTTAAAGAATCCATAAACAATCGTGCCTTTGACGGAACATCTTTTTGTTTCATGCGGCTTTCTTTTTCAAACTTGTCTTGTGCAACTGCATTGTTTGAGCAAGTGAAGCTTATCAGGAGGATTAAATAAACTAGTTTATGCATCTGTTTTCTTTTTAATCATTCTTAAAAAAACCAAGCTAGCGGAGGTTCCTGTCCCGACCTATTCGGGTCTGACTCGTGCTAAATTAAAGGAAATCCTATTCCCGTCAAATCGATTTCCAAAACAGTTTGATCACCGGCATAATTTTGTGCACCGCCTTATTTCCAGTCTGCCGTTTGGGTCACCAAGGTCCTGTCCGAATGTCAAAATGTTTTTCAAATTTTCCTTTTTCATTGACATACACAAATAAATGATAGGTTCCTCCTCCGGAAGATGCTGATTGCCAATTTGTCAAAAGATACCAGGTGCCGTTTTGAAAAGTAATGGGCAGTGTATCACATTCTTTAAATTTGGAAGAATCAAACCAGCAATAGTATTTACTTCTTTTATTAAATGGGATTTTTTTTTGAGGTTTCCAGTTGTATCCATACTCTTTAACGGGATCGTCGTATTGGTGGTCGCCAGTTTGTATTGCGTCAAATTTTCTTAAAACAGAATATTTAGCGGGAAACCCTTTTTGGTTGATGGAATCTACCTTCAATTCAGTTAGTGTCAACATCCACAATTCCCGGTTACTTTTTAATCTGTTTTCATTGACTTTATACCGTGGACTTAAGCAACCCGTTAGTATAGGAATCAAGAGGATGTATTTTAGAATTCGTTTCATCTGGTGTTGCTAACTTGTTTCTATACCCGCCTAAAATAACATTTATAGTGCAAATGCCATGCGCCTGTCTGCTGTGCGCAGCTTTGAAATGAATGAATTTGGATCATCAACTGCTCGCTCCAGTTTGGGGAAGAAGGATTAATGGTTCACCACGATTTTCATAATCGCTTTGTCTTCGTGCGTTTTCAAAACGATGAAATAATTTCCCTGGGGTAAATCAGCTGTATGAAGGTTGTAGGTATATTCTCCTTTGGGTTTGTCTGTATTATCAATCACCTTTAGTTCTTTGCCGTTTGCGTCATAAAGTATAAGGAGCGAATGGGTAGCTTTTGAAAGCGCCGTTTGGATCGTCAGTTGATCGTTGACAGGGTTTGGATGACCCGCGAGCTGGATTGTTGTATTCGGTTGTACCGGTTTGTTTTCACCGATGCTGGCAGTTCCCGGAGGTCCGTATTTCCATATTTCCCCGCCGGCAGCAAATAGGAGATTCTCATTGACTCTGAATATCCGGTTCATACCCGGGCAAATGTAAGCGGTATCCCACGTCATTCCCCCGTCATTCGATTCGAAGGAGATAAGTCCGCCCCCGGTCCATCCTTTCAATGAGTCTATAAACCCGATTCCTTGCAGATTTAGATCGGAAGTACCTACCTGGTGAATAGTCCAGGACATTCCACCGTCCACTGATTTTAAAATACTTTGCGGTACGGAAGTCATATCCTCAATGGATGCAAAATATATCTCGTCGGTTAAATGCTGAATTTTCCAGCAGTATTCATTGGGTGTGGTGTTTTGGAATTTGTAGGACCAGCTTAGCCCTCCGTCAGTGGTATAAAGAATCACAGCCGTCTGCAAGGGAAGCAGCCCGGTTCCGGTAACAAATCCGGTATCTTTACTGATGAAATGCATATCAATCAGGGAAGTTGCATAAGCAGACATATCGATAAAACTCCAGGAATCCCCGCCGTCAATGGATTTGACGATGTATGCCGAATCCTGAAACCAGTTACCGCAGCCATAAATGGTATTGGGATCGGCCGCTGCCAAACCGCAAATGCCTCTCCTGGCCTTGGGGTGCAACAAGTTCGAAAGGTCACTCCAGGTGACTCCTCCATTCGTTGTTTTCTGAAGAATATTGGTGAAGGAGGAATTGGTTGAAAATGATCCGACAAATCCCTTCTGAGCAGTTATAAACTCCACGGAGCGGCAATAAATCGTGCTGTATTCCTGAATTTGAACCCAGTTATACCCGCCATCCGTTGTTTTGGCAATTTTTCCATCACCGCACACCGCATAACCTGTTTGTGTATCAACCATAAAGAGATCGTCAATCCTTCCCTCGAAATTGGGTGTAGTACAAATGGACCAGCTATTTTGTGCAAAGGAATGGATAGAGGCAATAAGCAAGAGTAAGATTAATTGTAGTCTCATCTTTTTGATGCCAATTTAATTTATTTTTGTCTCCTGACCCGTTTTATTATGTAATCGGTAGATACTATTGATTCTGTGAAAAAGAAGAAAAGTGGGTTTAGGAATTGGCAGAAAACCATGCAAATTTTTAGCTGGGCAATGCTCTAACTTAGAAAATTGGTTTTATCTTGGCAGCACTTAATCATACTAAAAACAAATGCTATGAACGGAGATATTCTAGATCAACTGTCAAAAAATGGAGACTCAGGTTGTCCCAAATGCGGAAGTAATTCGGTTAGCGCAGTAGGCTGGACCTGGTGGGGAGGAATGATCGGACCCAAAATGATGAACCATACCAAATGCCAAAGTTGCAGTTATACGTACAATAGTAAAACCCGTCAGTCAAATACGAGAGGCGTTGTGATCTATTCGGTGGTTGCAGGAGTGATCGGATTGGCTATTTTCTTTTTGGTAAACAGCAGATTGTAGGTCAGCGATAGTTAGCGCGAGTTCCTCTCCCGACCATTCGGGGTCTGACTCGTGCTAGCCTGGAAATAGTATTAATAAAAAACCAGTAGGCACGCGATTAATCGCGTGCCTACTGGTGGGAATACCCGATGAAGAACAAAACTTTGAAATCTATTATAAATTGATAGAACAAGCTGAAGATTTAACCAAGTACGATTCGAACGAGAAAATCGAAGAACTAGCCGAAGAGATTTTCAGACAGTTGATGGTTTTTTGATAATAGAAACTTATCAAGAACGTGTGTAAGTTATTCACAAACAGATGCTTTGTCTATAAATCTTGATTCATTAATACTTATCTTCAAAGAAAAAAATATGAATCAAAAAATTTACAATGCCCTAAGACAACTAAACGGATATGCTAAAATAGACGCAGGCGATGGTTTTATATTCAAAGTTTGGTTTGATTGGGGAAACCAACCTTATGCGGACTTATCCGGTTGTGAAGATGATCGTTTGATCAGTATGTCATTTAAGTGTGTCCTTGATGAGACGTTATTTGAGAAATCCAACTATACGGAAGGATATAGACGAGAAGACATTGCGTTGACCATGATTAAAAGTATTAATGGAACTCCAATTGAGGAAAGAATAGCCGCGTAAATCTTTTGGGTTATCTAAGGTGGTCATTACCTAATTAATGGTGTTTTGACGTCTTATTTTCTTAAGTTTGCTCACATGTCACTGAATACCATAATCATTCTCTTTTCGGCACTTATCCTTGTAAGTTTCCTGGTGGTAATTGTGATTTACTCAATGAAAAATAAGTCGCCAGAATTTTCCATTCAATTTGTGCAGATAAACAAATCAGAAGGATATATTACTTTGGGAGATTCGGAGCACATACTTTTTTCTAAGATCTTAAATATGCGCCAAACTTCACAGTACTATAGTGAGTGGAATGACCTTGGATTGGATAATACGAAATACGATTTAGTGTATTCCAAAGATGGAATGAAGCAGGTTGTTAGTCTGATCGTCTATGACAATGAATCAGAATCTGTGGCAAAGCGTGACGAACTGAAGGCAATAGTAGCGAGGTTAAGGTATGAGCGTATTCAGAAGATTAAGAATAGCTTTTGAAGTAGATACTGATCGAGCAAGGAGCGGATTTGGATAAATACGACTCCAATGAAAAGATAGCCGAATTGGCAGAAGGGATTTTTACGCAGTTGATGGTGTTTTGAGAATATTTTCAACTTCTCGTATGCAAGAGTGATTCATTTATTGATTAATTAACGATCTTAATAGTTTAGTACAAAAATCAATTTAATGATGATTCAACTTCCTGAGTTTCCTGAAATTCCACTGGTCAAAAGCTATGTTGATGGTGAGACCCCTGAACAAAAGGTTCTAGATAAGTGTATTAATAATATTGGACTTGATATTTACGATGAGGATACTTTAAGAAAATGTATAGAGTTTTACCAAAGAGTCTTTCCAATATTGAAATCAATTGATTTGGGAAGCCTTGACGATGAGCAAATTAATGTTCTTAAATCTTATCTAAATCAAGTTTTTAGTTTCGAAATTACAGTAACTAACCCCATTGATTTTGAACATTTATTTAGAGTATCCATCGTGAGAGATAGTTTCTTAGAAAAAGGTAAAATTCGCTCTCCAAAATATTTGACTTATCCACCAATAGAAATTGTTAAATCTAATGGTGTTTATAATAGGGCAAATTCGTTTAATAGAACTGCTTTCTATGCCTCATTCTGTGAAAATGTTGCTTTACGAGAGACAAAACCCAACGTTGGAGATAGAATAATTATCTCCACTTGGCGCAATATTACAGGACTTCCCTTCAATTCATACACAATTGCCAATTCAAATGTTAGAAACGAAGGTGTTTCAAAAGCTACAGAAGCATTACAAGAACTTGGTGAAAAGATACCCCCTTTATTTGCTGAACTAATGAAGATAGTTCTTGCCTTTCTAGCGTCAGAGTTTGTAAAAGAAATTGAGTTTATCAGTGCGAAAAAATATGAATATCTGTATAGCGCTTATTTCTCAGATAAAATATTGTCTCTTTACAGTGAGGAAAATCCCGAAGCTACTATTGACTTTATTATTTACCCAAGTGTTGCTTGGAAACACGTTCATGATAACGTTGCCATTCATCCTGATATTGTAAATCGAAAGTTGAAACTGGTAGAGGTAAGAGAGTTTAATGTAATATCAACTAATTATGAGAAGGAACTAGAGATAAATGAAAATCCTGTTGAGTTAGAGTTAATAAGAAGTTCTGATTGGATTGAAAAAGATGATATACTTTGGGATGATGAATAGCTATTGACTTTTCATATCACCCCCTTAGCCTTCACCTCCAAGTACTTATTGAAGGAAGTTAGATCTCAAGTTTTAAGCCAGCCGCTTTCAGCTCCTTTATTAAAGCATATCCTATTTCTTCGATATTCGTATCAACCTGCTTATAAATGAAACCACTTAAGTCACTAGGAATTGAAACGTTACCTTTATGTAAAGCACAAACTCTGCTTCTACCAAGTTTTGCTGCAAAATAACCAAATTCAAAAATGACATTTGGCCTAGCTCTATATTCCTTCTTTCTTTCCGATTCAGATATCATCTCTTGATCAATTGTATAAGCAATTTCATCTGGAGTCAATAGAATAAACACATATGCAACGTCACTATTAGTTTCAAATTTTTCTATAATAGTTTTTCCTTCATCAGCTTCACGATGCAAAACAATTGGTTTAAGACCAATGTGAGATAAAAACACTTCTAATTCAATCTTAAGATTATGATCATGACCATGTACTATAAACACTTTTTTCTCATTAAGTTTAGAGGTGTTATATTTTATTTCCTTATCAACTTCAATTTTTTCAACGGGCTTTATTAACAGTTCATCAAATGTGTCTCCATCCTCTAGTATACCTTTAAGTGCATTAAGACTTCCAATATAACTTTCTTTTGCTGTGTCAAATTGATCCCTACGATAACCTTCTATTCGAGCAGCTCTACCTGTCTTAAAGTAAATAAATGGTTCTGATTCCTGCCTCACCGATTCTTTTAGAACATGTTCAATTCTACTTACCCAAGAATTCCAAGCCCCTGAAGGTTTCTTTCCATAAGTACCATGAGATTTTTCTTCACTAGAATTCTCCCAAGTGAATGAATCGCCTTGTTGAATTAATTTGTCAATTTTTTCAATTAATATTTTCATGATATAATTCTGACCAATACTATTAGCCTCTATGCGTTATGTGTAGTTCCGAATAAACAGATGATTTATTACCCTATATCACCCCCTTAGCCTTCAATTCCAAATACTTATTAATCGAATTAATCGACAAATCTTCCGGTTTGGAAAGGATGGTCTGGATGCCGTTTTGACGCAACTCGCGGGCAATGTTCCACTTCACGTTCGACATTTTATCGGCTACCGTGGCTTCAATGAGTTCTTTGTGGGTGTGAACAGGCTGTTGGGCCAGTTCCTGCAATTCGTTGTTCTGGAAGAAGATCACGACCAGTACGTGGCGTTTGTTGAGTCTTTGCAGCATGGGCAAGGCGCGGCGCATGGCAAATTCGCTTTCAAAATTGGTGAAAAGGAGCAGGAGGGAGCGCGTTTTGACCTGTTTGCGGATCGTTTGGTACAGCAATTCAAAGTTCCCTTCTTTGAAGAGCGTTTTCTGGTTGTACAAGCTTTCCAGGATGCGTCTCAGTTGTCCCTGGTTGCGTTCTGCGGGAACGATGGCTCCCATTTTATCGGAGAAAGTGATCAAACCGGCGCGGTCGCCTTTTCGCAAGGCAATATTGGTGAAGACCAGCGTGGAATTGATCGCATAGTCGAGCATCGTCATTTTGTGGAATGCCAGCTGCATCGGTCGGCTTTTGTCGATCACGCAGTAAACAGGCTGCGAGCGCTCTTCCTGGTATTGGTTCACCATCAGTTCATTCCGGCGGCTGGTGGCTTTCCAGTTTACGGTGCGCAGGTCATCGCCCTGCACGTAGTTGCGGATCTGCTCAAATTCGCTGGTGTTACCGATTCGGCGCACTTTTTTAATTCCCTGTGAAACCGTTTGCTGGTTGAATACTTTCAATTCGTATTGCTTCATCTGAAGAACTGAAGGATAAACCTCGATGCGTTCCACCAATGGGATCACAATACGGCGCTGGGCCAGGAACAAAGACGAACGCACAAAGATCACGACTTCTCTGAATGCGTATTCACCGCGTTCGGTAGGTGTGAAAGAGTAGTGGAAGTCTTTGGTCTTTTTGGGAAGCAAAAGGGTGTTCCAAACGGCGGCCCGTTTCTGCATAAACAGCGGATAACCTTCATAGATTCCCACCTGTAAAGGCTGAGCGGTTTGGTTCAATACGGAAACCACGACTTTATTTTCGTCGCCGAGGTTCATGCGTTCCTGGAACTTTCGCTGCACACGGATCGGTTCTTTGTAAAGGTTTACAAGCAATACATCTAAGATCAGGGCAAATAACAGCACAAACAGGATCGTTTTGCCGATAATGCCCAGGAAAGGAACAAAAAATGCTCCCCCAACCAAAGCGACTCCAATTCCTGCGACGAGGAAAAAGAAACGGGTGAGATGAATGCTTGCCAACAATTTCATTAACGCGGAACTTCGATGGTTTGAACGATTTCACGGATCACCTCTTCCATTTGAATTCCTTCCATTTCCGCTTCCGGTGTCAGGATCAAACGGTGGTTCAATACGTGGATGGTTACGAATTGGATATCATCCGGTGTAACGAAGTCGCGCCCGCGGATGGCAGCAAATGCTTTTGCGGATTTCAAAATGGAAAGCGAAGCACGCGGTGACCCCCCAAGGTATATTTTGGAATGGTTCCGTGTTTTATTAACGATTTGAGCAATGTATTGGATCAAGCGATCTTCCACAATGATCTTTTCTACTACTTTTTGAACTTTATGCAATTCATCGGCTGTGAAGACTGCCAGGATATTTGCCAGATCCGGAGCCTGGATTTGCTCTTTGTAGCGTGTTAAGATGACGATTTCTTCCTCCAGTGTCGGGTAATCCAGTTTGATCTTGAATAAGAAACGGTCCAATTGTGCTTCGGGAAGGTTGTAGGTTCCTTCCTGTTCCACCGGGTTTTGCGTTGCAATGACCAAAAAGGGGAAAGACATTTGGTATTGTGTTCCGTCGTAAGTAATTTGTCTTTCTTCCATCACCTCGAACAAAGCCGCCTGTGTTTTTGCCGGTGCACGGTTGATCTCATCGATCAATACGATGTTGGAGAAAATAGGTCCTTTCCGGAAGTTGAATTCTCCTTCTTTCATACTGAATACCGAAGTACCGATGACATCCGAAGGCATCAGATCGGGAGTAAACTGGATGCGTGAGAAATCCACGTGCAGTACTTTCGACAAGGCTTTGGAAGACAAAGTTTTTGCAACTCCGGGAACACCTTCCAATAGGATGTGCCCGTTGGAGAAAATCCCTGCAAGCAGCAATTCGATCATTTCCGATTGCCCGATAACATACTTGCGCATTTCTTCCCGTACGCGGTTTACTTTTTCGGCAACCCAAAGCAATTCGCTTTGATCGCGCTGCACAAAAGCCGGGGAAACCGGTTGTGAAGCTTCCGCTGGCTGGGCCGGCTGTGACAAAGCACTGGCCTGTTCCTGCGGTGCGGGATTGCTTGGAGTGGGGTCGTTTGACTGATTCTCCTCGTTGTGGGGCATGTATGCCGCTAAATCGTCATTTCCTTCCTGGATCATGATTTATGAAGTTTAATGAATTCTACAAATTGGTTTAATGCAGACTTAGCTTTTCGTGAAAGTAAAGTCTGACGTATTATAAAGGTATTTCCGTCTTCGCATTCGAAGGTGATGTGCGTTTTATCAACCGTGCATCGAATGGTCTGATTTAATGAAATTACGCGTTTTCCGGCAACAAGCCCATAAAGAACAAGCTCATTGGCTTTGATCGTTGCTACGGGGATACGAATGTAACGCGACGCAAAGTAGATCAATATCATGGCAGGAACCACGAAGAACATTCCGATTCCTCCTCCTAGCGACAAGAGATATAAGCCGCGGATCAATGTGATGATTCCCATCAGCAGAATGAAAGCACCCATCCAAATCCATTTATCCAGGTTCACTTCTTTGTCTGAAGCAACAAAGTGTTGCGTTGGATGCAGAATTCCCGTTTCAATATAGAATGCGCGGATCTTGTTATAAACAACTCCGAGATGCCTGTTGTCCACATCGTTTTTGCGGGAATCGAGGCTGTTGATGATATCAAGCATCTTGTCCGAATCATAAGGAACTTTTGCCAGCAGCTTTTCGATGTTCTGTTCGCGGTTCTCTTTACGGGAAAGGTCTATGTAGAAATGTCGGTTGATAGCTGAGTAGAAGTTCTTGCGCATGACCTGCAGCACACCGACCGGTGAATTGCGTGAAATGTAGATGGAACCCAGTGTTTCTACAAAGGCCAGAGACATATTCCTTTTCTGGTTGTATCCCGGAAGGATTTCCTCTTTTCTTTTCGCCCGGAAGAATACGTAAAGCAGCAATAAAACAAGCATTAGCAAGAAGGCCAAACGCAATATCGGGTTCTTCAGAATAAACTGGATCAATGAATTGTCTTCTTTTTCTGCGCCGTCTCCTTCGTCTTCATCTTCGGTTGTGATGGGCTGACTGGAATCATTGATTCCGCAGGTAAGGAAAATGACCGGCTTGTTTTTAGGTATTTTATTCAATACGATCCGTGCGTGAGCATAGCCGTTTGGCTGAATGACCTGGTAATTCTCAAACAAGTTCGGGATGCTGTGAAAGTGCATTTTTCCTTTGTGGTGCTTCTCATAGAATGCAAACGGATGTTTCATTGCATACATGTAAGAGCGGTAATTGGTGTCAATGATCTCCGTTTCCGAAAAGGAGAACCAGTCTTCATTGATCGTATCGTTTTCGAATACG
>CAMLDR010000002.1 GCA_946478775.1 uncultured Flavobacteriales bacterium
ATCGATCTTCAATTCGCGCAGGATAAATGCTGTCAAACTGGCCACTGCAAGAATGGTCATGGCTGCAATTTCATGGCTTTCAAACCAGTCGTTAGCCGTTCCTTCTTCCAGCACGTATTGGATCGAACCGACAGAAACTACCAGGAATAGAATTCCCCACCAGTCAATCCGCCTGGGTTTGACGGCCCCGGGCCGGTCGGTGACGTAGCGGTAACTTAAGATCGTTGCAACAATCCCGATTGGAATATTCACGAAGAAGATCCAATGCCAGGAGAAATTATCCGTAATGTAACCTCCAAGAGTGGGGCCGAACGTTGGTCCGAGGATCAATCCCATTCCGAAGATCGCATTTGCCGTAGCGATTTTTTCCGGAGGAAAGGCTCCGATGATAATGGATTGTGCTGTTGAAAGCAAACCACCTCCACCTAAACCCTGCACAAAGCGCCAGAAAACAAGCGTCCAAAGGCTGTCCGAAAGACCACACATCAGGGACGCGACCGTAAACACGATGACGGAGCCGGTAAAGTAATTTCGACGACCAAAAAGGTCGCTGAGCATACTTGTCAGTGGAATGATAATCACGTTTGAAATAGCATAAGCCGTTACAACCCAGGCAATTTCTGTGGTAGTTGCACCTACGTTCCCACTGATCTCACGTAATGAAACGTTTACAATGGTCGTATCGAGTAATTCGAGAATGGCACAACTAATGGCCGTGATGACCAGGATCCACTTTTCAGCTCCCGTCGGGTAAACGATGGGTGTTCTTAAAGTAGCTGCTTCCACGATTACTTAACTTTTACAGATACGTATGCGCTCAAGCCAGGGAAAAGGATTTTCATTTCCTCTCTGGTCAAATGATCGATCGTGATTTTTACCGGAACACGTTGAACGATCTTCACGAAGTTTCCGGTTGCATTATCCGGAGGCAGCAGGGAGAATTTTGCACCTGTTGCACCTACGAATGAATTCAGCTTCCCGGATAATTTGATATGCGGATAAGCATCCACTTTAATTTCAACCGGCTGACCGATGCGCATGTTTTCCAATTGCGTTTCCTTGAAGTTTGCACTCACCCAAAGACTAGAATTGTCGATCGCAGAACAAACTGCCTGACCTGTAGAAACGTATTGTCCGACTTCGATACTTCTTTTCGATACGATTCCGTCACACGGGGCTTCAATGGTAGCGTAATCCAATTGCGTCAAAGCCAGTTTCAGTTCAGCTTCGCGCTGACGAATCAATGCTTCCGCCAAAGAAACCAGGGATACTTGTCCCAAAGCCTGGGAACGAACCCCTGCAGACTGTGATTGAGAAACTTTTAGTTGTTTTAGTGCCGAATCATAAGTTGCCTGGGCTACTTCCAATTCTGCATTGCTGTTGTCTAATTCTGATTGAGTTGCTGCTTTGGCCGCGAACATATTCTTTGTGCGCTTGTTGTCTTCTTTTGCCTTATTCAGCCTCGCTTTTGCAGAATTAATGCTTTCCTGTGTTGTTTCGGTAGAAAACATGGCTGCACTGGCACTTTGGTTGGAAGCCATGGCATTGCTTTTCACAGCGTTCAGGTTTGCTTTTGCATTTTCCAATGCCGCTTCAGCCTGTGCTACTTTTGCTTTGTATTCCGTGTCGTCAATAGTCACCAGCAGTTGTCCTTTTTTTACTTCCTGATTGTCTTCGAATAATACTTCTTTAACGTATCCTGTAATCGAAGAACGAACCGGGATAATGTTTGCGTCCAATTGGGCGTTGTCTGTTGATTCGGTATTTCCACCTATCATGAAGATTACGATCACCACAATTACTGCGGCTACGATCCCTCCGATGATGAATTTCATTTTAGATCCTTTTTTCTTTTTTTCTGTTGTGTTTTCCATGCCTGTTTGAATTAAAATTTGATTGAACCTGAAGTTGCGTTGATGGTTGAAATGGCGTTCATCCGTCTGATTTCGTGTACTTTCTTGTTGAGTTTTGCCTGAAGTTCAGCGTTGAGTTGGGACAAATAGTTTACAACGGTAATCTTGCCATTTTCCATTTGTGAAGTTGCGGTGGTTGTTACGTTGTGCCTTTTCTCAATGATGACATCGTCTTTTTCGATCATCTGAGCCAATGCGCTTAGCTGAGCGGTTTGTGTATTTAAAGAAGATGCGATGTTGAATAGGAATGTTTCCCTTTGAATATCAATCAGACTTTTATTCAGTTCGACCTTTGTTTTTTCTCTTTTCAAACCGTATAAAGAGCTCACATTCCAACGAACCGTTAAGTTTGCACTTCCGAAGAAACGCAAGTCCTGGTTAATGAAGTTCGGCCCCGGTCGACCATAGTTCCCGGCGGCTCCAACAGTCACTCTCGGAATTGCATTCACGTTAATCTGTTTGAAACGCGCATCCAGTAGTTTGGCCTGCAGGTCGAAGATTTTCATTTCCGGCCGCTGGATTTCAATGCGTGCTGCCTGGCCTCCGATCGGAGTTTCTGCCAAAACCGTATTTTCATCTACCGGTTTACCGATGTAAAGTGTCAGTGTTTTGTAAAGTCCATCCAATTGGAACTTCGATTCGATGATGTTTTGTTCTGTCTTCAGAATCTCAGCCTCCAGTTCATCCAAAGAACTGGATAGGACCAACCCATTGTCGACCCCTGCTTGCATGTTCTTAGCCCGGTTCGTTAGGTCTTCCTTGTACAATTCAAGGATCCGAAGGTTTTCGCGGCCCAAAAGCACGTTGATGTAAAGCTGGTTTACGCGTTCAACCAATTTGTACAATTCCACTTCGTTTTGCTGAACAGTCAATTCGGTGCTCAATTTTTCAACGCTGTGCTGCGATTTTGTCAACCCGCCGTCGATGATTGTCTGCTCCAGGCTCAAAGAAGTGATGTAAGCATCGTGTGGGAATTTCATGTCCATTCCCGGAAAATCAAATTGTACCACTTCGGTATTGTAAGTTGCCTGCGCCATGAATGACACTTTCGGTAGCCAGTTTTCACGGATTGCCTTTTCGTTTTGTTCTGTCTGTTGTAGTGTAACTTCGTTTTGTTTGATCAATGGATAGTTTTTCTTCGACCAGGCAATGCAGGAGTCCAGGGAAATGGAGTTTTGCGAAAACCCGGTTCCTGTAACAGCAATGCTTAGTACTGTCAGTAATTTGCGCATAAATTGTTTGTTTGTGTTATTGAAATTTGAAGGAAATGAAGTCTTTGACGGATTGTTTGAGTTTTTCTTTTGCATCGCCGTCCCACTCATAATTGTGCTTTTTCAGCATTAACTTGTAAAGCGGGGAAGCTACGAACGGGTAAGCACAAAGCGAATGCAGGTTTACCATGAAAATGACCGGATCAAAGGGTTCGATTTCCTTATTGGCAAAGGCTTCTTCCAAGGTCGGAATGAGTAAGGAACGTTGGTTTTTCAGGTGTTTTACCTTTTCATGGAACATTTCCGGGTTAATGGAAATTTCTTTAATGATGAACATCGACATTTGCGGATATTCGGTGAAGAAGTCAAACATATTGTCGACGTACTGCATCAACCGCTCTTTAATGGGGATCGATTTATCCCCGATAACAGTCATTTGCGCGAAGTATTTTGCCAGTGCCCCGTCAAAAACGGCGTCAAATAATTTCTCTTTGCTCCGGAAATAGTAGTGAAGTAATGCTTTGTTTATTCCTGCGGTATCGGCGATGTCCTGCATCCGCGCACCGTAAAGACCATACTTCATGAAAACGTCCTTAGCTGCTTCTAAGATTTTTTCTTCCGTTGTTGAATCTTTTATTCCCATAGTTTGATTATTAAGTTTAACCATATGGTTAAACTATTTTGCAAAATTACGCAGTTAAATTCAATTCGCTGTTATGGAAGTGTAAAAAAATGTTGTTTATTCGGTAAATGGTATTGGAATGGAGGTGAATTGAAAAGGTATGGACGCGGGATTGAAAACAGGTATGGACGTGGGATTGAAAAGTGGTATGGACGCGGGATTGAAAACAGGTAGGGACGCGAGGCCTCGCGTCCCTACCAAAGGGGTTGTCTCAGGAATTCCTGCGGATTATCGCGGGTGATCAGGTCGTGGAAGTCGGAAAGTTCAATCTGAGATAATTTAAACAATTCGCTTTCACGTTTCTCCTGTTCGGTCATAAAGAAGTCGGTGCCAAACAGTACCCGTTTTGCGAGAAGTTTGCCCTGATCGTCAGTCGTATTCATGAATTTCAAAATGGCTGCTTTGATCTTTTTATCGTCCAGATCACTTAAAGTGTAGGAAATGTCGGTGTAAAGATTGGGATATTTCACCATCATCTCCCGAATACGGTCGCACCACAATTGGCTGTCTACCCGGCGAATTTTCCGCAAGTCCTTATCTTTACTGCTGTTGTCAACAATTTCATTGGAACCGCCCATATGTGCCAGGCAAATCTTCAGTTTCGTGTACTTTTCAAGGATCGGGATGTAATTCTGAGGGTGGCTGAACAAATCGCATGCTTTATCATTGTCTCCCAATTTATTGTCAGCGATCCATTTCTTGTCGTAGTAAACCCGGATTCGATCGCGGATCTCATTCATCGCAAGGGTTGATTCCGCATTATTGTTTGAAAGAGTGGAAGGATCCAAAGAAATCAATTCGGTGATTCTACTGCCGATGTATTGCGATCCAACCCTTGTTACGTGAGTAATGATCGGTAATTGATTGATCTCCGCGTAAGCATAAAGGCTGTCCAGGCGTTTGTCAAAAGCAAAGAACCCCAGTGCCGGATACATCTTAATACCGGAAAAGTAGGGAAAGGTCATTCCGTCTTTCACCAGTCCCATTTCGAAATAATCTTTCGACCAGTTAACCAGGTCTGTCCCGGATTTGTGACGCGGATCAATTCCCAGGAACGGAAAGAAATTGGCCGGATAATACCGTTTGATATCTTTTACGGCTTCCAGCTGGGTTTCAAAAGAAATTTGATATTTGGAGGGACGATTGTCCATAAAGTCCATGTTCATTGTAAGCCCTACAATACGCACGCTGGAATCGTATTGTTTTCCCACTTCGAATTCCAATTCAAAGACATCCAGTTGCTTGCGCTGGGTGGCAACTTCCAGGAATCCAATGTACTTATCGAAAGTCTTACGTTTATTGTTGTCCTTTTTACGACCTAACTGTGCAAAGAAAACAATGGTTTTCCGCACCCATTTGGTTTCCAGAATGCGCTTGACCAATCGGGGCATCCGCCGCACAAATTTGGAAGGAAGAATGCGCAAAAAGCTATCGGGAACGCATTCACTGTTGAATACGTGTGTATGAATATTTGAGAAAGGATACTGTTCCATGGGTATTAAGGTTTGGATGATTTATCTCCTTCGGGAATTTTACCGGATCTTCGGATATTGACGAACTTGGTTAGTATTTCGAACCAGAACGGAGCTCCGAAACTTAAGGAAACACCGGATATGATAATGCCGGCGAGGTATTTGAAAAAATTGCTCCAGCTGGAGTCGTTGTTGCGGTGATAGAGGTAGGAGATCAGTCCCGGAGTTTGAGAAGGATGCATGACTGCCGGGTTATTTTGTGTTTCTTCCCTGGATTGGAACCAGGATAAAGGGGCCACTTCCTTTGACCAGCCAATCGGTACATTGAGCTCGGAAATCAAATTCATTGCACTATCCAGCTGATGCAGTTCTTTTTTCGCGATGGAATCCTTTAATCGGGAATTGCTGTCTAATTGATGAATGATTCCGTGGATTCGTGCCATATCATTCGAATCGATCTGTGAATAGTTTGCTCCGTCACCGGATTTGGCGATGTAGGTTGATTTCATCAGGAAACTGATATTGCTGCGCATGGTGGAGTCCTTTTCCAGGTTATCCGCGGTGCGTTCGGCACTTTCAACCAGGCGGTTTTTCAGATTATCGTCCAAACTCAGTACTTTCAATAAGTGTAAGCTGTCCACATTCAGGGAAATAGCAACCAGGAAACCGACGATCCGGAATTTTTTACGCTGGCGGGTTTTATACCATCCCGAAACACGGTCCATGTAATCGTTGAACCATTGTTCGATATGTGCTTTCAGTTTGTCGTAATCGTTCCCGGACTTATTGAGGAAAGACTGCATCAAATCCGAGAACTGACTGGTGTTCATGTCGCTTACTCCGAGTTGAAATCGTTCGATCATAGTGGAAGGGATTTCTGTCCGTTCCATTTCGTACTTTTTTGCTCCTTCAGCACTTGTAGTGACCTGTATTTTGCGGTTATGGACAGCCTGTTGCGCAATTACATCAATCAAAACTTCTGCAAACATGCGGGAAGAAATGTACTGGGGAAGTTTATCCGGCGCACTTTTCAATCCGGCAATGGTCATGTGATTATAGAACAGATAGCCGTAATCCTTGTTCAGAGGATCTTTCAGCATCTTATAAATCGAATCTTTGAGGAAGATTCCACGTTCTTTAAAATAATAGTTCAGCCATTCGGTAATAATGGAGACCAAAATGCTCAAAACGGCGTAAATAAATACGAGCGAGATGAGAATAAGCAGGATATTGTTATCGGCAAAGTTCATAGTAGCGAATCATGTGGTAATACCTAAATAGTGGCTTTGAAAGTAAATACAGTAACTAGTTGATACCAAAAATAAGAAACAATCTGTAATCTGAGCAAGAAAACGGAATTATTTTTCAATGCAACTTAAATTTATACCGCACTGATAATCAGGTGTATTTAGAGGGGTTGTCAGAAGTAAAAACCAATTGCAAATTCTTCTTAAATGATTGCAGCGAAAAAGTGGTTTTTCATGTCAATCACCTCCTATTTTTTTATCTTTACAGACAATTTAATTAGAAAAGAGAGTAGTTCATGAACAACTTTGAAATAACAACTCCAACAACCCTGGTTTTCGGTAAAGATCAGTTACCGCGAATTGCTCAACTGCTCAAAGCGCAAGCGGCAGACGGGAAGGTGATCGTGCTGTATGGCGGTGGCTCCATTGAAAAATCGGGATTCTTAGACCGTCTGAAAGCGGAATTGAGTGATTTGGAATTACATTTTTTCAAGGGAATTGAAGCCAATCCGGAGTTTACTACTTTGATGAAAGCGGTGGACTACATCCGTGAGAACCGGATCGGATATATGCTTGCAGTGGGCGGTGGTTCGGTTATTGACGGGGCGAAGTTTATTTCAGGAGCGGTTAATTATGACGGAGATCCCTGGGATGTCCTGAACCAGGTACCGGGAAAAGTGTTTACTTCTGCCGTTCCGTTTGGTTGTATTTTAACGATTCCGGCTACCGGATCAGAATCCAATTCCGGAGCAGTGATCAGTCGTTCTGAATTGAAAGAAAAGCGAACGATGGGCGGACCACTGTTCTTTCCAAAATTCGCCTTGCTTGACCCGACTTTTGTTGCAACCTTGCCAAAGCGGCAGATAGCAAATGGGGTAATTGATGCCTATACGCATACGATGGAGCAATACCTGACTTTCAAAGGAGAGAACTTATTGCAGGAACGCTATGCGGAAGGAATCCTTTCTACCCTGATTGAAATCGGAGAAAAAGTATTGGAAAATCCGGCAGATTATGAGTTGGCAGCTAATTTAATGTGGTGTGCAAACCAGGCATTGAACGGAGTTTTACGCTGCGGAGTAACTACTGATTGGGCAACACATATGATTGGTCATGAACTAACGGCTTTACACGGAATAGATCACGCACAGTCATTGGCTATCATTGCTCCGCGATTGTATGAAGTGAAATTTGAAAGCAAAAAAGCGAAGTTGGCACAATATGGAAAACGCGTTTGGAACCTGGAAGGTTCAAACGATCAAATTGCACGAAAAGCCATAACTAAAACAGAAGAATTTTTCCATAAACTGAGCGTGAAAACACGCATTTCAGAATATACATCCGATTACAGTGAAACGGCTAAAATCATTCACGATCGGTTTGTACAGCGCGGTTGGACGGGACTTGGAGAAAACAAAGACCTTACTCCAAAGGAAGCAGAGTATATCGTTAATCAGGCTATTTAAACAATGGGACTTTCGAACAGATATACGATTCGCAGAGAAGCATCGCCGGCCTTACTGGATTTGTTAACTCAGACAACTTTGGGAACAAACGGCGCACGGTACAAGCATTTGGATACGCCTGCACGCATTTTGGAAGCAGATAACCCCCTGTTTATTTCACTGGAAAGAGACGGAAAAGTGCAGGGAAACCTCACGCTTTGTGATCGCGGAAAACAATGGTATGTGCGTTATTTTGCGTTTGCGAACCAAAAACAGGCATCCAAAAATGTGAATCGTGTTCCAAAAAGCAATTCGCGCTTAAAGATGGAGATGGCGAGTTTCTTCGACGAAATATTTGACGGGAAACTGGGAGATGCTCCGGACGCTTTTTATGCCTTTATCGATCCGGCAAATGACCGCAGTAAGTGGATGTCCGAACAATTTGGGTTCCGCACGGAGGCACAGTTGATCTCGCAGTCTTTCAGCAGAACGAAACCGCGTGCTGTAGCTCATGTCCGCCAAATCGAATCGGAAGAACTCATTCAGGAATGTTTGGATAAGGTATCGGGTTCGCATGCCTATTTTGTAGAGCCTCACGCAAAAAGAGGACCTTTTTACGGTTATTTTAACCATGCAGGTGAAATTACTGGATTTGTGAAGGTAACGAAAGCCAATTGGGTCATCGAACGCCTGCCCGGAATGCTGGGGGGCATTTTTACCAAACTGATCAGCATTACTCCTGGAATCCGGCGCATTGTGAAACCACAGAATCACAGTTTCCTGGTTCCGGAATCCCTTTGGATCAAAGACAATGATCCGGGAGTGCTGTCTGCATTGCTGGAAGGAATTCTGGCTGCCGAAAAAGTAAACATGATGCTTTGGTTTGTAGACAGACGCGAACCGCTTTGGAGAGAAAGCCGCCAATACGTTGATTGGGGATTATTTCACAAGATGACGCCTCAACCCATCGTGGATGTGGTTGTTTTGAGAAAGAATCCGCTGAAGATGGACGAACTGAGATCCAAGCCGATCTTTGTGGCAGGCTGGGATATGGTTTAGGTAATAATTCATATATTTGATTTTCACAACCTATAGTCATGAAAATCAAAGTACTTCCTATTCTTCTTTTTTGCTTCATCTACTCAGTAAATTTTGCACAGAATTCTCTAAGTTTTGAGTTTGGTGCAGCTTTTCATAATAGTTTGGATAGTGGTTTTACTTCTCCAGTGACTGAAACAACTACCGGAGTTGTTTTTGATGATCAAGGAGGATGTTTTGTAACAGGGGTTTACAGAAAACAGGTTGATTTGGATCTAACATCTGATATACTTCTTTCAGATTCCCCCGGAGCTGGTGGCTCGTCTTATTTATGTCATTATGATCCTGCGAACGAGCTGGTCTGGTCACATAGTTTTGGAGGAACTAATATTGTGGCTGGTATTGGGCTTCCACCTGTATTGGATTCTGATAATAACGTACTCGTTGCAATGCAATATTGGGGAAATCTAACATTCACCACATCAACGAATAATTATACTGATACGCTTACAGTTACAGGTAACAGATATGGTCTTTTTAAATTTGATAACAACGGAGGATTAATTTGGGCAAAACGAATTTTCAAAGAAGGGCATGGGTCAGCAATCATTGCGGATGTTGAACTAAATGACAACAATGAAATTTTCGTGACAGGGTCATTTAGTGATACTGTATTTTTTGATTTGCAAGGAGTAAATACGATGCTTGTATCAACTAATGGATCAGAAGATGTGTTTGTAGCCCGTCTGAGTTCTGCAGGAGAGATAATCTGGCTTCATTCAACGGGAGGAAATGGAACGGATCGCGCTTTTCAGATTCTTCCTGACGGAATCAACAATTTTTACTTATCAGGTGTTTTTACAGGAACAGCCAATTTAAGCCTGAACGGAACTACTTCAAGTCATACTTCACAAAACGCTCAAGCAACCTTTTTTGCACGGTATTCTAATACTGGGGCTGTGGGATATGTAAAAGTGCTTAATTCGACTTATTTTTTGAATATCAGTGAGTTTAAAAAAGATCACGCGGGAAGTCTTATTCTGGTTGGGAATTTCAAAGGAACATTGGATTGTGATCCATCGGCGTCTACGTTTTATCTTACAACCAACAATCCTCATTCGTTTATTGGTAAATATTCGGCTTCCGGACAATTCAATTGGGCAAGATATTTTGATAGTTATTCCTCGAATGGAATTAATTCATGTGTTGTTGACAGTGCTGATAATGTACTTGTCGGAGGATATTTTTCCGGTGACATTCAATTTTCTGTAAATCCAAACATTCACCGAAGCGCAATTGGAGGAACCGCGAATAACTTTTTGGTGTATTTCAATCCAAACGGACAAATTAATAACGTATTCTCCTTTGGTCCGTTATCAGCAGAATACATCACACACATCGCATACAAAGATGGATTAATAGGGATTACAGGTAATGTCAATCAAATAGCTATTGATGTCGATCCATCTTTAGCAGAGCATACGATAATAGGCTATAATAATTCAGATGGATATTTGCTTAAATACCGACTTTGTACTGCCCCACAGGTTTCCATTCTTTGGGATTTTATTACCATAAAGGCTTCTGTAGACGGATTGCAATACCAATGGATAGACGCATCAACCAACGAGGCAATTCCCGGAGCTACTCAACAATCGTTTACACCAACAGAAGATGGTTCGTATTACGTAGTAATTTCTACGGCAGATGGTTGCTCATCTTCGTCTCAAATTTTAGATATTGTAAATCTTGGTTTGGAAGAAGTTCAGAAAGGATCCATCACTCTATATCCGAACCCAACAAGTTCACGGATCACTATCAAAACAGAGGATCCTTCAGAAAGCTACCGGGTTTCAGTTTACTCCTTGTCAGGAGCGCCTGTTTTGACACAAACTTTAAATGGAAACGCTACTTATGATCTGGATGCATCCGGATGGTCTCAGGGAGTTTACCTGATTCGTCTGGATTCTGAAAATGATAGCCAGGTATTTAAAATCATTAAGAATTAAAAATCCTCATTTCCCAAAAAACCCTTAAATTCAATTCCGGACAAAATAATCCCTTCGTTTGTTTGTTAACCAATGAACGAACACGTAACTTTGTTTGCAGAACACTGATTTTATGCATCCTTATAAAGCAGGGCCCTTATTGGAACAAATCGTTATCCCCCAGGATTTGAGGGATAAAATGACTGTGGATCAATTGCCACAGGTTGCAGATGAAGTGCGCCAATACATTATAGATGTTATTTCAGAAATCGGGAACTCGCATTTTGGCGCAAGCCTGGGAGTTGTGGAATTGACGGTTGCACTGCATTATGTGTTCAATACTCCTTACGATCAATTGGTTTGGGATGTGGGCCACCAGGCTTACGGCCACAAAATCCTAACCGGCCGACGGGAAGTTTTCCATACGAACAGAATCAAAGGAGGAATTTCCGGATTCCCGAAACGCTCGGAAAGTGAATTCGATACGTTTGGAGTAGGTCATTCATCTACTTCTATTTCTGCCGCACTTGGAATGGCTGTTGCAAGTCGTTACAAAGGAGAGAAAAACCGCCATCACATTGCCGTGATCGGCGACGGAGCAATGACAGCGGGGATGGCTTTTGAAGGAATGAACCACGCAGGTTTTGAAAAAGATGCCGACTTATTGGTGGTTTTGAATGACAACTGTATGTCTATTGACCCGAATGTGGGTGCCTTGAAAGAGTATTTGACGGATATTACGACTTCCCATACTTACAACAAAGTAAAGGATGAGGTATGGAAATTGCTCGGAAAAGTAAGCAAATTCGGACCGGATGCACAATCCGTTGTTTCGAAAATATCTTCTGCTCTGAAAGGGTCGATCCTGAAGCAAAGTAACTTATTCGAATCATTGAATTTCCGTTATTTTGGTCCGGTTGACGGTCACGATACCATTGGATTGGCTAAAGTACTGGAAGACCTGAAAGATATCCCGGGGCCGAAAATTTTGCACTGCATTACCCGCAAAGGAGCCGGATATAAGTTTTCTGAAGAAGGAAACCCTACGAAATGGCATGCACCGGGTATTTTTAATAAGGAAACAGGTGAAATTGTCAAGATTGTTCCAAAATCGCCGCAGCCACCCAAATACCAGGATGTATTCGGACATACCATTGTGGAATTGGCCGAACAAAATGAAAAAATAGTGGGAATTACTCCTGCCATGCCTTCCGGGTGCTCCCTCACTTTTATGATGGATGCCATGCCGGACCGCGCATTCGATGTTGGAATTGCCGAACAGCACGCAGTTACTTTTTCTGCAGGTTTGGCCACGCAGGGTTTGATTCCTTTTTGCAATATTTACTCTTCGTTTATGCAGCGTGCCTACGACCAGGTACTGCATGATGTTGCACTTCAAAATCTTCCGGTAGTTTTCTGTCTGGATCGCGGAGGATTGGTCGGAGCAGACGGAGCAACACATCACGGAGCGTATGATATCGCGTATATGCGAAGCATCCCGAACATGATCGTTTCCGCCCCGATGAATGAAGCCGAACTGCGTAATTTAATGTTTACTGCTCAGGCTGAAAATCACGGGCCATTCTCCATTCGATATCCGCGTGGAAACGGGGTGATGACAGAATGGAAAACACCGATGAAAACCATTCAAATCGGGCAGGGACGAAAAGTAACGAGCGGAGAAGATATCGCATTGGTCACGATTGGTCATGTGGGGAATTTTGCCCAGGAAGCCATTCAGTCTTTGAAAGATACCGGGGCATCTGTTGCTCATTACGATATGCGTTTTGTGAAACCTTTGGATGAGACTTTACTTCACGAAGTATTTACCAAATTCGACAAAGTGATTACGATCGAAGACGGTTGTATTATGGGCGGATTCGGCTCTGCAATCATCGAGTTCATGGCAGATCACAACTACCATTCAAAAGTGGTTCGATTAGGAATTCCCGACAAGTATATCCACCACGGAACTCCGGAACAGCTGCACGAAGATTGTGGTTTTGATTCTCAATCAATTGCTGCTAAAGTGAAAGAGCTCCTGAATATTTCGGCTTCGGAAGAGCAAAATCAGAGAAGTGAAGTAGGTTAGGAAGAACCTATACCATTTTACCAATTTATTTCCTTTCAAATTCGTGTAGAAGCCCTAATTTTGGGTCGTGTCAAACTTTGTCCTGATAGCCGTTTGTTTCTTAGCCGGATTTTTTCTCCGGAAATCAGGTGTTTTGGCAAAAGGAAGTCATCTCGGAATCAATGTCTGGATTATTTATGTGGCACTTCCCTCCGCAACTTTAAAGTACCTTCCGAATATAGTTTGGTCGGGTGATTTGCTCATTCCGTTATTGACACCGCTTATTTGTTGGTTCGGAGCCTGGCTGCTTACGGAACTGGTTTCAAAACGCTTCCATTTCGACCGGAAAACAAAAGCCGCTTTCTGGATAGTAACCGGATTGGGGAACACTTCATTCATTGGTTTTCCGTTAATTTCAGCTTATTATGGCGAAAAATACCTGTCGATAGCCGCCGTAGCGGATCAGATGTCTTTTTTCGTATTGGCTGTGTTTGCTTCTATTGTTGCCATGCGGGCATCCGGAAAAGCAAAAGCCGATTTCAAGACAATCAGTCTGAAACTGATCAAATTTCAGCCTTTCCTGGTAATCATTGCAGCACTTATTTTACCTCATTTCATTTCTTTTGAACCGATCAATCCCTTGGTTTCAACCCTGGCCATGACGCTTTCTCCGTTGGCATTATTCTCCGTTGGTTTGCAGTTTGAACTGGGAAAAATGCGCGACGTACTGAAACCGGTTTTAGTGGCTTCGCTTTATAAATTGATTCTCTCGCCTTTGATTATTCTTGGATTGGCTTTTGCTTTTCAACCAGGAGAAATGCAAACCAAGATCTCTGTTTTCGAAGCTTCCATGGGAACGATGATCAGTGCTGGAATCCTGAATGATCAATTCGGGTTGAATCCGCGGTTGAGTAATCTGATCGTTTTTCTGACGATTTTATTGTCGTTTGTCACAAGTGGACTTTGGTATTTAGTTCTTGAATGGTTTATTTGAATCTGCCTGATTCCCCAGTAGATCCGCTGCTTTTTTGATTGACACTCATATTCCTGTTTCCAAAACTATAGGATAACTGAAAGTAGATCGATTGTGAGTCCCAAAGATCGGTTGTCTTCGTGGAAACTCCATTGAGGGTAATCTGGGATTTCATCCGGTTAGGAATAAACAGGTTATTTAGGGAAAGTGATACCGACAATCGTTTGTTCAGGAATGTTTTCTTGATTTCAAGGGAATAATACGGCGTCATGGTTCTGAATTCAAGATGCTGGATCCACGGTGAAGTAACAGAAAAAGACAACTCCGCAAAGAATGTTTTTTTACGGTCCATGGTATAGGCTAATGTATTGTAAAGAGAAACTCCGAAATTCGAGATTTTCTGCATGTTTACGGAAGCATTATTGCTTTGTACAACGCCATAGTTGGCTGAAAGGTACGTATTCAGCGACCATCGTTTTACATCGTAAATCTGGTAGGAGAGGCTTAAACCCAAAAAATGACTGACTTCGCTGTTTGCAGTGGTCGTGTTTTGCATAAGAGTAACGGAATCGATTAAGACTACCGTATTGGCGCCGTTGTTTCCATAACCATAATACAAAGAGGTTTTTACATGTTTGAAAGTGTTGGATAAATCAAAGGAATGATTAATGCTTGGTTTGAGGTAGGGATTCCCTGTGGAACGGCTAAAAGCAGATTGATAAACTAAAAACGGGTTCAGTTCATTGTAACTTGGGCGGTAGAAATCGCGGTCATAATTCAATCTCCAGGTGGAATGCTCCGACTGTTTGTACATCAACAAGAATTGTGGGTTGACCTGTAAATAATTTAGTACAGTTCGTTGATTTGCTGTTGTCTGATTGCCAATTGTTTGTGTATACTCCAGTCGTGCGCCCAATTGGAAGGACCATTTTTTAAAATCTTTACCAATGGTGAAATAGGCTGCCTGAATGCTTTCCCTGTATTTAAAACGATTACTCAAACTATCTTCCGGTATTTCTGAAGAAATCAAGGTGTTGTAAACCGCAAGATCATTGTCGTTTAAAGTAAATGAAGCCCGGATTCCGGTGCTTATGTTGATGTTTTTGCAAGGAAGTGTAAAATCCAGCGCGCCCGAAAGAAAACCGGCACCATTTCCGGTTAAACTTTGTTGACTTTTCGAGGAATCCAGAGCAATGAAATTCCGGTAAACATTCGAGAAGCGGATTTTGTCATTTTGTGTCCGGTTGCTGTAATCTACGAGAAAAGAAACCTGTTTCATCAGCGTATCCAGAGTGTGAGTGAGGCTTAAAGTTACCGAATTCATCAGACCATTATTGTTCACATACGTGTTATTCGTATTGGTGGCGTTCAGTGTTCCGTTGGGATTAGTTATCATCGAATTTTCAGCGGTGCGGTTCTTATGAATGGAGTATCGTCCGACATACAAAAGTCCGATTTCTGTATTTTTCCCCAATTCAACATTCATTCCTAAACCTGCTGTATAATATTGACTTTGATTCTTGTTTTTAATTTTCTCCGTCCAGATGTCATTGGGGAAGCGGATTTCTTTATCCATTGAAGATCCATAACTACCTAAGTAACAGGAAAGATTGGAGTAAAAGCTGAATTTATTTTTTTTGTAACCATAATTGAAGCCGAGATTTCCTCTGGGGTAAATACCTTGTCCAATAGAACCCCGGATACTTCCATTACTCATTCTGCTCTTTGCGCCGGTCCTTAATTTGATGTGGATCAGACCACCACTTACATTTGCGGCATATTTTAAAGGGATTACTTCCATGATCTCCACATATTGAATGTCCTCCGTAGGAATGGAATAGATAAAGGAAATCAAATCCTGGCCGCTTAGGGGAATTAGTTTATCATTCAAAAGTACCTGGCAGGATTTACCTCCGGTTACCATGATGTTGTTCCCCTGGATATACACACCCGGTGCAAATTTCAGCACATCAACCGCATTACCACCTGCAAGAATCGGAATGTTCTCCGGATTGAAAACAACCCGGTCGATTTTTTGTATGATTGTTGGTTTTGAGGCAGAAACAGTTACTCCTTCCAGCTCTTTGTCGCCGTGTAATTTTAATTCAAAGTAGCTTGTTTTGGATAAAGAAATGACCGTATCTTTTTTCTCAAACGGAGTTTGGATCGATAAAGTAACGGAATCGGAATCCAGGTTGTAAAAGGAAAAACGACCAAGCGAATCAGCAAATTGAGTTCCAAGTAATGTGGTGTCTTTTGTAATGGTGATTTTACAATAAGAAAAGGATACGCCATCCCGATTTGAAATTTTTCCTTCCAATTTATTTTGAGCCAGCATTTTACCGTTGACCAATAAGATCAGAAAGAGTACAAAAATTCTTGATAAGGAGAGTTTTATCATAGAAAGGAAGTTAGTTTCAATACCTAAGTAGTTGTTTCGCACAGCATAGAAGCCGGCCAAACATAGTAAATAAAAACGGATAGCGCGAAAAAGTGGTTTGGTTACATTTTGAAACTTCGAAATCCGAATTCAATATTCCGCTTTCGAAACCTGGTTCATATCAAAAGCGTAGCTTTTTAATTAATTCTTTTCGTTGAACTGCACTAACGCTTGTTCAGTTATCAAAAACTGCGTTTTTTCTCCTATTTTTGCACCTCATAGAAATAGAACATGAAACGAACTAAAATTGCTGATTTATTAAGTCAACCGAAAGTCGGAGAAACATACCTTGTGAAAGGTTGGGTGCGTGCATTTCGCAGCAACCGTTTTATTCAATTGAATGACGGTTCTACCATTAATAATTTGCAGGCTGTAGTTGACTTTGAGAATTTTGACGAAGCAATTTTAAAGAAGATAACCACAGCCGCGTCTGTTGGATTAACAGGTGTTTTAATCGAATCTCAGGGAAGCGGACAAGCCGTTGAATTGCAGGTTACGGAGATTGAGATCATCGGTGAAGCACATCCGGATGATGTGCAAAAAACCATTTTACAGCCGAAAAAACACAGTTTGGACACCTTGCGTGAACAAGCACATTTGCGTTTCAGAACAAACCTGTTCGGAGCCGTTTTCAGAGTGCGCCATGCGGTGAGTTATGCCATTCACCAGTTTTTCAATGACCGTGGATTTTATTACATTCACACGCCGATCATTACCGGTTCCGATGCAGAAGGAGCAGGAGAAATGTTCCGTGTAACCAACTTAGATGCTAAGAATCCGCCATTGAATGAAGACGGGTCGGTAAATTATACAGAAGACTTTTTCGGGAAAGCGGTGAACCTAACTGTTTCCGGTCAGCTGGAAGGAGAGTTGGCAGCTTTGGCTTTGGGCCAGATCTACACATTCGGTCCTACTTTCCGTGCAGAGAATTCCAATACTTCGCGCCATTTGGCTGAATTCTGGATGATCGAACCGGAAGTAGCTTTCAACGATATTCACGACAACATGGATTTGGCTGAAAATATGCTGAAATACATTTGTGAGTATGTGATGAAAAATTGCGAAGACGATATGAAATTCCTGAATGAGCGTGAAGCGCAGGAACAACAATCGAAACCGCAAAACGAGCGCAATGAATTGGGATTGATTGAGCGTCTGCAGTTTGTAACAACCAATGATTTCAAACGCATCACGTACACAGAAGCGATTGAAGTATTGATGAATTCGAATCATTACAAGAAGAAAAAATTCAAATACGATGTAAACTGGGGAACTGATCTGCAGTCGGAACACGAGCGCTATTTGGTAGAGAAGGAATTCAAACGTCCGGTGATCATTACGGATTATCCGGCATCCTTCAAAGCATTTTATATGCGTGCGAATGACGGATGCGAGCCAGGAAAAGAGACCGTTGCAGCGATGGATATCTTATTCCCGGGAATCGGTGAAATGGTCGGTGGATCCCAGCGTGAAGAACGGTTGGATGTATTGAAGAAAAAATGTGCTGATTTCGGAATTCACGAAGAAGATTTGTGGTGGTATTTAGACACACGTCGATTTGGATCAGTTCCGCACGCAGGTTTCGGATTAGGTTTCGAAAGAATGGTCATGTTCGTGACTGGTATGACAAACATCCGTGACGTAATTCCGTTCCCGAGAACACCGCAGAACGCTGAGTTTTAAAAAAGTTCAAAAGTTAAAAGCATTCAAATTAAAGTCGTTCAAAAAGGTAAAGAACAACAACTTTTGCCGTTGGACTAATTCCTATTTTTTCTTATCTTAAATAGAAAACATGAAAATATGGAAGGGATAAAACGCTTTGAAGAACTGAGAATTTGGAACGAAAGCCGGGTGTTTTCAAAAGAAATACATGCAATTTTTAGATATAAGAATCAATTCGAAGAGAGAGCTTTGAGCAGTCAGATAATTCGTTCGAGTAGTAGTATAATGGACAACATTGCGGAAGGGTTTGAGCGCGGAGGGAATAAAGAATTTTTACAGTATCTTTGGATCTCAAAAGCGAGCGCCGGAGAAAGCAGATCTCAACTTTATCGGGCATTAGATTTTGGACTAATTGAAGAAACCGAATTTTTAAAATTGAAATCCAAAGCTGAATTGTTATCCGTTGGAATCTATAGTTTGATTTCAGAGATCAAAAAATCGGAGTTCAAAGGACAAAAATTTAGTTAGAAATAATTATTTTGAACATTTGAACATTTGAACATTTGAACATTTGAACATTTGAACATTTGAACATTTTTATATTACTGAATAAAACCCTCAATGGCACTTAGGCAACAGCTCACTCAAAAACTGGAACAACGGCTTTCCCCACAGCAGATTCAATTGATGAAATTGCTGCAGGTTCCCACCATGGAACTGGATCAGCGCATCAAACAGGAATTGGAAGAAAATCCGGCCTTGGACGAAGGTACAGAGGAAGTTGAGGATGAATACGACAACAACGATCCCGAAGATGATTACAAGGATGACGAGAACGAGTTTGATAACGATTTCGACATCAGTGATTACTTCGACGACGACACCCCCGATTATAAAACACAGGTAAACAATAAAAGCAAGGACGATGAAGAGCGCGGAGTGCCACTTTCCGTCGATTCCTCTTTCCAGGATAAATTAGCCGAGCAATTGCACCTCTTAGACCTGGATGATACCCAATTTCAGATTGCCGATACAATTATCGGGAACCTGGATGAATCCGGGTATTTGAATCGGGAATTGGATGCTATTGTAGACGATTTGGCGTTTTCCTCCAATGTACTGGTTACTGAAGAAGAGGTGGAATACGTCCTTAAAATTGTCCAGGAATTAGATCCGGCCGGAATTGGAGCGCGTGATTTGAGAGAATGTTTACTCCTTCAGATTTCCCGAATCCGGGAAGGAAATATCACCTTGTTTACGGCTAAGAAAATCCTGGAAGATCATTTTGAAGAGTTTACAAAGAAGCATTACGATAAGATCCAAAAGAAACTGGAGATCGAGGATGAAGATCTGAAAGAAGCTATTGACGCAATAATCCGGTTGAATCCAAAACCAGGAGGTTCACTGAAAGATAATTCGAAAAGTATTCAGCAGGTTATTCCCGATTTCATGATCGCAGAATTTGACGGAAAGCTTGAATTAACGATCAATGGCAGAAATACACCCGATCTGAAAGTATCCAAAGAGTACGAACAATTGCTCAGAAGTTACGGCGAGGGGGCAAAAACCTCCAAATCAGACAAAGACGCGCTCCTGTTTGTAAAAACAAAACTGGAAGGTGCCAAATGGTTTATCGACGCAATCCGTCAGCGGCAGCAAACACTCTTTACAACGATGCATGCTATCATGATGTATCAGTATGAATTCTTTTTGACAGGAGATGAAACGAATATGAAACCAATGATCCTCAAGGATATTGCTGAAATCGTGGGTCTCGACATATCAACGGTTTCTCGTGTTGCGAACTCTAAGTACGTTCAAACAGCTTACGGAGTTTATTCCCTGAAATACTTTTTCTCCGAATCACTTTCCACGGATTCAGGAGAGGAAGTCTCCACACGTGAAGTGAAGAAAATCCTTACGGATGCTATTGAAGCCGAAAACAAAAAGAAGCCTCTAACGGACGAGCATTTGGCAAAATTGCTAAACGATAAGGGATATAATATTGCCAGAAGAACGATTGCAAAATACAGAGAGCAATTGAATGTTCCTGTTGCGCGCTTAAGAAAAGAACTGTAATGAAAATCATTTCGAAGGTTCTTTCCTGGCTTTTCCTGCCACTTTTAGCACCGGTATATGCGATTGTCATCGTGATGCACGTAGAAAACCTGGAAGCTAGCTATTATCCTGGCGAAAGTTTGTTTTTTTTGGATGAGCGGGCAAAAGAATTTTTTTTATATCTCTTTACTTTCTTTTCATTCCTTCTCCCGGCTATAACAATCCTGTTTCTTCAAACAAGAGGCTCCCTAACATCAGTAATGATGGAGAAAAGGACCGAGCGAATTATTCCGGCGATCATGACCGTTTTGTTTGGTATTTCCCTCCTGGTGTTCCTGCTTTTCAAAGTTCCTGAAAATCTTCCCGGAGCAAGGTTTATGTTCGGACTATCCTTAGGCTCGCTGCTTGCAGTGGTTGTCTGCACTGTTTTGACCTTTCGCTGGAAAGTTTCTTTGCATGCGGCAGGAATGGGAATTTTGACCGGTTTTCTCTATATGTATTACAGCCAGATGCTTATTTTCCCCATGTGGATACTTGTTCTCGCCTTCCTTTGCAGCGGAATCGTCATGGCTGCAAGAATGTACCTGAAACTGCACACTTTAGCTCAATTGATTGCTGGCTTTGCGATCGGTTTTGTAAGCCTCCTTTTGGGAATCAAATTCTTCTTTCTTTATTATTAGGATTTAAAGAGTTCAACCGATTATTGTTAAGTTCGCCGACAAAAAACAGGCTTTTTTGTTAAATTTGTTCGTCTGCTGACAACCTTTCCAACATTTCGTTGTCTAGCAGGTACAGAACTAAAAACAAACCGCGTTGAAAAAACTAGTGATCCTAGCGGGATTCCTTCTTTCCGTATCGGTATCTTTCTCCCAGGAAATCGATTCAAGAATCCTCAAAAACAAAGGCAAAGAAGCCGAAAAGATGTATGAGTACAATAAGAATTCATACAATTACCTTTTATTCGAATTAGATCATTCCTATGAGATTGTCTCCAAAAAATCGCTTTCAAAGGAACAGCGTAATGCGCTAAAAAAGGACATTCATTTAACGGAAGCAGCTATTGCCAACATGGGCACTCCCAATTTTAATTTCTATGATTTGGGGATTAAATTATCTAAATCCGAAAGACAATACGTTCAAATCGACAAAGAAAGAGTATTGGTTTTTTATGCAATTCCTGAAATCACAAAAGCTTTTACCACAAGCCCATTCAACACTAAATAGACCTGATTTATTATGAAGAATTTTTTGATCCTGCTCATGCTGGCAGTTACGGGTATATCATTTTCCCAGATTAATATTCAAATGACACCCGCAATCAGCGGACAAACAATCAACACCTGTAACGGATTTATCATCGACTCCGGTGGTCAGGGTGGTACCGGGTACGGAAATAATGAAACAATTACTGTTACCATTTGTCCGGATACTCCGGGGGATATTATTTCCATCGTCTTTAATTTATTCCAGTTGAGCAATACGGATGACAATCCTGCGCCAAATATCACGAACGTGGATTACATGGACGTATACGACGGGAACTCTACTGCGGCTCCAACCTTGGGAACATATTCCGGGAACCAGCTTCAGGGAGTTATCATTATGGCGACAGCTTTGAACCCAACAGGTTGTATTACTATCCGATTTCGGTCAAATACCGTTGGAACAGGAATGTTTACTGCAAGTGCTACCTGTACAACGCCGTGTGCTACTCCTACTGCTGCAGGCGTAATCGTGGGTGGTGAAACACTGGATAGTACACGTGTTTGTGTAGGCGATTTAGTGGATTTTTCCGGTTTGGCTTCTTCAGCAGCTCCCGGTTTTACATTGACAAACTACGAATGGGACTTTATGGACGGAAGTACTGCTACAGGTCCAACGGTTTCGCATGCTTTTGACACTCCCGGACAATACCTGGTGCAGTTGTTCCTTACGGATAATAATGGTTGTGGAAATACCAACCTGATTGATTTGCAGGTTTTTGTTGCTACTATCCCGACATTTATTGGATTTCCGGGTGACACAACTTTATGTTTAGGAGAAAATGTGGTTTTCACTGCTGATCCTGAAGCTTATGAGCTTCTTTGGAATGGTTTCCCCGGGTCTCAAACCATTGATGATGGTTGTTTGCCGGATACTTTATTGGGAGTTTCCCAGGACGTGGAAATCATGCAGACCGGGTTTGCTGCCGGATCAACGATTACTCAGCTGAGCGACATCCAAAGTTTATGTCTTGGATTGGAACATTCCTTCATGGGAGATTTGGTCATCATTGTAGAATGTCCGAATGGTCAGAATCAGATCTTACACCAACAGGGAGGAGGCGGAACACAGATTGGTGAGCCGAATCCGCTGGATAACGTAGACTGTAGTGATCCGACAACTCAGGGAGTTCCTTATAATTATTGTTTTACACCGACTGCCGCAGAAACCTGGGTTGATTGGGTAAACAACAGTGGTTTTGGAGCAACAATACCTGCAGGGGATTACGCACCGATTCAACCATTTACAAATCTGATTGGCTGTCCGTTGAACGGAATCTGGACATTAACAGTAATCGACAACTGGGCTGCAGACGATGGTACTTTGTTCTCTTTTGATATCAATCTGGACCCGGCTTTGTATCCACCTGTAACGGAATTCGAGCCTCAAATTGGTTTGGGAAGTGATTCATCTTATTGGGTGATGCCTGCAAATTTTGCAACAGTATCTTCAAATGGAGATGCATTGACAATTAATCCTACAGCTTCTGGAACCTATTCGTACACTTATGTTGTTTTAGACAACTACGGTTGTCAAAATGACTCAACAGTTGTCTTAACTGTAAATGAAAATCCACAGGCTGATGCAGGTCCGGATGCTACAATTTGTAACGGAACACCAATCCAGTTGGACGGAAATATCGTTGGGGGGAACAATACCTGCGATTATACTTTTAATCTCGAGGATTCCTGGGGAGATGGCTGGAATGGTAATAATTTGGTCGTGGTTGTCAACGGAGTTACTTCTACTTTCACCATTCCGGGTGGATTGAATGCTACTCATACGCTATCCATTCCGAACGGGGCTTCGTTCACCGTTCAGTTCGACGGTGCAGGAGCATTTGTCAACGAATGTTCCTACGAAGTATTGGATGCAGGCGGTGCAGTAGTGTTATCAGACGGAACGAACGGAAATGCTTCCACAACGGTTCATAATTTAACCGGAAATTGTTTGGGGAACTTAACTTATGCCTGGACTCCGGCAGCGGCTGTTTCGAATCCGGCTATTTTAGACCCGATTGCTACCGTAAACGGCGCAACTACATTGACTTTGTCCGTTTACCCGGCAGGGCATCCTTTGTGTGTTACAACAGATCAGGTGAACATTAACATTTCTGCTTCCGCAAATCCGGGTACTGACAATACGTTATCGATTTGTTCTCAAGGAACACCGGCAGATCTTTTCCCGCTTTTAGGACCGGGAGCTTCTCCGAACGGAACATGGGAAAACCCGGCCGGAGCGACGGTTAATATGCCTTATGATCCGATCACAATGAACCCGGGAGTTTATACTTATACGGTTGATTCCAATGGCTGCGTTTCTTCCGCTACGATTACAGTTACAGAAATTAATCCAACAGTAACAGCAGTGCCAACAGCGGCAGACTGTCATGGAATTCCTAACGGATCCGCTACTTTAACTGCTACCAATGCCACGGAATACTGTCTGAACGGCGGTCCGAATACTCCCATCCCGGCACCGTTTGTGGTGAATGGATTGGCTGCGGGGAACTACCAGGTAATTGTTTACAATGTGGGCGGATGTACTGATACAGTTGATTTTGTGATTACTGAGCCACCTGCGTTAGAGGTTACTTCTATCACACCGGATCTGGTAGTGTGTTCGGGTGATGGGTCAACATTGACTGCAACGGGAACCGGAGGTTCTACTGCTTATACCTTTACGTGGATTACGGATGCTGGAATTCAGGGAGTTGGTCCAACGATCAATGTGAATACGGTTGCTACCACACAGTATTGTGTTGTATTAACGGAAGCTTGTGGTTCTGCACCGGATAGTGCGTGCATGATCATTACAGTTCCGCAGCCTTTGAATCTGACACTTGCTCCGGATGATGCAGACGGCTGTTATCCGCACCATGTGATCTTCTCTAACGTTACACCTGGTCCGGGAGCACCGGCATTGAACACGATTGACTTTGGTGACGGAACACCGGTCATTACAACAAATGCATTGGATACCTGTTCGCATACGTATGAGCATCCGGGCGTGTATACGGTAAGTATTGTATCTGTTTCGGATACAGGATGTACTTATACCAATACATTCACAGATATGATCACCGTGTTTGATAAACCGATTGCCAGTTTCAATATTTCTCCAAATCCAACCACAATCTTTGAAACGCATATTGTACTGAACAATACGAGTACGACTGACGTGGTTGCATACAACTGGTCTATTCCCGGAGCAGAACCGAATAATTCGTCTCTTGAAAATCCAGGTGTCAATTTGCCGGAAGGGGTAGTTGGAAATTACGAAGTGACACTGTTAGTGACCAATGTTCACGGTTGTGTGGATTCTGTTTCTAACATTGCACAGGTATTGAGTGATGTCATTTTATATGCTCCGAATACCTTTACTCCGGATGGGGATGAATTTAACCAAACCTGGTTCTTGCACATGGACGGGATTGATATTCAGCAGTTCAATTTACAGATCTTCAACCGCTGGGGAGAAGTGATTTGGGAAAGCAATGATCCGAAAGGTTCCTGGGATGGAACTTATCAGGGAGCGATTGTTCCGAACGGACAGTATACCTGGATTTTGGAAACAAAAGAATTGATCAGTGATAAAAAGTATACCTTTAACGGATATATCAATGTATTGCGTTAATGAAGGTTGAAATTTTTACGGGAAATCCCATTCAGCAAAACGGTTCAATTGTTTATAATGAGCAAAAGGATGCGGTAATCATCGATCCGAGCTGCTATGAACGTTATGAGCAGGAAGAATGGATGGATTTCATCCGGATGAAGGACTTGAAGGTACATGCCGTATTGAATACGCATTGCCATATCGATCACATTACAGGGAATGCTTTTTTCGTAGAGAAATTAGGAGTTCCGTTTTATGCTCATAAGGAAGAACTGTTCACGCTGAGTTTTGCGGATCGTTCGGCACAGATGTACGGATTGGCAGCTTATGTGCCTTCTCCGGAACCGACAGATTATGTGACAGATAACCAACTCTTGAAGTTTGGTAATTTGGAGTTGAAGGTAATTTTCGGGCCCGGGCATTCGGTGGGACATGTGGCTTTTTACAGTGAAGCAGACAAGCTGCTCATAGGTGGTGACATTTTATTCAAAGGAAGTTTCGGAAGGGTTGATTTGCCTGGTGGTTCGATGGATGTATTGAAGGAAACCATTTTTAACCGGATCTTTACATTGCCTGATAACACGGTTGTTTATCCGGGACACGGACCAACAACAACGATTGGCGAAGAGAAACGAACGAATTATATTTTACAATTCTAAAGACGATTAAAAGAGTAGGGGACGAACCACCCCTACTGTGGTTTAACGAATATGCTGGTTAGTTGACTCGTTCAGCAAGAATCTTATGTGAGAATCCATAAACTTTCTTATATTTAGTAGAGGTTAGCAACTAAAAAGGATCATTTTTCAACAACTGAATTACACTAAATTTAATCTATTGAATTCATGAAAATTTGGGCACTATTTACGGTATTAATTGCCCTAACTTCTTGCACGTCGAATAATCACGCTGATAAAAAACCGATTTCATCACAAAACAGCATGGATTCTGCACAAATAGTCGATTATTACAACCGAGCGACTTTATTTGCAGATTCCAATCAATACTACAGAGATAAAGCCTATGAAGTTGCCCTGAAAAATGGGTCTACAACTTGCAAAGCCACCCGTTTGTTTCTGGAAGGGAAAGCCTATTTGTATTTAGGGAAATTAGACTCTGTAGATGCCATTGCGAATGAGGGTTTGAGCATCAGATATCAGCCAAATGAAAAGGGATTTCGAGGTAAATTTTACAATTTAAAAGGAAATACAAACGGGTACAGACGGAATCTCTATGCTTCTTTGGAATATTACGTAAAGGCTGAACGGGTTTTTAGATCGGTGAATGATTTGAGTTCGCTTGCTGGTATTTATAACAACATTGCAAACAACTACTTCAGTCTGAAAGATTATCATACTGCATTGGAATATGCTTCAAAAGCATACCAATTGCTCGAAAATGTTCAGGAAGACCGTATTAAAGCAAATATTTTGTCGACCTACGCCATTACACTGAATAAGAACAAACAACCCGGAAAAGCATTATTTATTGAAGCCAAGGCAGATAGTATTGCAAATTCAACGAATGATGTATTGGCGAAATTGGCGGCAACCATAGGATATGCAGAGATTTATAAAACAGATCAACAATTTGATAGTGCCCAGTTGTATTACAATCAATGCATTCAGCTAAGTAAGAAGTCGGGAGTAAAGCATTTTGAACTGATGGGACAAATCGGTTTATTGGGTATTTATGACGAGCAAAACAACTTCCGGAAAGTGATTGAGAATGGTGATACGGTTCTGCTCCTGGCAAAGGCACTGAATAATCTGGACGTAACCCATACTTCCAAGCGAATTATTGGGAAAGCGTATGCCGCGAAAGGGGAGTATAAGAAAGCATTCACCTTTTTCAATGAATCTTATAATTTGTACAGTGAAACGGCTGGGATCGAAAATCAAAGAAACATCAATGAATTGCGCTTGAAATATGAGTCGGAAAAAAAGGCAAAAAAGATTCTAAAGCAACGTTACCAATTGGCCAGACAACAAAAGGAAATAAGTGAAAAACAAACGTTTATTGCCATGTTGCTGCTGCTCTTGCTGATTGCCCTATTGGTCCTGTTCTTTGTACGTAAACTCGCGCGAAATAAACAAGCCATTCTGGCATTGCAAGCGAATCAAAAAATAGCAGAATCCATGATTCAGGGCGAGGAGAAAGAACGTACCCGGATTGCTTTTGAAATTCATGATGGAATCGCGGCAACAGTTGCAGGAATCAGTTATAAATTGGGTGCCGACACAGCTAAGAATGAGATCCTTGAATTATTGAAGGGATTGCAGGAAGATAGCCGTAAAATCGCCCATAATTTGATGCCTGTTGATTTCGATAAGGTTGATTTAATCGAAGCAATTGAACTCTTTTCCAAAAGAATTTCCACGCCGCTTACTGAAATTATCGTTCTAAGTCCTCCGATGAATTTGCAACTTAGTACGGCCAAAAGCCATTTGATTTATAGAATAGTGCAAGAGCTAATCGGAAATGCACTCAAACATACACAGTGTAGTTCTATTTTTGTGAAGTTTGAATTGCTAAATACGGAATTAACAATTCAAGTAGAGGACGACGGTTTAGGAATGACCGACTCTCAAATTGAATCAGGTTTGAAGAGTGTGAAGGAACGAATTGCAGCCTTGCAGGGGAAAATAACCATTCAATCTTCAGAAAACAGGGGTACAACAGTTAACATTCAACTAGAGACATGAAGCAATTGACAATTTTATTGGGAGATGATCATCCATTGATTACCAATGGATTGAGAGATGCGTTACTTAAAGCACCACTTGTTTCAAGGGTAGATTGTGCCAATAACAGTATGGATTTGCTGCAAGCTGCAGAGAAGAGTACTTATGACATCGTTTTTTTGGACATTCATTTTGGGAAAGCAGATGGAAGGGAAATCGCTGCTCGATTGCTGCAGAAACAACCCAACATCATACTTGCTGCATTGACTAGTTTTGATGATTCGGAAACAATTCAAACTACTGTTAACGCAGGCTTTAAAGCCTTTTTTTTAAAATCAGATGACGTTGCTGAATTGGTGGATTGGATCGAAAACAGGTCGTTTGATGCCTTTTATTTAAGTCGACAAACAAAAGAATCTTATACTAATCAGTCTCTTTTTAACGATGCAAAAAAGAAGACTCAGATCCAGCTTACTTCGCGTGAGAAACAGGTTTTGGAACTGATCATGGCTGAGTATACTACCAAGAGAATTGCAGAAGAATTATTCCTGTCAGAAAAAACAATTGAAAATTACCGATCAAGTTTGATGTTGAAACTGGATGTAACCAATTTAACAGGACTTGTAAAAAAGACCCTTTTATTGGGCTTGTTACACGAGTAAGCAAGGGTATTCCCTAGTTTGAAAAAGGAGGATTCCCCCTGTAATCAATTTCTTCAATAGCCGTAATTTTATTTAGAATTTCAATCTTCAGAATCTGAGTAGGTTCTGTGCTTTCTTGGTCCGAAAAGAACAAGTGAGTTGTTGGAGTTTTTCAACGAATAAAATTTGAAAAAATGAAGAAAATAATCTTATCACTAGCGCTGATTTGTGCAGCTCATTCACTTATCGCGCAAATGCCAAACCATCATTGGACAAGAAATGCAGACGGAGGGACTTCGGCAATTGGAAAATGCATGGCAGTTGATGCCGCAGGAAATGTTTACACGGCCGGTGTATTCGGTTCTACATCAGATTTTGACAATTCGCCGGCGGTTAGCAACCTCACATCGAATGGCGGAAACGATATTTTTTTGGTGAAAACCAGTCCACAAGGCAACTTTTTGTGGGCGAAACACTTTGGAGGTTCCGGAGAGGATATGCCTTCGGAAATCGTATTGGACCAAACGGGAAATGTTTACATCACCGGAACTTTTGTCGGCACCGCTGATTTTAATCCGGATGCCGGTGTAACGAATTTGACATCTGCAGGAATGGAGGATGTCTTTGTGATGAAGGTAAATTCATCGGGTCAGTTGGACTGGGCGAAAAGTGTTGGAGGAACGGATAGTGACGAAGGCAATGCAATCGATATCGATGATTTTGATGGTGCTGTCTTTGTTTTCGGATCATTTAGAACAACGATAGATCTTGATCCGGGAACTGGTACTCAAAATGCAACAAGTAATGGAAGTTCGGATATTTTCATGTTAAAATTAGCTTCAACGGGGAATTACGTGACCTCAAAAACGGTGGGAAGCATTAGTGCGGATCGCGGCAGAGATATCGTTGTGGATGCTTCATCCGGAGATCAATTGATGACAGGAATGTTTGGCGGAGATACCGATTTTAATCCGGGCGCGCCTGTTGCAGAGTTAACTGGTGTCAATGATATCTTTGTCTTGAAATTGGATGAGTCCAACAACTTTGTGTTTGCTAAAAAAATGGGTGGAATTGGGTTGGACGAAGGTCGAAGTATTGATATCGATGACAATGGATTTATTTACGTACATGGCTCGTTTATTTCAACCTGTAATTTTGACCCGAATGGCGGAACAACCAACATTACATCCAATGGAAGTGACGACGTTTTTGTCCTGCAGTTAGCCTCGAATGGTTCCTTAAATTGGGTAAAGACATTCGGTAGCACGGGAACAGAAGATTTCATGGATATGGATGTTACCAATTCGGGAGCCGTTTATATTACAGGAGAAATGGCCAATAATATGGATGCAGATCCGGATTTAGCAATGACTTCTATTTTAACAAAACTGGGTGCTGAAGATGCCTATGTGATTGCGTTGAATTCAACCGGAACGTTTAATTGGGCAACAAGTTATGGAACCACCGATATTGCAGCATATACAAGAGGATATGGAATTTATGCAGACGAGTCAAGTAATGTTTACATCACCGGGTCCTTTACCGGAATTGTTGATTTTAATGCTTCTGCAGGGATGAACAATATCACAGCGGTTGCTGGTTCAGATATTTGGTATCAAAAATTGGGATTAGGAACAAACAGTTTGAATGATCATCAATCGATTTCTCACTTATCTGTAAGTCCAAATCCGGGTACAGGACTTTTTAGTCTAAATTCGGATATACAACTCGAAAATGCTCAAATGATCGTTACAAATTTGAGAGGTAAAGTCATTCAAACCACCATCGATTTTGAGGGTAGCGATTTTAAAATCGATTTGGGAAATGCAGCAAGTGGAGTTTATTTGATAACGATTGTTTCGGATACATTTCAGGAAGTAATCAAAGTTGTGAAAGAATAGGATTGGGACTAGTCTTTTGAATGTATTAAATAGTACGATCATGAAAGTTACGATGAAAAAAACACTGACGCTTGCCTGCCTTTTAGCAATAAATATGCTTGTGGGAGCGCAAAGTCTTCCTCCAAGAGTACCTAGTGCTTTTAATGTGAAGCAACTGCATTGCGGGCATAGTTTAACTTCTCCATTGTTTGGTCCCTGGCCCGGTCAATATACCGAATTGGTTGCTGATGAAAACGGATTGGCAGGCTGGCAGATTTTAGGATCAATGGTTGGAAAAGCAGATTTGCCTGGCGCCTGGTTAACCATGCATTGGAATTACACTACTTCGCCTTGCTGGCCAGATTGTTACGAACCGAATAGTAATCCGTCAGCCGAGATTTCCAATTGGGAGTTATTGGTGGTTACCGAGAATTTTGAAGGCCCTGCTAATAACAGTTTGAATCTTTCAAGAGAGAATTTATTGAATTTCGTCAATAATTCCTGGCAGAATGGAAATAGCGGAGCGGGAGCACCAACCATGCTTTGGACCAATTGGCCCGGGATAGATGGCTCGGCTTACTTTTTTGATGGATATGGCATACCTGAATCTACAGATGGAAGTGCTGCCGGATGGAGACAAATGCTCGATTTTTTAGAAGATGGCGGCATGGGAGGAACAAACGGTTGGCAAACAATGCAGGATTATGCGAATGATAACAGAACAAGTGGTTGTCCTCCTGTCTATATCATTCCGGGTAACCGAATGATGGCGCGTTTTTATGACGATGTTCAGGCAGGTTTGGTACCTACGATCACGCATGTGAACCAAATTTTTACAGATGGCGTTCACACAAATGATATTGGGGCTTACATGATTTCAATGATTCATTATGCGTGTATTTTTGGACAATCACCTGTTGGGATTTCAAATAATCTTCACGCCAGTGTGACAATTGATCCAACTTTGGCAACTTACATTCAAACCATGGTTTGGGACCTTGTAACCAATTATCCGAGAAGTGGGATTGTTGGAACAGCCAGCTTACAAGAAGTTACTCAATCGCACATGAAGGTGTTTCCAAATCCGTTTTCAGATGTCCTGAATGTGGAAACAAAAGGGGTGTCAGGGAATAAAGAAATTTTTGATCTATTGGGAAATAAGCTAATGACAACGGAAGCTAATACGATTGATTTGAGCAATTTGGCTAAAGGGTCTTATTTATTAGTCATTGGTGATGAGCAGCAGATAATTGTAAAACAGTAGTGGAGGCAAATAAAAAACGTAGGGGCGCGATTAATCGCGCCCCTACGTTTTTTATATAAACATTATTTTTTTCTGAAATAAATCCGAACTGGAACCCCTTCAAAATTATACATTTCACGAAGTCTGTTTTCCAGGAAACGCTTATATGAATCCGGAATGTATTGCGGCAAATTACAGAAGAATGCAAACGCAGGAGCGTGTGTTGGCAATTGTTGTATGTATTTGATCTTTACATATTTTCCTTTCAAAGATGGCGGCGGATTACTGTCAATAATTGGAAGTAAGCGGTCATTCAATTCGGATGTAGGGATCTTGCGCGTGCGGTTTTCAAACACATCCATTGCTTTTTCCAAAGCTTTATGGATCCGTTGTTTTGTAAGAGCGGAAGTAAAGATGATCGGAACATCATTGTAAGGCGCCAGATCGTTTCTTAGGTTCTTTTCGTATTCGACAGCGGTCATGGTATCTTTCTCTACCAAATCCCATTTATTGACCAAAACAACTACACCTTTGTGGTTTTTCTCAATCATGTAATAAATGGTCAGGTCCTGTTTTTGGATCCCTTCTGTGGCATCGATCATGAAGATACAGATGTCGGAATCTTCAATCGTACGAACCGAACGAAGGACAGAATAGTACTCAATGTCTTCTGTCACTTTCGCTTTTTTTCTAATTCCGGCCGTATCAATCAGCATGAAATCAAAACCAAAAGCTTTGTAGCGTGTATCGATGGAATCGCGGGTAGTTCCGGAAATGTCTGTGACGATATTTCGTTCTTCACCGGTAAAGGCATTGATCATGGAAGACTTTCCTACATTCGGTTTTCCAACAACAGCAATGCGGGGCAAATTCGCCTCTTCTTCTCCACGCGGATCTTCTTTGTCAAAGTATTTCACTACCTCGTCCAGGATTTCTCCCGTTCCGGAACCGTTTGCAGCAGATAAATCGAACACTTCACCCAATCCGAAGGACCAGAATTCAGCCGACATACCCACGCGGTCGTTGTTGTCCACTTTATTTGCGATCACCAACACTTTCTTTTTGGACTTGCGTAGCATATTCGCCACTGTTTCATCCAGGTCCACAATCCCGGTTGTAGCATCCACTACAAACAAAATGACGTTTGCTTCTTCGATTGCAATTTCGACCTGCTTGCGGATCTCTCCTTCAAAAATATCTTCTGAGCCTCTTACGTAACCTCCCGTATCAATGACTGAAAACGGAATACCGTTCCATTCCCCACGACCATAAATCCGATCCCGGGTTACACCGCTGATTTCCTTTACGATGGCATGATTGCTTTCCGTTAAGCGGTTGAACAGGGTGGACTTCCCTACATTTGGGCGTCCTACGATGGCAATTATATTTCCCATTTTTTGTTTTTTAGACGTACTTCACAGCACTGCGTTATAGATAATCCCGGGTTTATTAATACCCGTACTTTTTTAATTTTTGTTCACTGGTTCTCCAGTCTTTGTCCACTTTCACAAAGGTCTCCAAAAATACTTTCTGACCTAAAAAAGCTTCCATATCCAATCGTGATTCACGACCGATACGTTTCAACATATCGCCTTTTTTACCGATCAGAATTCCCTTTTGAGAATCTCTTTCTACAATAATCAGGGCGCGAATGTGTGTAATGTTTTCTGCTTCCTGGTAAGATTCAATTTCTACCTGGCAGGCGTAAGGAACTTCTTTGTCGCAATGCAAAAAGATCTTCTCACGAATCATTTCCGCCACAAAAAAACGAACCGGGCGATCGGATAATTCATCCTTGTCAAAATATGCCGGACCTTCAGGGGCCAATTGCAAAATACGGTCCCAGATCACATTGATATTGAACTTGTGCAGGGCAGAAGTTGGAATAATTTCCGCATTCGGAACTTTTTCTTTCCAGTATTGCACGCGTTCTTCCAATTTTGCCTGGTCCGCCAAATCAATCTTGTTGAGTATCAACAGCACCGGAATTTTCAATTTTACAATGCGCTCCAGGGTTTCCTTGTGATTCATTTCATTTTCGCTCATATCTGTAATGAACAGCAAAATGTCTGCATCCTTGAAGGAACTTTCCACATAGCTCATCATGGCTTCGTGCAGCTTATAGGAAGCATTCACAACCCCCGGGGTGTCCGAGAAAACAATTTGATGATCGTCGCCATTCACCAATCCGTGGATACGGTGACGCGTGGTTTGCGCTTTGGAAGTAACAATGGAAAGCTTTTCGCCCACCAATCCATTCATAAGCGTCGATTTACCAACGTTCGGGCTACCAACAATATTTACGAAAGCAGATTTGTGAGACATATTCTAAAATTTGGTGCAAAGGTACGCTTCTTATTCCAAAAAATGGCCGAAAACCATCAATTCCTGCGTTAATTAATCCAAATCTTTCCTAGGAGCATCTTGGTTCCGCTTTAAATCTAAAAACCTGTCTATCAGGCTTCGGCTGTGCTCAACCGACCCCGACAAACAGGCTTCTTACTCATTCTACTATTGATTTAGGCTAGAATGGTTTCTCTTTGGAAATCGAGTCACGGGTATTTTTCTGAACGGCGACTGCTCCGAAAACGGCGAGTACAAATGAGAATGCAAAAAATCCTTTTTCACTTCCCCACATTTCGGCGTTCCACAAACCAACGACCAATAAGGAAATGGACAGAATGGTACAGAACCAGCTGATTCCGTAATAAATGTCCGTTACCGGAATTCCTTCCAGGCGGTCGCGCACACTTTTCTGCACACTGATCACCGAAAATAAGGCGAACATAATGACAGTGAAATAGTATCCCTTATCGGATAATTGAAGTTGCTTGTTTCCGAAAATTCCGGAGAAGTATCCGATCAATCCGGTTCCGAATGCTACCCAACTGGCAGCCACAAATGCAAATGAAGGTTTCTGAGTCATCGTTTTAAGTTTAAAAGTTTCGACAAAGATGTGAGTTGCTAACAATTTAGTAAAACGGTTTAGTAATACTCAGGAGAAGTGAGTTGCGATTTTCCGTACAGGGAATTTTTAGGACGAAAAGTATGGAGAACCATTAAATGTAATTCCTGCTTCTAATCAAAATGGTGAAAGAAACCAAAAGATGTAACGAATGGTTTTCTTATCGGTTATCAGGGAAATCGCTGACTTATGAAACATTTTCCAATTTCCTGCTCAAAGCACCTATTTATTTTCTCCCTTTTGTCTGTTATTTTATTGGTTACAAGTGCTTTTAGTATCCCTGGTTCGGCTGTGAAGAAGGAGTTCATTTCCATCGAAAAATTGATGATGGAAGGTAAACTGGATGTTTCTATTAGCGGATTGGGCGGATACCAGGAAGAATGCATAGCATTCAGCATCAAAAACCGAACCGGCGACACCCTTCTTCTTCGCATTGAACCCGGGCGGAGATTGCATTCGGAAGATACGACCATGCAAGACATATTTATAGTCAAACACAAAGATCTGACACTTCCGCCCTTTGCTGCAATTACAGAAAAGGGATATGGGTTTTGTTGTAAAAGTCATCATCGCAGCCCCGGAAAAGCTTCTGTTTTTGGTATAGGGACCATGGCTCCTGAAAGTTGGCAAAAGCTTGCAAATGTGATTGATAACGGCAATTTTCCGGTGAAAGCAATTCAAGCTGCGGTTTGGTGTTTGTCAAACGATCATCCCATCAGTGCAATTACAGATAAGAATCCTGCCAATGTGGATCTGCTTAGACGAACAGTAGCGAAAATCAAGGGAGTTGAAGTCCCGTGGTACACGGTGATATTTGAAGAGGCAGCAACTGAAAACCAATTATTTTCCGATAAACATCAGCGGTTAACCGGAGGGATTAATTACCAGGTAAACAGCAATACCATTATTTCGATCCTTGTAAAAGACCGCAAAGGCCAGGTCGTTCAGAGCCTTGTAAAAGGAAGTTCTAAAAGTTCGGGGAGTTACATATATGATGTTGATTTGTCTGTCTCCGGATGGCCAAAAGGAGAATACATCATTTACATCTACGAAGATTATTCGAATTTGAATAAGAAGGTGGTATTTAAACTCTAGATTTTATTACCAAAACGTGCGACCTTCAAAAATCTTAGAGATAAAAACGGTAACCAAAATTGATTACCGTTTCACTAGTAGCGGGGACACGACCGGTATCGAACAAGGAGTTGGCTGAGGATATTCATACAATTAATGTTTTCTGAAACGGTCGATCTCTTCCAAAATCAATCAGGAATGGGTAATCCTCATCCTGAAGAAAAAACCTCCAGCACCAGAAAAGAGATCAACTTACAAGTGGGGAAGCAAAAATTCCTCTGGAAGAGAAAATTCCTTATTTTAGCTTAATGTAAAAGCCCCATTGCCGGAGCAACAGGGCTTTGGGGGGAGAAAGTTTATTCCGACGGATCAGGCAAATGAGACCTGATTGCAGCTTATGAGACTCGTCCGTTTGGAAACAGCAACTATTTCAGCTAACCTTTTCTCCGCTATTAGTATCTTTGGGGCTTTTACTTTTTTTTCTCCTTTCGACATATCCGCTTTTCATCGCAAACAAAACAAGCCCAATAACATTATTCACTCCGATTTTTTCAAACATCAGGTTCCTTTGTATCTCGACTGTTCTTTTTGATAATTCCAGTTTATCCGCAATTTCCTGAGTAGTATATTCAAGACAAATTAAGTAAAGAATATCAAGCTCGCGATCTGAAAAAATGTCTTCAGGGCGATATTTTTCTATGGTTTTAATTGTATTTTTTTTAGGTGTTACTGACTTTCTCATATCTTCAACCACCGTTTTAGTTATGTCTTGAGATAAATAGACTTCCCCCTCGTAAACCTTACTGATGGCTTCGATCAAATTTTCGGACTTACTATCTTTAGACAGAAAACCTGATGCCCCTGCATCGAAGGATTGCCGAATAGACTCAATGTCATTTCTCATAGTAAGCATGATAATTTTAGTCTTTTTTGTTTTCTCGGTTATAATTTTTGTAGCAGCAATCCCATCAATATCGGGCATAGATATATCCATCAAAATGATGTCAACATCTGCTTGATCTACGAACTCAATAGCGGATTTTCCGCTTTCAACCTCGCCAATTATATTAATTTCAGGATACGAACTTAAAAGATGCTTCAGAACATCTCTTACAATTCTATAATCATCAACTATGAGTACTGAAATCATGAAGCAAATATAGAACAATTTTTATAAGTTTTCGTAAATGCGCAAAACAATAATTCGCAAATGCGCAATATGTTTTAAAATGTTTGAGGATATTATAACTATTTAGTCATAACGTAAATAGTTTACGTTCTTCCGCACGAATTTGAAACTTTCGATTAGCTACTGGGATATTCAGCAGTACTTATCAAATTCTCCGGAACTTCTTCCCGCAGATAAAACAGAAATTCAGGGAATTATTAATTTTATGACTTTAACAATGGAAACTTTTGTATTTTATTCATGTAAAGCAGCAAGAAGTACCTATCTAACGGAGGAAATCCAATCCTTAATGATAGCAACAAATCAAAACATAGTTGTATACATGAATGGCGATCAAACTACTCTTTCTCCACTGGATAATGATAAAGGAAAAATGTATATGAATGGACCTTTAACAACGAAAAAGCAAATTCAGAACAAATATTCACAAGGATGGACCAGAATTACGAAAGAACAAATTGTTAGATTGAAAACTCTGGATGGTAATACCGGTAATTTAAAAATTAGGAATGATGTTTCTCCCGCTATATATGAAGAAAAAAGAAGGTAGTATTATTCTATTGATAATTTCTCTCTGGATTTTTAGTTCCTGCTCAAATTTGAAAGAATATTCTTATCGAGAACATGATGAGACAATAGATATTTTTCCTGAGTCGAATAAAGTAATTGAAAGAAAGGTCCATAGGCAATTGAAAAAAGACAAATATCTGTATTCGACATGCTTGTATCACATGGTGTCATTAACCATTTATTGTGATACAATGGATGGTAAAATATTGGATATAAAAGATAGGAATCTTGCTTTAATTGATAGTAAGTTTATTCCTTTTCATGAGATTGCGAAAAACTATATCAAGCAATTTTCAAATGTAAAAATTCAATCCGGTGCACTAAAAGGCCAAAAAAGGAGAAAGCGAGGAGAGTATCTTGTAATATTTTGGTTAAAAGATAAGAATAAATTAGAATTTTCGACAGCAATAGCTTGGTAAAGCGCTGTTAATTCCGGAATCTATTTTAATATAAGCTAAGGGGCTGTCTATAAAGAACAGCCCCTTTTAAGACTATTATATGTCTATTCCTGAAATAGCGATACACAAAAAGAATCTTTATAAAAGATGATAGCACACTCGTTTATGTAGATCATACCCCAGAAGGATCGCTCTATATCTTTCAAATTGAGAACCCAAGAATTAGAGTAAGCTATACAATCAGCCGAACCGAAGTACTGCGGATTTATATTGATTGATCGTTAACAAATACTTTTGTCCGCATTTTCCAGGTAATCATAGATTCTGGAAGCCAGCAAGTCAATTTTTCGGTTTGATTGGCTTGCAGATAACTTCAGCATTGGCTTTGATAGTTCCACATATTTCTCAAACAGTTCATCCACATCTTTCCGTTCATTCAGGTCCATTGTCTCAAAAATGATCGACCCAATATCCAATTGGTAATCGTCTGCGAGAAACTGTACTTTACACCGAATAATGTTATACTTTACCTTATTCATGTTTTGGTCCAATAAGTCTAAATAACTTCACAATATTTTGGTTAATGTATTCCTCGTCGCCTACAATTTTAGATTATAACAAACATTTTAGTCCAAGATTAACGTGGGGTAGACTACATTGTTCTGGAAGAGTTAGATTATCATCAAAAATGAAAACCTCCTTTCCTTTTTGCACCGTAGCTGCGCTGTACTGTAAGTCATACAAGAAGTGTCTTCGTTCCTCATATAACCCGAGAATTTCAGGAACTCCGTCATAAGAAAGAACCCATGGATGATTAATTCTATTTTGAATCGCAATCGCTAAATCAGCGTGGTCGTTCTTCTTGTAGGAGTTTAAATAAAGTTCGCTCGCCTTGTTATAGTAAGGAGGATCAAGATAAACCAAAGTATTGTTATCCAAATTGGGGATATAATTACCTATACGCCACAGAGCGGTACTAATAAACAGGATGACAAATATGTTTATGACTTGATAGGGAATATTTTTAATATAAATATTCGCACAACAAATTGTGGCGTTGGGGGTACGGACAGTTTAGACAAAGCATTTGATTACGATCCTCTTTATAGAGTTACAAGTGGAACAGGTCGGGAAAATTTAGCAGGAATTAATTATCCATTTCCCGGATGGAATGATCAGGTAAGGGACTCGGATCCTAATGCTACACAAGCTTATACTCGAAAATATGCTTATGATAAAGTGGGGAATGTGCAGCAAATAAAACAATTGGGAATAAGTGGTTTTACACGTGATTTTAATTATGTTTCTAATTCGAACAAGTTAAATGATATAGAGATAGGAATAAATCACTACAACTTTACATACGACGCTGCTGGGAACCAATTGACAGAGAATACAGAGCGCCATTTTGAATGGGATGCTCAAAACAGGTTGATTTTGTTTAAAAATCAAGTTGGAAGTTCAGAACCAAGTGTGATGGCGCAGTATTTGTATGACAGCTCAGGAAATCGTGTAAAGAAAATTGTTAGAAAACAGGGGGGGGATTATGAAATTAGGACTTATATAGATGGTCTCCTGGAATATTTCACAGATGAAATAGATGAACAAAATACGGTTAACATCATGGACAATCAAAGTCGAATTGCAACCATCCGTATTGGTGACGATATGGGAGATCCAACACCAGCCGTAAAATATAATCTTGAGAATAATATATACTCTTCAGCGGTTATTTTAGATGAAGTTGGTAGTATTGTCAATACGCAGGAATACTACCCCTTTGGTGAAACTTCTTTTGGTAGTTACGCTAAGAAGCGATATCAATATGTAGGAAAAGAACGGGACGAAGAAAGTGGATTGTATTATTATGGAGCTCGTTATTATGCTCCATGGATAGCACGTTTTATAAGTACAGATCCTCTTTCAGTTTTATATGTTCAACTCAGTCCCTATAATTATTCGGATAATAATCCAATTAATGATTATGATATTGATGGAATGCAGAATAATAATACACCACAAGCTGAACATAGAAACGGAAACGATCCCAATTCAGAAACGGAAAAAGCTTACAGAACAGAAAAAGTTAAGGAGCAGCTAAACAATGGTGTCAATATTCATGACATTCACTTTGTCTATGAAAATTTCGCAAATGATAATGGCGATATAGGAAATCTAACTTATTCATATGAACATATTTATTTTGGTGATAAAGAATATACCCGAGAAACCTGGCATCATGAAGGACAAAAAATAGGTTACTCATACGGAACTGGAGTGGTTTTTGATGCTACTGCAATAATTGTTAAATTGGAAGATGAAAAGAAGGATAAGGATAAAATTAAAGAACCGGAAGACGATGATAAAGGCTCTGGAGGAGGTATAGATGAGACGAAAGAAGAAGACAAAAAAGAAGGAGGGGGTAACCCTAAGCCTAAAAAGCCAAAGTTAACCCAAAGCATTCTTGATGCAATAGTTAGTGGTGGAAGTCTTTTTAATATTGATACATCAGGCTCTTACAAAGATCTAAGTGTTAATAAGGCTGGTGGACATGGGACAGCAAAAGGAATTGCAGACGAACTATCAAAATATCAATTTCAAAAAGTAACAATACATATGCATTTATTCTTTGATGGTACCTATGTAGTTAACTTTGGGGGTGACAAAGAAAGAGAAAAAGCTCGTCAGGAACTTTTAAAGGAGATTAATGATATTCTTGGGCCTAAAATTAAACTTGAGTTTTGGTTTACTAGAGACCCATCAAAAGAATCAGGAAGTGTGAAAGCATTTTTCAAATAAATATTGTGTTGTATTAATTAAAGTAAAGATGATTCGAACCGCGATTTTTTGTAGTTACCTTTTTTGTTGTAGTTTGTCTGAATACTCTATTTCAGTAGATCCAAAGATGCTACAAGAAAAAATGGAGTATGACCGGATTGAATGGAGTTCAAATGTCAAATTAACCTGGAAAGACTTTCTGGGTAAACCTGATACTTCAAGCAGGTATAAAGCTGTAACGTTTACCAAAATTAGAGTGAGTGACGAGGAATTTGATGATAAAATCATTTTAAACTTTCCGGCAACTTTTAATCGTTCATTATCCTGGACAAAGAATACCAAGTCAATGTCTCTATTAATACATGAACAGATCCATTTTGATATCGCGGAGCTTGTTGCCCGTAAAATAAGAAAAGACTGCAGTCAACATGTGTCTCGTGATCTTTCCTTGTCATATGAATTTATTCAAAACACTTACGATTACTATCGAACATATTGTTTGGATAGCATCAATGATACTTACGATTCAGAAACCAATCATGGTATGATTAAATCAAAACAAAAGGAATGGGAGAAAAAGATAAGTAAAGAGCTTACGAGTTTAAAGGCGTATTCTTCAACGCAGGTTGAAATAAAACGAGTACTAAAGAAAAATTAAATCGTAATAGTTGAGAGTGGCTATTTTAGATCCAGACGTTGAAAATAGTAGTGGATTAATCTTGTGTCAAAAAGCAGACATCAAAAAGATAGTCGATGATCTAATTAAGGATTATGGTAACAATGGTTTATAGACCATTTGCTACCATAATTCTTCGCATAATGTTTCCGTTCTTTAGCCAACCAATTATAAATTTCAGTTGCAAGTTGATCGAAAAAATCAAAATGTATAGTGTTTTGTCATCATGTATGATGCTAAATCAAGATGACCTAATGTGGCTAAAAGCCATTTCTTATTGATCGTTTATGTGTTACTTGACCGAACTGCTCTAGGAAATCATAAATCTTAGATGCAAGAATATCAATTTTCTTATTTGATTGATTAGCGGTTAGTTTTAGAATAGGTCTTGACATTTCCACATACTTCTCAAAGATTTCATCCACATCTTTCCGATTCTCAAGGTCCATTATCTCAAAAATAATAGAACCGATATCAAGTTGATAATCGTCTACTCGAACCTGCACTTTTTGAAGTGAATGAATCATTTTCCAGTTGATCAAATCCTGCTTGATCAGATTGATGATAATGATCTCATTACAAACGAATGTCTTTTGGGTTTCTATTGGTTCGTGTGGTAGTGTTTCCATTTGGAGAAGGTTTATTCCCGTTCAGCACCAAAACAGGAGGTTGATAAAACAAGCAGGCGTGGTGCTCAGCTTACTGTCTCCCGGGCATCGCCAAACGCCTAAGCACAATAAACCAAAGACAACCACGCCCGTTTCCAGGAGTGGTTAGTCCATCAGTTCTTGTGCTCGTAAATTGGCGATTTCGGGAGACAAGACCTAATAGCTAACGCTACTCTTAATATTTTAGAGTACTCTTTGAATTTTATCTCTTCAAAGGTACTATTTCATACCTATCATTTTAATATCAAATGGATTCTACAATCAAATTTGGTATCTAGTAGCAAATATAATCATTTTGCTACAAATTTGTAGCTAGAAGGTTGAGAAAATAATCGAAAAATTGCCTGATGGCAAAAAACGTAGATAAGCAATTGTTGGAGGAATTCGGAAACAGGTTGAGAAAACTACGTACGGAACGCGATTGGTCGCAATACGATCTAGAAGCAAATTCAGGTATAGACCGTGTTCAGATAGAAAGAATTGAAAACGCCAAAATCAACACCAGTATTAGCATAGCAAAACAATTAGCCAACGCTTTTGGAATGACTTTATCAGAGTTATTCAATTTTTAGACTCAAAATACCTAACACTATAATTTTTAGTCTTTTCTGAGGTGTTTTATTTGAAAAAAGGAAATTATTGTTTACTTTGTAGAGTTACCTTTTAAATAACTTGATGCCCACTATTCTCAATCCTATTCCTTATAACGTTCAGAAAGGTTTGAACGCGCTAAAAGCATATCTATACATTAAAATTTCATATAAGAAATTAGAGAACAACCTTTTGACCATAACTTGGAACATCAACTTGCTTAGTGACTTAAGAGACAAATGGAAATCCGGAACAAAATATAGTCGAAGTGAGATTTACGACCAACGGGAATGAAATCACTCGTTATAAATGAGTCGAACCTTATAAGAACGCGAAACAATATACAACCAATCCAAGAAAGATTGAGTTGAGGTCCAGAGAAGAAACCTCCAATAGCAAAACCTTACTTGTTTAAAGCAAAAAATTTCATCCTGAACGAGCAAATACTTTATAAAAATGGAAGAGAGTCAAGAAAACATAATCGAAATAACTCCATTTCAAAACCTGCCTTTTTTTGAATATTTCGAACATGATTTAGAAAAAATCATGTCTGCCTATAGACTATCCAATTCAATACGTATTGGTTTAAAAAATACAAGCGGGGACACGACTCGAACGTGCGTCCGTCAGTTGACGGATATGAGCCCGACAAGCTATTGTAAAATGGTATTCCTTATAAAATCTCGTCCTTTTGAAGATTTTAATTCTTTTTCACGCTTCATAGCTTCTTGCTTCGTTTCAAAAAACTCGACATGAATTACTTCCCATGGACGAAATTTAAAGGTATAGCCTTTTGTCCCAAATTCATTGTGAGAATAGAAGCGATCAATCAGATCTGATGTATAACCGATATAGATTTTATTGTAAGTGGCAGAGTATAAAACGTAGGTAACAAACATGAAAAGCGATTTTCTAAAAAAACAAAAAAGGATCGCCAATGACAATCCTTTTTCCTTGTAGCGGGGACACGACTCGAACGTGCGACCTTCGGGTTATGAGCCCGACGAGCTACCAACTGCTCCACCCCGCAATATATCTTTAACTATTGCTATTTCTAATTTTCATTTCTAACAGTCGTTTCTGTTAGTGGAGTGCAAAGATAGGCACTTTTTATCGATATGCAAGTCTTTCCGGGAAAACTTTTCTTTTTTTCTTGTTTTAAGAACGTTTTTCTTTCAGAACAAGAAAAACGGTTATCAATTCTTTTGTTTGATAGAAATTGCTATTCAATTGTGTTTTAAACAGATCCATTTCCGGAATAAAACAGATAAAAAGAATAAGTCGAAAACCGCTATCCGCTTAACATTGGATTCATTCCCGGGCCGTATCTTTGCCACTAAATTTATAAACCATGAACAAAGCCATTGCAGTAGCAATCGTTGCAACTTTGGGTTGCACCAACTTCGTTTCGGCACAGAGCGGAACAACAACTTCAACAGAACGCATCAGCCTGGAGGCTATTGAGATTCCTGCAACGATGATCGTTCCGGCAGGTGTGAAAGCCATCGAAGAAACATACAGTTACTACATTACGAATGGAAGTAATTTCGTGATCTCTGTAGAGCAGGCATACGACATGACGCTGGAAAAGGCCAAAGCGGAAATCGCTTCAAATCCGGATAAAAAATTGATTGCAACGAAAGCACATTCTGTGATTTACAAGGAAACCATGATGGGAAAAGAGATGGCACATTTCGAGTCGTACGTTGAGATCGGCGGCCAACTTTATCGTTTCTATGACAAGCGTGTTTCTCCCTTGACCGTTCAACAGGTGACGCCATTGTGTGAGGCAGTGGAAACAATTCAGCCTTTGTAATAATCGGAATTAAGAATTTGATTGAAAGGTTGTTCCGTCGCGGCGGACAGCCTTTTTTAGTTCTACTTATTCCGGATTAAAAAAGGTTGTACACCATATGTATACAACCTCCTAAATTCTTAAGGATCTAGCCTCTAAACTCCTCCCAATATAAAAAAGAGCAAGAGTGCCAATCCCCGCCGCTTAATAACGCGTTTCATTTTTTCTCTGAATGAGGAACTAAAAATGATTTTCAATAGATATTCCATGGAAATAAGTTACGGAATTTAATTAGGTTATACTAGTAATTTACTCACCTGATTGGGATAACGCTTGTTATTCCTAAAGAAAATCGTTTGAAGAGTCCATTATTGAGGTGTTTTGTATCAAAAACATCAGCAAATCCGAAATCAAATCCAATTAATGGACTACTAATACTCTTCTTGGTTTGTGCCAGAAAAAGTATTAAACCCATAGTGGTCGTCATATTTGGTGAGATAGTTGAACTTTTAAAATCAGCATATAAACTGTATCCGATTCTTAATGAATTAGTATCGATATCTGCCAAACGTGTAAATGCAAGTTTCAAATTCCACGCATCAAATTCTTTATAATTATTATCCTCACGTGCTGCTTTCGTTTTAATACGTGTTCTCGTTATTGAAGAAATTGAATCATAACTCGTTTGAACATCTTGAATATCATATTCATCCAGATCTGAAAAATTTGATTTACGGGAATATCCTGCTTTGATGCTAAGCAAGTATCGCTGTTTAAAAAGCATATTATAATTTAATCCTAGTTCACCACCACTAAAGATCTTTGAATATATCTGACTTTCAAAGGTTGTATCATTTCTGTACAGTAAATATTTGTTTACATTCAATCCGAAATAAAATCCTCCCCAGTCTGTAAAATTATTATCAGGTTTGGTAGCATTTTTATCAAAAATTTTGAATTTGTTAATTGAGAATGTAAATGTAGTACCTGGAGAATATTGGCCGTTTTTAAAGACATTGGCATATCCTTCAGTTGGTTTTGCTTTAATTCCTCCACTAATGAAACAAAAACGATTGCTGTTATTTGATGAGGTATCTATTTTGGGAAGTTTATAGTAAAATTCAGCACCAATTGTCTGATCAGAAAAGTTTGTTTTTATCAATGCAGCAGAACGGATATCTGTTTTACTGCTAGATATAAGAGGACTGTATAATGCATCACCATCCTTGGTTTCTAATAACTGTTGTCCAAAAGATGATGTGATACAAAATGTCAAGAAGATTAAAGGGCTTGACTTAAACGGGGAAGTTAACATACGTATAATCATGGTCAATGTTTTTAGAAATTACTTTTTGTTCTTGAGTTACGTCGTTAATAGTTACAGTACAAGAGGTTTCACCTCCGATTGATCCTTCAGAACCGACATACACGCGAAGTACATCATCTTGACAATTGAAAGTGTCAAATGTTTTTTCATTGGAACCATTGAAGTTTATTGGAGTTGTGCTTTCGGGATCTCCTAAAAAAACCTCCCAAGCCATAACGTTTCCATTAGTGCTGATTTTGAGATGTAGTTTAATTGTTTTCATCGAATGAATAGTTTAATTATTAGAGTTATAAGAATTAGTAGATTAAAACTAACGAACCAAAATTCAGAGGATTTTAAAATTTACAAAAGAGTTCTTCCCCCAAAACAACCCCGTATTTTTCCCGGTCTCGTTTTGTGTGAAATCACGACTTAAAAACTTGCGTGTAAAGGATTTAATAGTGAGGTTTGGAGAGAATTTTAAATTAGATACTATGAAACTGAATGACACGACCTTACCAAACCTTAAAGGGACGAACCCTGTACCAATTGAGGATATTGTAAACAATCATCAAAATGTTGAATCACTGAGAGATGAAGACAAATTGGATTTATCACTAGCTGAAATGGAAAAAGAAGAGTTTGAGAGTATTGTATTAGCATGTAACTCATACCTGACTTTCAATAATAATTCAATTCCAAGTCCGCAGCTTACAATTTCAGAGATAGGATTTGATCTATTCAAAGATTTCCTTACAGAAGCTGCAGGGAAAAGAAACGGAACTGAAAGATACATGACCGCTTTGAGTATAACCTTGGCTGCAACAGGTGATGTTATTACACCGATTTACCAATCTGTTTATTTAAAGTGGATTCGTTATGATGTCAGTACACAAAAAAACCTGTATGAAATACCAAATTTAGGTTATGGAGAATTTTATAAGTTCCATCAAGGACAATTTGTGAAAATTCCTACCAAAGCAGAAAGAGATACTCTTATAGAAAATTATCGTCAAGGAATAAAACTTATTCATAAAAATGGAGAAACTTTGCAAGACTTTCGGCCAAATACTGATGTTGAAAGTATTCTAATTCCTTTGCAAGTTATTTATACAGTAATGCACAACGCGCACCCTTCAAATTTGTTCATTTCTAATGCTGTGAGGGATGTCCAATATGATTCGAACTCTCCAATAAAACATATTGTTGGTGTTAGTGGATTTAGAGTTCCTATTGCTGGTAAACCAGTATTGTATGCTGATCGCTCCCATCTCTGTCCTCCCTGTACGGCTAGTTTCGGATTTGACTTAGCATAAGTGATTCATCTTTAATTGTATCTTAGCGTGTCACCACATCACATTGAAACCGACATGCTTACACTATTCACGGAAACCTCATGTATCTCATTAGCTATTTTTTTGGGAGTTTTCACCTTCCGAAAATTGGATCGGTTTTTTCAGGTTCTCTTGCTGCAAGTAATTGTCTGGAGTTTGTTTTATGCATTTTCTTATGTAATTACAAGCTATCAGCAGGCACATCATTTGCCTGTCGACAACCAACGGCTCATGAATATTCATATGATCATTGAAACAGGATTATTGCTCATTGCAGCATGGTTTGTACTCCCGGAAATGCTCCGAACGGTCTTGACAATCGGAGCATTTTCTCTTTTTCTTCTGGTTTTTGCCCTGCAAGGCAGTGAGCGGGGTCTCGGAAGCTACCTCAATTATGCAGACGTAACTGCCTGTATCGGAATCACCCTGGTTTTTTCAGTTGTGCTTTACAACTTTGGACAGCGAAAAAGTGCCGCATTTTGGCAATCACCTGAAAAGTGGGCATGCTTGGGAATCCTGCTTTATTTTGCCTGCAGCGTTCCCTATGTTTCCATGATGCATTATTTGGAAACAAAGAATCCGGAGGTAAATACCTTTTTGTACTACTTAATCAGTGGGGTGCTGGCAAATGTCAGATACCTTTTATTGGCTCTTGCGTATTGGATGATTTATCGAAATGCTAAAAAACAACTAGTGAAATTATGAACGATATTATTCTAAGTATTGTTTCTGCCACACTGCTCATTTTGCTCCTCATTGCCGGTATTGCAATCACTTTTTTTATGTCGAGCCGACAACGGATGCGCCAGGAACAAATCCTGGTAGAAACAAAATTGGACTTTGAGCGGGAACTTCGCCAGGTTGAAACAGAGGTCAGTGAACACGTAATGAGTCAGTTTGCAAATGAATTACACGATAATATCGGTCAGTTGCTCACAGCTATGCACATTGAAATTGAGAACCGAAAATTGGATTCTCCGAATAGTCAGGAAGAATATAAGCCACTCGAGATTTACCTGAATGAAGTAACACAGCAGCTGAGATTATTGAGTAAAACATTTAATAATGATTTTATAGCACACAACGGATTGTTTAATGCAATTCAATTGGAAGTGAACCGGTTGAATAATTTGCGCCGGTTTACTGTTCATATGGATGCGGATTCGGCAATTTCTGTTCTAAAGAAAAATGAAGAATTGATGGTGTTTCGCATCTTCCAGGAAATCCTTCAAAATGTAATGAAGCACGCCGGAGCGAAAAATGTATTCATTCGCTTAAAAACAAACCCCGAAGAGTTTGAACTGGAAGTTACAGATGATGGAATCGGTTTTGATTATGAAGAGGTTTTTAAACAAAATAAAGCTTCAGGTCTTCGGAATATATTAAAACGATCTTCCCTGGCTCAATTGGAATGTACCATTCAAACAAAATTGGGAGAAGGGACAAGCTATATTCTGAAAAAATCACCACATTAGTAATCGGATATAAAACTACTACTCATGGAAAGCCGAAGTATTGTTCTGGTTGATGATCACGTGATCGTACGAAATGGATTGAAAGAACTCATTGAAAAATTAGGACCTTACTCCGTTGTGGCACAATTTGACTCGGGGAATGCTTTTTTGGATGGACTTTCTACAATCCCAAAGCCGGATCTCGTTATTGTTGATTTGAACATGCCGGGAATGAGTGGATTCGAACTGGTTGAAAAAATCAAGAGTTCGGAAAATGAGCAAGTGATTCTCGTTTTGACATTGGATAGCGACGAACAAACCATCATTCGCCTGTTTAGAAACGGAGTTCGCGGATTCCTAAAGAAAAATTGCAGTGCGGAGACCTTGAAAAACGCATTGGATTCTATTTTGACAAGCGGGTATTACCACAATGAATTTTTGGCACTTTCCCTGAGAATGGATGCACATGAAGCCAAACCTTCGGAAAGAGATCAGATTCTGTTTCAATTAACGCAACGCGAGCGCGAATTCCTCAAATGGGTTTGCCATGAAGGAGAATACGCCTACAAACAAATTGCTGAACAAATGCAAGTAAGTGAACGAACTGTTGATGGTTATCGGGAAGCGATCTTTGATAAGTTTGCTGTCAAATCCAAAACAGGATTGGTGTTGTTCGTCCTGAAACATCAATTGTTTGATGACTTATAAAAAGACTCACCGTAAATCCCTTACGACCTCCATCATTATTTTTGTATTCAAAATCAGTTGAATCAAAAAAAACCGCTAATTTTCCATCAGTACCTTAAACTATTTACCATGAAGAAATTAACCCTTGCCTTTGTGCACGGATACAGTGTTACAAATCTGGACACTTACGGAGAAATGCCTTTGCGCCTGATGCAGGAAGCTGCAGCTTACGGCTACGAACTCAAAATCGAACACATTTTCCTAGGTCGTTACATCAGTTTCAATGACGAAGTGCGTTTGGAAGATATTGCTCGTGCGCTGGAACAAGCTGTTCAGGAGCAAATGAGCCCGACTTTGAAAGCGGGGGAACGTTTTGCCTGTATCACCCATTCTACCGGCGGACCTGTTGTGCGGACCTGGTGGAACAATTACTATAAAGACAAAAAGAAGACTTGCCCTATGAGTCATTTGGTGATGCTTGCTCCGGCAAATTTCGGTTCGGCCCTGGCACAATTGGGGAAAAGTCGCCTGAGCCGCATCAAATCATGGTTTGATGGCGTAGAACCCGGACAACGCGTGTTGAACTGGCTCGAATTGGGAAGCGGTGATGCCTGGAAACTGAACAAGGATTGGATCCTGAACGGACAAAAACACATTGGTCCGAATGGAATTTTTCCTTTCTCCTTGATCGGACAAGACATCGATCGCAAGTTATACGATCATTTGAATTCCTATACCGGGGAATTGGGAAGCGACGGAGTAGTGCGCGTTGCAGCAGCAAACCAAAACAGCCGATACGTTAAACTGACCCAGGAAACTCCCAAATTAGCAGGAGGAAAATGGCAGGCAGCAAACCTGGAGATTTCCGAATTCACGGAAGCACCCGTAACGCCTTTCCGCGTTACAACGAATAACTCGCATTCCGGTGCGGAAATGGGAATTATGCGCAGTCCGTTGAGGGACCCGAAAGATCAGAAAGGAAAAGAAGTGGTGGATGCCATTTTCAGATGTATTGGAGTTGCGACTGATGCAGCTTACAAAAAACTGACTGCGGATTTTGCAAAAGAAACAGCAGAAGTGCAGCAAAAAGGATTGGTTGAAGAAGACAAGCGGATCTTTGGAAAGAAATACTTCATTCACGACCGCTATTCCATGGTCCTTTTCCGCCTGGTGGATTCCGAAGGACACGCTGTAACCGATTTCGATTTGATCCTCACGGGAGCAAATCACGATCCGAATGGTTTACCTCCCGGATTTTTTGCTGACAGGCAATGCAATCAGATCAATAAATCAACGGTTACGTATTTCTTCAATTACGATGTGCTTCACGGAAGAAAAGCAATGACGGTAAATGGGTATAAACTGGATGAACTAAAAGGGCTCAATGAATTGGGAATCATCATCCGTCCACGCCCCGAAGAAGGATTTATCCGCTACCTTCCTTGTGAGATCCGGGCTTCCAAAGAGTTGTTCGACAAAGCTTTGCAGCCCAATTCTACCACGATGATCGATATCGTTCTTCAACGTGTGGTAAGCAATGAAGTATTCCGCTTCGAAAAAGTGAAAAATACAGCAGGTGTACAAAACCTGAACTTTAAAAAAGCAACACCCGGAAATGGGATTGTGAAATAGCTTGAAATATGATGAATTATTAAAACCAGTAGGGGTGGAAAATTTTCCACCCCTACGTTTTTTTGCGATTTTAATTATTTCTTCTGCATGATTTTCACTACACGCTGTTCTGCCTTGGACTTGATAGCTTCTGTTTTCTTGAATGAGTTTCCTTTCAGATCGCTTAAGTAATCCTGGAAGGTATGACTCAGGTAGATCGGAGAAACATTCGTTGGCTGAGTAAAAGATTGCCCACTGTGGCAGGAAAAGCAATTAGCCAGATTTCCCACATTGATTCCGCTCATGCTCGTTTCAAATGTTTGAGTGAAGGTTTCCATCGTCACATTGGCGCAATTCAAACTTCCGCGGGCAAAACTTCCCGGAGTTGCATTGCTGATATTTCCGCCCAAACTATCGATCAGTTGTGCCTGCTCCAGCGGTGATTTGCCATCCGTGTTCAGCCAAATCGATCCGTTGTAGAAATAGTTCGCCCAAACATCATTCAATTGTGACTTGACACATTGATTGATTCCGTCCACATTCTGAAAATCTGCCGGCTCCTGCTGGGAAGTACTCATGAAGGATCCGTCCGGGTTACGTGGGATTCCGTATTGGAACAAGTCAAATACCTTGTTGGGAGTTTGACCCAATTCCGTTGTGGAGTTATACAAAATTCCGTTAAGACCACTTGTGCTTCCTCTTTTAAATAGTAATTGGTCCGAAGCAGAACTTGCTGAATTCACTTCCCAGTCATAATCCGGTGAGAGATCATCGTGTTCAAAGGTTGCCCAAATAAACTCCGGGTGATTTTGGACCACCCCAACTACGTGCATCCCGATCAAAGCAACCTCTGTGTTGGTGAACGAAACACCATTGTTTTTTGAAAGTGAGGCTGTTGTGGTATAATATTCCGCTTGTTTGGTCGCCGGAATGGCAGAAACAGGAACCCACGCTACTTTCAATTCAAACGACCCGACCGGGAAGGAAGAAGTATTGGTAGCAGGTAAGGTACCAGTATTCAATTGCTGTGCAAAGCTTAGTCCGGCAGTATACATCGTTGGATTCATATGGATGGAATAATAAACCATTACCCCGTTTCCGTCATTGTAATCCGGATTGGTTTGCAAAACGGCACTTTCTGATCCTGCTTGTGCCGTATCCTGAAGCACTACCAATGTTCCAACCGGAACCGGAACAGCTCCCATGTGTGAGGTTACCTGTTTTACCTTACTTTGGTTCAGGAACAACGGATTTCCTCCTGCATCCGGCTTGGTAAGCCAAAGGAATTTATTCCAGGACCACTGGTGAAAAATTTGGTTCGTAGTGCTGGAAGTGTCAAACGGACTTCCCGGTCCTTCTTCGGGTGCCGGGGTCTGGCTGTGGGGTAACCAACTTGGATTGACCAAACAAAGAGAATCCGGAGAACTACTGGTTTCATAACCGAGTTTCTCCACTTTTTCATCTGTTCCGGAAGTGCAATTGGTGAGTACTGCCATACCAATGACAGCCAGCCCCATAACGCTTAGGGTTAAAGTGTTCTTTTTCATGAATAGTGTATCTTTTAAGTTGGTACCAAGTTAGGATAAATTCTATACCTTGATCAGATCAATGGTACTAAATTGAAAATAGGACTCACCAAAGGCCAAAAAGCGTGTATGAATCAGGTTGAAAAGGATAAAGGAATACCTTTCTGATACCGACAATAATCTGTTTTCGTTTTGGCATCAAAATTGCCTGTCTGCTTTCCATGAAAACAGTACTTTTTCTTTTACTCATTTGTATTCAGACTCCGCTATTTGCTCAGTTCAATTGTAAAAAAATGAAACAACGTGATGGATCAGTTGTTAGTAAATGCTTTCATAAAAATGGAAAGGTGTCAACAATTGAAACCTGGGATAAAGACAAACGGAACGGAAATTTGAAGGGGTTTAATAACCAGGGAAAAGAATTGTTTTCACTTGCTTTGAGGCATTATGGTGGACATGCTTCTGCTCTTATGACCTGGTATCCGAACGGACAAATAAAAAGCGTTGCCTACACCGATTCACCGGATGGTGGTATCCAGTACTACCATTCCACCCGGCAATTTGATGAGAAGGGAAATGAAACTTCCTTTTCGGAGGACAGTTACGATGACAGCCCGAAACCGCCACTTCAAAAAAGGATCATTCGTGATACAATCAAACCGCGAAAACCATTGGTGGAGATCAATCAGGTGCTGGAAAAAGAGGAATAGCTATGGACTTTTATCGTCAGTTAATATAAATCTCTTCTCACTAATCACGCTTAATACCGATCACAACTGGCCAAATCCCGCACGTGCGGGATCCGTATTTTTAAGGAGGGAGGGTGGTTCGTTCTTGACGGAATTCTCCGAGATGAGAAAGATTGAAGGTGAAGCCTTTTGAACGACAATTTTCCAATCTAAGCCATCTTAATGAAGTTTTAATGCAGAATCGGGGCATTTTTCCTAATTTTAAAGATCATCACAAATAGGTTTTTAGTTAGACCATAAACTCCTTTTCATGGGACATGTTCCGGAATTAATTATCGATTTAGCACTCATTTTAGGAGCCGCCGCTGTAATGACCATCATTTTTAAGATGTTGCGTCAGCCGGTTGTTTTGGGATACATCATTGCCGGAGTATTGGTTGGACCATATTTCAACTTCTTTCCTACGGTTGTTGAATCGGATGGGATTAAAACCTGGGCAGAAATCGGGGTGATCTTTCTCCTGTTTGGTTTGGGACTTGAATTTAGTTTCAAGAAATTACTCAAAGTAGGCAACGTGGCAGTCATCACTTCACTCATGGGAGTGGGAATGACCTTCCTGATTGGCTATAATGTAGGAGTGCTGATGGGCTGGGGGATGATGGACAGCTTGTTTATGGGAGGAATCCTGAGCATTGCCTCCACTACAATTATTTTCAGGGCTTTCGATGAATTGGGTGTAAAAAGCCAGAAATTCGCCGGGATTGTACTGGGCGCGTTGATTATTGAAGACCTGGTAGCCGTGGTACTGATGGTAATTTTATCGACTGTTTCTATAAGCCGTTCGTTCCAGGGGGTGGAAATGATCCTTTCCATTGTGAAACTCATTTTCTTCCTTGTACTGTGGTTCGTTTCCGGAATTTTCTTCTTACCCACGATCTTCAAACAATTAAAAAAATACCTGAACGACGAAACATTGCTGGTAGTCTCCCTATCACTTTGTTTTCTCATGGTAGTACTTTCTTCCGAAGCCGGGTTCTCGCCAGCCCTGGGAGCGTTTATTATGGGTTCCATCCTGGCAGAAACCCCCAAAGTGGAGCGCATCGAACATTTGGTGCAGTCGGTGAAAGATTTGTTCGGAGCCATCTTCTTTGTATCAGTAGGAATGTTATTAGACCCGGGTATGCTGGTCGAATATGCACTTCCGATCGCGATTTCTACAGTTGTACTTTTAATAGGGAAACCCATTTTCGCCACCATTGGAGCCTTGTTCGCAGGCCAGCCGATCAAAGTAGCGGTTCAGACCGGGATGAGCTTATCCCAAATCGGTGAATTCTCCTTCATTATTGCAACGCTTGGTGTGACCTTGAACGTAACCAGTGATTTCCTGTATCCGGTTGCAGTGGCCGTTTCCGTGATTACCACGTTTACAACACCTTATATGATCGGTTTTTCAGGAAGGATGTCGGATTGGGTGACGCTGAAAATGCCGGTGAAATGGAAAAACCGCTTATACAAATACAGCCAGGGAACGCAGCAGGTTACGGAAGCAAGTGATTGGAAGAAACTCATCCGTTTTTACCTGATCAACACGGTCATTTTTTCCGTAATTATTGTCAGCATTATCTTATTGGCTGATCGCTTCCTGGCTCCTTATTTCAAAAAAAGTGAATGGAAGGACTTATTCATCGTTTCGCTTACCTTATTAATGATCACACCATTCCTCTATGGACTTGCTTTCAGGAGAGGACCTTCGCAAACCTATGCAAGCATCTGGACAAGACCGCTTTACCGTGGGCCGCTTTTGGCTTTGATCATTTCCCGTATTGCACTGGCTATTTTCTTTGTTGGGTTTGTATTCGCGAAATACTATTCTCCGCTTACTGCATTGATCGGAGTGCTGGTCACCACCTTACTTTTCGTTACACAAAGACACCGGATCAAGCGATTTTATGGTCGTATTGAAAGCCGGTTCCTGCTCAATCTGCATAATCGCGAACAGGCACAAAAGGAGAAGAATTACCTGGCCCCATGGGATTCTCACTTAACAACTTTTATGCTGGATGCGCGTTCACCCATCATCGGATTGCCTTTAAGCACCATGAAACTGCGCGAAACTTTCGGAATCAATATTGTAATCATTGAACGCGGAGATCTTACCATCAACATTCCAAGGCAGGAAGACGTACTGTATCCGAATGATGTGATTTCCGTGATCGGGACGGATGAACAGCTGACGGCATTTAAGAATTACATCACGATTTCGGAGGCAAAGATCGAATCCAAAGCCGATTCTTCGCAGGTTGGGCTGCATTCTTTTGCTATACCCGAAGATTCTGGCCTGATCGGGCAAACGATGCGTCATTCCAAAATGCGGGAAATGTGCAAAGGAATTGTCGTTGGATTGGAACGTGATGAAGAGCGGATTGTAAATCCGGACCCGGATATCATTTTTGAAGCAGATGATGTGATATGGATCGTGGGTTCAAACAAGCGGATCCAGGTTTATTTGCGGGATATTCTTAAAAATCCGCAAAGCCTTCGTACCGACTGATATGTGAATCTTTCGGGATTTCTTTTCCGTGAAGAAGATGCTGCACGAATTCATGCATCAGAAGCGGAGCAAGCAGATACCCTTTCGCACCCAATCCGTTTGCAATGGCCATTTTCGGATATTTCGGATGCAAGCCCAGCAAAGGTCTGCGGTCGGGCACAGTTGGGCGAACACCCGCATAGTGCTCCAAAATGGTATAAGGTTCATTGCTGATGGATTTTAGATTTTCAGTAATGGTCTTCAGTCCTTCTTCTGTTGGAATGGTATTATCGGTATCCCAAACATAGGTAGATCCTACCTTAAACTGATGATTACCCAGCGGAAGCAAAAAACACTTGCGGTTCAATAACTCATTCGAATACATTGTTTCAGACTGAATGGTCAATACTTCACCCTTCGTTTGCTGCAAAGGCAGATACCCGAAAAGCGGATTGTAGGTGGAATCTTTTCCCTGAGCAAAAAGGATAAAATCGTATAAAACTCCTTTGTACGCTCCATTTTCAGCATCCAGTTCATCGTAATCAAAGGTTTCTTCCGAAAGGATCCCTCTCGATTGGAAGTATTCGCGGTTTGCAGAAATAAAGCGCTTCGGTTCCAGGTAAGAAGCCTGTTTTACACGCCCGGTCCCGAATGTGTTTTGTTCCAATGGAAAATGAAGGTCCTCCTCGGTCAGTTTTTCCATATAATCCATATATTCCGGGAGATCTTGCTTTTTCTTCCAGAATTCCAATTCCTGTTCGGAAGCAAATAAGCGGCGAATTACTAATCGATGAAAGAAGGTAACACCTGTTTTTTGTTCTATTTCATGGTATTTCTTAGTCGCAAAAGGAAGCAATTCTGATACGCGCCAGCTTAAGGTCATCCGTCTGAAAACAATTGGATTGATGATTCCGGCCGCAACAGCAGAAGATACATTTTTGCCGTTGTCAATGATCTGTACTTCACATCCGGCCTGAAACAGTTCATGCGTTAAGCAAATTCCGGCGACACCACATCCTACAACCAAGACTTTCATTTTAATGGAGAATTGAGAATTGAGAATTGAAAAGTAAAGTATCAGCTGCAAGGAAAAAAATCAGTCCAATCAACAATAATTCAATCTTTTCAATTTTCAATTTTACATTTTCAATTGATCTTTACTTTCTGAATTTCGTAAACGGAATAAAGCGCGGAATTTTTCGCTGGTAATTGGTGTAATCCGGGTATTTCTCTGCGGAAAGCGCTTCTGAGAAATCGGAACTTCCTTTGAAGAGGACCACCAATAACAAGCATCCGGCCATAGACCAATTGATCCATTCTCCGGTTGAAACCACACTGAAACCGTAAAACAACAGCCAAATGGTTTGTTCCATAGCATAGTTCGGGTGGCGAACAATTCCCCAGAGCCCGGTATCTACAAATCCTTTTGCGTACGGCCCCAAATGTTCACCTGCTTTGATTCTGCGGTGCTTTTCAGTTTGAAAATCATACTGCTGCTGATCGGCAATGAACTCAATAATAACCGCAATAATAATCGCGGCTGCAATCACCCAGTCCCAAATTTGAATAGCAGCCGGAGCAGCGTCTCCCAAACCGGTCAATGCAGGAAGGGTAAATAAGAAGATCAAGGTATTTTGGTAGGAACAGATGAAAAACAAATTAAACAACATCCACACGAAGCGATTGTTGAAACCCGGACGTTTGCGCAGTACCTCCCAACGGTAATCTTCTTCACCTGTCCAGAATTTCCATTGATATGCACCCCTTCGTGCAAAATTGTATGTTAACCTTACTCCCCAAATCGTTACAACTACCGCCATTAAGACCAATCGCGGGGCGAAATCACCGGCATAGGCAACGTGCCACACATAATAGATCGGAATAATACTCCAGATTTTATCGATCTGAGAATTGTTTCGGGTAATTTCTCCCAACAAAAAACAAACGCCCGTTGTAATTGCCAGAACAATGCTCATTTCTGTAAGCACTTCAGATTGAAGCATATTCAAAGGAGTTCCGAAGTAGAACGACATTAATGGAACCACCACCAATGTCAGGATGAGGATAAGGATTGTAATTAACATGTCCGAAAGGTAGCATTTAATTCAAAAGACAAAATTCAAAAGGCAAAAAACACCGTCAAAAAGATGTGAAATTTTTGAACAAAAGAAAATGATAGTATGGGTGTAACTGAGAAGTCATTCCGCTACCGCAAGCACCGCAATACTGATTTTCACCTGTGGAAACTCTTCCCGGAGAATCCGCACACAGGTTTCCAGCGTAGAGCCGGTTGTTACCACATCATCCACAATTAACAGGTGTTTGAGTTCCACACTTTTTATTCCCTGGATCTTGAATCGGTTCTGCATATTTTCCCAGCGGGAAGTTTTCCCTTTTTTGGTTTGACTTTCCGTAAACGAAACACGTTTTAACAAGTCTTTTCTAAGCTTAACGCCGCTGCTTTCGGCAATTCCCCGGCAAATTACTTCCGCCTGGTTGTATCCCCGGATGAATTCCTTTTTGGGATGAAGCGGAACGGGCACCAGCGCGTCTACGTCCGCGAACTTAGTCAGGCTCTTTAGTTTGGTTCCGATTTCTTTCCCAAAATGAGTTCCCACTTCCGGATTATTGCGGTATTTGAGTTCGTGTAAAATCTGTTGGGTAGAACCTTCCTGCTTAAACCGCAGCAGTGCATAAGTTGCTTCCAGGTTAACTCTTCCCCAAAACAGTTTATCCAGGTTGGTTGCTTCGGTATAATCTTCAAAATAAGTGTAGGCTAATTCGCTGGAACAAACGGGACAAATTGCCAGTTTCGATTGATTGAATTCATTTTTACAAATCAGACAATTTTGCGGGTAAAGAACATGAAGCAAATCACGTGTCCATTTGTTAAAATTCGACGAAAAATTTAGTGACATAGCAGTATCTATTTGGCTTTGCTTAACTATCAACAATGGGGTGTTAATAGCCTCTTAAAAATAATAAAAAAAGAAACTCAAAATCGGGTTAATTTTATAGGAAAGTCGACCGAAAGTCTTAATACACTTGAAGTTGGACGAATCTGCCAAATTCTTCGATGAATTGCAGATTATGTACTGTGAATATCTTTAGAGGGTGTGTTGATAAACTCGCTAAGTGTTCATGTTAAAGGATTTCAAAGTAGCGATGTTGAAAACCTCATTCAATTGTGGATTTCTTTAATTGTGA
>CAMLDR010000003.1 GCA_946478775.1 uncultured Flavobacteriales bacterium
TTAGCGGGTATGCTACAAACAGTCCGTTCAATGTTGGTGGTTCTTTTATTGCTGATGCTGCGAGTGCAACAAGTCTTTCTTATGGCGTATACGCAAGCGGTGGTCCTTCAGGTTCGCCAGCTAACGCAATTCGCGCAGGATATTTCGCAGGGATTGTTGAGGGTACTATGACGCCGGTTTGGGGCTCTGATCAGCAATTTAAAACGAATGTCACTGACCTGGAAGGAACATTGGAAATACTTTCTTCATTGCAACCGCATCAATACTACTTCGATACGATCAATTACGAAAGATTTAATTTTGGTACTGGTTTGCAGTTCGGATTTATTGCACAGGAGATAGAGCAGTATTATCCTAATTTAGTTCATAACAGCGTAATGCCTGCTCAGTATGATTCACTTGGGGTCGAGATTGCCCCTGCGGTATCGTATAAATCATTGAACTACACAGCAATTGTCCCCTTAAATACGCAGGCAATTATTGAGTTGGACAAGAAAGTGGATGCTGCTACTCTTTCTGATCAGTCGGTCAAAACCAATGTTCAGGATTTGACAGGTTCACTGGATAAAGTATTGGATATGCGTGGGGTTTCTTACGACTGGAACCACAGTGTTCATCCTGAGTTGAATTTGGATAGTGCGAACCATGTGGGATTCATTGCTCAGGAGATACACCAGATTGATCCGCGATTGACTTTCATGACAAACGATAGTTTGTTACACGTAGAGTATGACAAAGTTGTTCCGATCCTGGCTGAAGCAATTCAGGAATTGAATGGACAGGTTGAAAGTAAGGATTCAATGATCAACGTATTGATTACTGAAAACTCCAATCAACAAACAACAATTGAAGACTTGAACAACCGCCTCACCCAATTGGAAAATTGTCTTTCGGGAATTTTACCTTACCTGTGTCAATTGAGTAACAGCGCAATTCAGGCAAATACGCCCGAAACACAGGCGGAGGTTCGCAAGAACTTGGATGTTACGTTAAGTAATCGCAATGCAATTGTATTGGACCAAAACGTACCAAATCCGTTTGCAGAACAAACCATTATCAACTTCTCTATTCCTGAAACAGTGAAGAAAGCACAAATTCATTTTTACGATGCAAATGGTCGCTTCATGAACTCGGTTGAAGTAACAGAAAGAGGTCTTGGAAGTGTGACTGTATTTGGTTCTGACTTGAGTACAGGTGTTTACACTTATACATTAGTCGCAGACGGTCAAGTTGTCGCAACTAAGAAAATGATGAAACAATAGAAATCGTTCAACAGTTTTTTCATAGATAGTAGGTACGTGATGCGTTGCGTACCTACTGTTTTTTATATTTTTTTCCGTCAATCTCCATAAACCAGGAACCGCCTTGCTCGTAAGGCTGTGCATCCAGGTTAAATGTTCTCGGAGTTTGCGAATTCAACCGAATGATGGTGCGCTGCTGGTTGATCTCTGCCGTTCCGCTTAGTTTTCCCGTGCAGTCGCACAGATTGGTGGCGCAGGTATCTTTACAGTCAACCTGGTAGGTCCCGTTTTTACCGGAAAAGACCAATTCATCGCTGACAAAGACCTCCAGATCCGGGTTGTACTGCGTTTCACTGAACCAGGTTCCCTCAAAGTCGGAATTGTATTTCAGGAGCGGCTTATTGCAGGCAAGAAGCAGGAGGCAGGATGCGGTAAGGAAGAGTATTTTTTTCATTTTTTTTTGGTTTATAGTGGAGCGAACTGTTTTCTGCTTTCACTGGTTTTAATTTATTGCTGATCTGCTGACGCAGATTACTTTATCATCCCGACAGTGTGGTCGGGATTCTTATTTTTTGCGTGCCTGTAATTCAAATAATTCATCCCGTAGACGAGCAGCTTCAATGAAATCCAGGTCTTTTGCAGCTTTTTCCATTTGCTTGCGCTTTGCAGCGATGGCTTTTTCCAACTCTTCCGGGTCTTTATAATTTACCGTTGGTTCTGCTGCAAATAATCCGGTTCCGGCTTCGTAAGGGGTGTATGCTTTTTGTGAACGTGTTTCCGGATCGCCGTCAGCTACTTTCGTGGATTTGAGAATGACTTCCTTCGACTTGTTCAATGCAGTAGGAACCAATCCGTGCTCTTCATTGTATGCTATCTGCATCGCTCTTCTGCGCTCCGTTTCCGAAATGGTGCGGGCCATCGAATCGGTCATTTTATCGGCATACATGATCACGCGTCCGTTTACGTTTCGGGCAGCACGTCCAACGGTTTGTACCAAAGAGCGTTCGTTTCTCAAAAATCCTTCTTTATCCGCGTCGATAATGGCTACCAAACTCACTTCAGGCAAATCCAGTCCTTCACGCAGTAAGTTTACCCCGATCAGCACGTCAAATTCACCCAAGCGCAGCTGGCGCAGGATTTCCACGCGTTCAATCGTATCAATATCGGAATGGATATACCGGCAGGCAATCCCCAGTTTGTCCAAATATTTCTGTAGTTCTTCCGCCATTCGTTTGGTCAGCGTAGTCACCAGTGTTCGTTCGTCTTTTTCAATGCGCAGCTGCATTTCCTCAATCAGGTCGTCGATTTGATTCAAACTAGGCCGCACTTCAATGATGGGGTCCAATAATCCGGTAGGACGGATCAACTGCTCCACCACCACACCTTCGGATTGTTCCAGTTCAAAATCTGCCGGAGTCGCGGAAACGTATACAATCTGATTGATTAAGGACTGGAATTCATCAAACATCAAAGGCCGGTTGTCCATTGCAGCCTGGATCCGGAAGCCGTAATCCACGAGGTTGATCTTTCGTGCGCGGTCGCCGCCATACATGGCACGGATTTGCGGCATGGTTACGTGGCTCTCGTCTGCTATCATCAGGTAATCGTCCGGGAAGTAATCCAATAAACAAAAGGGACGTGTTCCCGGTTCACGCTGATCGAAATAACGTGAATAGTTCTCAATTCCGGAACAATAACCCAGTTCGCGCATCATTTCCATGTCGTAAGAAGTGCGCTCTTCCAGTCGCTTTGCTTCGAGTATTTTCCCTTCCCGTTTGAAGTTCTCTACCTGGATTACCATGTCCTCTCCGATTTGGTCAATGGCTCTGCGGGTCGTTGCCGGACTCGAAACGAAAATGTTTGCCGGATAAATATTGATTTCCTGGAATACTTCAAGTTCCGAGTTGTTTTCCGGGTCAATCGTACGGATCCGTTCAATTTCATCTCCCCAGAATTCTACACGCAAAGCATGATCCGCATAAGCCAGGTTAATATCGACCGTATCGCCCTTCACCCGGAAAGTTCCGCGTTTGAATTCCGCTTCCGTCCGGGAATACAGGTTCTCTACCAACCGGAGCAGGAACTTGTTTCTTGGAAAGGATTGTCCTACATGAATGGGAATGATTGAATTGGCAAACTCATTTGGATTTCCGATACCATAAATACAACTCACAGAAGCGACTACAATCACATCTCTTCTTCCTGAAAGCAGGGCAGAGGTAGCAGAAAGCCGGAGTTTTTCAATTTCATCGTTGATCTGCAGGTCCTTCTCAATGTAAGTATCCGTAACGGGCAAATAAGCTTCCGGCTGATAATAATCGTAATAACTCACAAAGTATTCTACCGCGTTATTGGGGAAGAATTGCTTGAACTCCCCGTAAAGCTGGGCAGCAAGTGTTTTATTGTGCGAAAGGATGAGGGTCGGTTTTTCTACCTGCTGAATGACATTCGCCATGGTAAATGTTTTTCCGCTTCCCGTAACACCGAGCAGGGTTTGTGCAAAAAGTCCCGCGCGCAATCCACTGACCAGTTGTTCAATAGCAACAGGTTGATCACCCGTCGGTTTAAATTCAGAAGTGAGTTGGAAATCCATAATAACAAATATAAGAAAAAGCGATAGCTTTTGAAGACCCAATCATGACAAGCGTCAGTGCGAAAATGATTTGGGAGAAGCGATAGCTTTTGAAGACCCAATCATGATCCCGGACATCCGGGATTAGTGCGAAAATGATTTGGGAGAAGCGATAGTCCGCCTCGGCGGAAAGACTGAGTTAAGATCAGCTGCGGCTTGTCTGAGCGGAAATAACAATAACTATCGGGATCCCAATCACGAATTGTGAATTGCGAATTACTCCGAATCCTCATTCTCTATCTCAATCTCTCTTTTTTCTGTGTAAGTTTAAAAGAGATTTTAAGAAAACCTTTTCAATTCTCAATTTTCCCTTTTCAATTAATCTTATCTTTGCATTTCGTTAAAAAACAGATTAAGCATACTCCCGGTCCTATGATGAAACAATTCCATGAATTTGCAGCCTTAATGACAGAACATCCGGTCAATGCTATTTTCCTGATCCTTGGAATTTTACTGCTGGAAATTATTCTGTCATTCGACAATGCGGCGGTGCTTGCAACCATGGTGAAAGACCTGCCAAAAGATCAGCAGGCAAAAGCTTTGAAATACGGGATCCTTGGAGCCTATGTCTTCCGTGGACTCGCACTGATCCTGGTAGAATCAATCCTGAGTATCTGGTGGTTCAAACCAATAGGAGGCGCGTACCTGATTTATATGTGCGTGAAGCATTTTACAGCTAAAAGTGTACAGGCAGAAATTGATTCGGAGGTAGAGGTAACCAAGAAAAGTTTTATTTACCGCGGAACAGTGGGTTTGATCGGGGTCTTTTGGTCGACTGTATTAGCTGTAGAGTTTATGGACATCGTTTTCTCGATCGATAACATCTTTGCAGTAGTTGCTTATTCCCAAAATATCGTCCTGATCTGCATCGGTGTTTTCATCGGTATTCTTGCCATGCGTTACGTAGCGAAGTATTTTGTGGTGCTGATGGAAAAATACCCTTTCCTGGAGAATTCCGCTTTCCTGGTGATCGGAATCCTGGGAGTCAAATTGTGCCTGGCTTTGCTGGTGCATTATGTTCCCTCCGCCAAATGGATCGAATCGGAGCGTTTTGACCTGTTCATATCCGGATTGACACTGGCTATTTTCGTTGTGCCGATTTTGGTTTTCCGGGCTAAGAAGAATAAGTAATGGAACCACATAGAAACAGAGGTCACATAGTTTTTATATCTTCTTTTGTTACTGGTAATTGATCCATATTTTCAAGACAAACAGGAAAATGTATTTATTAGATATTTCTTGAAAAAAGAAATAATTGTGTTTTCGATGTGTATTCTATGTGGTTAAAATGATCCTACCACTTCTGCTTCTTGCGGAACTGTCCTCCTTTTCTGGTAATAAACTTCCGCTTTGCGAAGGGAAGTTCGTCAATCGTTCGGGCAAAGTTCAGTGTGATTTCATGCGAATGTTCCAATAACCTGTGTGAGCTGAATGTACTGGTTTGGTAAGTGTAAACGATGCGCAATCCCTTCTCGAGGAAAAGGCCGAAACTTGCCGCTGCGGAATTATCAGACCGGTATCCGCCGCCGACCCAAACAAGCTGTCCGAAGAGGAAATGTCCGTCAAAAGACAAATTTACCGGAGATCCTGTAACGGCTCTGGCCATAACGGTAGGGTACAAAACGAAATTGTCGTTGAAACGGATCTTGTAACCAATGTGCGAATAAAAATAATTATTGGTAGTAGCATAAATGGTTGAAGGATTTGCCAGTGAATTGTCAAAAATACTCGGCATGGAAATCCCGAAATCAAAGTTCTGAGATTGGATTGACAACCCAACTCCTAAGTTTACACCTCTGGTGATCCGATTGTCGAGAGTAGGTTCTTTTTCGCTGAAGTAGACGTAATCTGTTTTCAGGGAACGCTGCTGGTATCCAACCTTTACACCTAAGCCAAGTGCTGTTCGTTCTCCCAGCCAAACGTGGTAGTTGTAAAGCGCTCCGATTTCCAGGGAATTAACGCCGGCTGCATAATCGTTTATTGCAACTGCACCAACCCCGTGGTTCTTTGTAATGTGGTAATGCCCGTTCGCACTGAAAGTCATGGGAGTTCCGGGAACAGTCATCCAGTCTTTTTTGAAATGCAGGGTTGCACTGTAGCGTGTCGTAATATCCATGTATCCGGGATTAAAAATTCCCTGGTTCAACATGTATTGATTGTACAAACTTCTTAATTGTGCATTGGAAACAAATGTGAAAGCCAATAGCACCAACAGGGAGCAGATCTTCTTCATCGTTTCAGTGTTATTTTTCCGGATGCTTTATTTCCATAACCGTCAAAGAATTCAAAATAATAAACTCCCGGTGTGCATTCTTCTCCTATTAAGGAATTCGACTGATTGGTTTTTCCGTCCCACTCGTTCAGGTAAGGGGAGGCGTAGTAAACGGTTTCGCCCCAGCGATTAAATACTTTCAGGTAATTTCCGGGATAATTCGATACGTTTAAAATGATGTATTTGTCATTGTATCCATCCCCGTTCGGAGAAAAGAAATCTGCAAATACCAGGTCATTTATTCTCAGTGTATCATCCGATTCGAGTGCAGGAACCGGGCGGGATGTGTTTTGAATAGTGAACTTCCTTTGATTCTTTTCCATGAAGCCAAAGGCAAGAATGATTAGTGGAAGTAAAAAGATGAATCGGATCATTCGAATATAATTTCTCCTGCAAAGGTCAGCATTTTAACGCATTATACATTAAAAAAGCACAACAATATTTTTCAAATCACAGATGGGGCAATCTTTCCCCGATCCATTTCCAACCCTTTGCTGCCGGTTTTACGTTATCAATTGACAGATTCTAATTTAACACATCTGAACATGAAAAAAAGCTTTATTTACGGGGTTGGCATTGCGCTTTTGGCTATCGGTCTGAATTCCTGCGGAAAAACAACGAAACAGAAAATAACAAACGACTGGAAGATCGTTTCACAGGAAGAAGAACAGGAATCTTCTTGGGACCAAACCGATCAGGACAGCTATTGGAAGAGCAGCATGACGGAAAGTACGGTTTCCACTTACAATTCTTACACCTTTATGGATGTTGGCGGCCCAACCACTTACACTTCTCAGCATACAGGAATTGTAAAAGAAAATAAGATAGAGATTAGAAAAGATGGCACCTGGCAGTGGATCCAGGAATTGTCTTACGATGAAAACGTTGGGGGAGGAAATACGCAAAACGATACGTATAAAAAAGATTTGAGCGGGACATGGAGCTTTGTAGGGAAAACAAAAGGAAATGATTTCAAGAAAAATGAACGGGTGGTTTTTAATATTTTGCTCAATAAGAGTTCAACGATTCAAACCCAGAATCAAACAATAGTGAATGAATATTCGGACGAAACCACTTACCTTACCAGTGAAAACACCCTCACTTTCACCGTGAAAGAATCGAAGAGAAAAGAACTGCAGTTAGAAATGGAGTCTGCAATGAACCATTCCAGTCCGGCGAACTCATCCGGAACCAATTCTCAAACTAAATCACTTAAAATGACTTTGAAAGAGCAATGATTTTAGCATAAGCTATAAAGAAAAAGGAATTGGCTTCAGCGGATTCATTTTTTGTTCGAATTATCAGAAAAACACTGGAAATCCGAAATACACTTCTTTTGGAATAACAGGATGATTGTAAATTGTTTTTCGAAGAACTCTTTAGTTACACGGGTTTCATCTTTAATTGTCACTGATTGAATATGATGGATATGTCAAGTAATATGTAATTTTTTGTTAAAAGTTTGACTATGATCAGAATAGTAGTACCTTTGCGCCAACTAATTTATAACTTACAAAATGAAAAAGATTTTTATTGGCACCTTAAGTGTTGCGTTATTGACAGTTGCTTTGTCTTCTTGTGGAAAATCAAGCAAAGGTAAAATGGCTAACGAATGGAAAGTAACTGAGTTTTCTCAAACACAAACTGACACTGAGTCAAATGGTGATGTGATGGTTACTAAAACTACCATGACTGAAACTACTGCTACACAGACTACAGAAACTACTCCAAACGGTGGATCAACTACAACTTCTACTAACACAGCTGTTGTTAACACAAACGAAATGACTATCGAGAAAGATGGTACATGGACTGCAACAAGAGACGTTACGTATTCTGATGAAATTTTTGGACTTACAGCAACGACAAAAATGACAATGACTACTAGCGGAACTTGGTCTTTCGTTGGAAAAACAAAAGGTGATGATTTCAAAAAGAACGAGCGTGTAATGTTCAACACTTTGTCTGAAACAAACACTCAGGTTTTCACTCTTGAAGGAGACACTCCTGAAACGACTACAAGCACTGAATCTTTCATGACTGGTGAGAACGTAATGGTTTATACTGTTACTGAGTCTAAAGGAAAAGAATTGCAGTTAGAAGCTGAGATGGGTACTACTTACACATCTGGTGGAAACACTAGCTCAACTAAAGGAATGACAACAATCACTTTAGCTGAAAAATAATAGTCGCTCTTAGACCGACAGAAAGGGAACCCAATTCGGGTTCCCTTTTTTTATGCTGTTAATTGGTATTGAGTTACTTTCGAAATAAATAAGAAGCCTGATCGTTAGAGAACCAACCAAAAGAATAAAAGTTACGTTCAGGAAAAAGTAAACTTGCAACAGCATAATTACACTTAATACAAACCCGGGCTTGATTTTCAGTTTAAATTAATCAGTCATAACTTAAAAAAAGATTCATGAAAAGAATTTCTTATTACACCTTAAGCATCGCTTTTTTAGCAATTGGTCTGGCATCCTGCGGTAAAACAACCGCCGGAAAAATGACGAATGAATGGAAGGTTACTTCCTATCAGGAAAAATTAGAGTTAGTCAATGCGTCGGGGGATGTTAACACAACAACTATTTCCAGTAACGGCAGTTCCTTTTCGTATGAAAATGTCAATGACCCGGCTGCCGGACCTTCTACGACACAGTATTCGACCGGTACCGTAAATGCATTTGAATTCACCATTAACAAGGACGGAACCTGGTCATCAATCAAGGATTTCATTTATACATCGCCTAATACCAGTGATCAGACGAAACAAGTGAAAAGTGGAACATGGAGTTTTGTAGGGAAAACAAAAGGCGATGATTTTAAAAAAAACGAACGTATTCTCTTCAATATATTGAGTGAAACCGAAACATTTATTCAAACGGTGGACCAGGTTGAGGTGAATAACCAAGTAACCAGCGCTACTTATCTGACGGGTGAAAAAGTGCGGGTTTACACCATTACCGAATCGAAAAAGGATCAATTAGGAATGACTTCGGAAGAAAGTTACTCAAATACTTATAGTTCCGGGACGACCTCGCAAAAAAACTCAGAACAATTTATTTTTGAGACGAAATAAGCGAAACAGATAGACTTAAAACGAAAAGAGCGCATTTCACAATTGAAATGCGCTCTTTTTAATTCTCCTGGTCTTTTAATTCAATCCTCCGCGTACGTAAGAACTGAACTGATCACTGAAAGTTGTATGGTTATTCATTTGAGATTTACTCAGTTTTTTGCTTTCAACCAATCCCCACAAAACAAATTCTTTCAGGAAATGTTTCTCAGCCGAAGCAACTTTTGGCTGGTATTTTTGGACCAAATCCTCCAGCGGAGTAATGGAATCCAATTGTGCATGATATGTTTTGTCGTCTGCATCTTCCGATAGTACAAACTCATCCTGTTCGAAGAACCAGTCCACAATTTCCTGATAAGGGCCGCTTTCTCCCGGCTTTTCCAGTTTCTCCACTTTCGGGAAATAACTTTCAAACAAGGTTTTTACGGCTCTTCCGATCAATTGCTCGGCAACATAAGTACTTCCTTCCTGTTCGCCTTCGTATACCAATTCCATTTTACCTGTTAAAGCAGGAATAATTCCCGAAAAATCTGCCAAACGCACACTGGTCTTCGGATTTTTACTTTTCAGGCCACGAAGTTCAGCTGCACTTACCAGGTTCTCAAAAGCTGAAATGCTCATACGTGCACTCACACCGCTTTTCACATCGATGTACTCGCTGTCACGTGCTTCAAAGCCAATTTGCTCGATCAAATCCATCGCCAATCCCGGAACAGTAATGTTTTCTTTCTGATCACCTTCCAGTTTTGCTTCCTGCTCCGTAATCGTTCGTGCGATCTGAATGGTTTCCGGGTAATGTGTCAGGATCTGTGAACCGATACGGTCTTTCAAAGGAGTTACAATGCTTCCACGGTTGGTGTAGTCCTCTGGGTTTGCCGTGAACACAAATTGAATATCCAATGGAAAACGCAATTGGAAACCACGGATTTGGATATCTCCTTCCTGCAGAATATTGAATAAAGCTACCTGGATGCGAGCCTGAAGATCCGGTAATTCATTGATCACAAAAATGCAGCGATTTGCCCGTGGAATCATTCCAAAATGGATCACGCGTTCATCCGCATAAGACAATTTCATGTTGGCCGCCTTAATCGGGTCCACATCACCGATCAAATCGGCAATCGTTACGTCAGGAGTTGCCAGCTTTTCAGCAAAACGGTCTTCCCGGTGAACCCAGGCAATCGGAGTTTCATCTCCTTTTTCAACGATCAGGTCTTTTGCATAACGGGAAAGTGGCGCCAAAGGATCATCATTCACCTCCGAACCCTGAACGATTGGCATCCATTCGTCGAGTAAATTCACCATGAGTCGGGCTAAACGTGTTTTCGCCTGACCGCGCAATCCCAACAGGTTGATATTGTGTTTGGCTAAAATTGCACGTTCCAGTTCAGGAATAACCGTATTCTCATATCCGTGAATTCCTTCAAAGGCCTGTTTCCCGGATTTTAATGCATCCATTAAATTCGATCGCAATTCTTCTTTAACGCTTTTGGTTTGGTATCCCGAGGCTTTTAGTTCGCCCAATGTTTTAATTGATTTCATACGTTTTGTTTGTGTGTGATTTGTTTCGTGGTTTCGGCTCCGCTCAACCACCTTAATTATTAGACTCCGTTCAGTTAATGAGGTGACTGAGCGGAGTCGAAGTCATCCTCTAATTCGCTTAATCCGGTTTGTTTGGTAATCTTCAAAAATCATCTGTCCCAATCCCTGGATTCCCGTATAGAACGCTTTTCCCTGGTTTGCAGCAGTAAATTGCTGAATAAATTGCTGTAAATACGGGTCCTGGGCAATCATAAAGGTCGTGATCGGAATATGGAGTTTACGCGCCTGTTGTGCAGTGGTGTAACATTTGTCCACGATGTATTTATCCAAACCGTTAGAGTTCATGTAATAGGAGCCATCCGGTTCAATGACACAGCTTGGCTTCCCGTCGGTAATCATGAAAATCTGCTTATTCGTATTCCGTTTTCTGCGAAGAAGGTCCATGGCCAGTTCCAGACCCGCAACCGTATTGGTATGATAAGGCCCGACTTCGAGGTAGGGAAGGTCCTTCGCTTCAATGGCCCAGGCATCATCTCCGAATACTAAAATATCAAGCGTATCTTTCGGATAACGCGTTTTAATCAGTTCTGCAAGAGCCATGGCTACTTTTTTGGCGGGAGTAATGCGGTCTTCACCGTATAAGATCATACTGTGGCTGATGTCTATCATCAGAACAGTACTCATTTGTGCTTTGTAAAAACTTTCTTCCACTACCAAATCGCGCTCATGAAGCTGGAATTCTCCCATTCCGTTGTTGATCTGGGCATTTCGAAGGCTTTCTGTCATGGAGATTTTTTCCAGCCCGTCGCCAAAGTTGAACTGTCGGTAGTCTCCCGTTTGCTCGTCACCGTTTCCGCTGTGTTTTGTGCGGTGATTTCCCAGCCCGCTTTTCTTTAAGTTTCCGAAAATTTGTTCCAGGGCGTGCTGACGGATTGCCCGTTCCATTTTAGCCGTAATTTCTGCTCCGCCACTTCCTTCTTTACCCGCTTTGTCACGAATGAAGTTCTTCTTGCGCAGGTCTTCCACAAAATCATCGATGGTGTATTCCGGAGTGGTGAGCTCGTATTCCTTGTCAAGAACACGCAGCCAGTCAATGGCCTCATCAAAATCTCCGGAAGTGTGGGTAATGAGTTCTTTAAAAATTCCGAAGAGCCGGTCGAAAGGGGATTCCTCAGGAGCAGAATAGGGAGTAAATACAAATCCTTTTCGCATGGTGTTGTTTGTTTTAAGTTTGATTGACCGGGAGTTGGATGAAATATTCGGTCAATGGATTATTGGATGAAGTCTGTACTTTTTGAGCCACTAAAGTTACAGCATTAAATCGATTTTCTAAGCGCGTTGAAAACTTAAAATTCGTTAATAAGTAAAATTTCAGCAAACACCTTTCAAAGTAATTTTATTTGCCCCGGCTAATAGCAGATTTACTCCAAGCGCTCGATTAAAAAACAGATGAGTTGATATGCAGATTAATTGATTTCAGCGTTTCTTTTTGATGAGGCACATTAGAAGGATTAGTAAGGGGGCCATTCCGGCAAGGACCATTCCGTAATGGTAAATGAGTTTGGAAGCCAGAAAAATGAAAAGGAAAAAGACGGATACATAAATCACTGAGACATGAATTTTTCCCCGTTTGTTATAATCTAGGAAGATCAGGAAGGGACAGCAAATCGACACCAAAAGGATCAGTATGGAAACAATCATCATTCAAAACGAATTTACCATTTAATTGCTTCGAATGGGTGATCTTACGTAACTAATTTCACTTTACGACCGGGAACAGAAAATGGTCCCATCCTTTTAGTCGAAAGGGATTGAAGTGCGGTATTTGTAATAGCAATTGCGCAGCTCTTATTCTGTAGCCATCTTTTGCTCTTTGTCCGAAACAATCAGTTTGCGTGGAATGACACAATCCGTAGTTTTAGTGATCCGGATAACAGAACTGTTTAGATCTCCGAAATTGATCGGAAGGCCGCCTGTGATGATTTGAACGTCTTTTATGCCGAGCGAATCTGCAATTGAATCTGTCAACTGACCATTCACTTTAATTCCGTCGATGTAATAGTAGCAATCTCCTCTTCCGTTCCTGATTTGGAGTTCACCACAATTTGCAGGTGTGCCACCCGGAATGATTTCCGGATTTTTCACAATCGTTCCCGTAACAGAAGCGGAGCCGCGAATTTTACATTTGTCGATAAAGTATCGGGAGGTATCGGCAGCAGGAACCTGAGCATAAGAATGACCTACAACGAGGAGTAACAGAACAAAGAATAAAATGGATTTCATAAGCTTGTTTTCATAGAGATGAAGAGTTCTTTATAATTCCATAAATGTGCAGCTTTAATTACTTGAATTTTAAATTAAAACCTTGGAAAGCAAGGGGAATTAATGGAATAACTATCTTTAAATACTTCAAAATTCGCTTCGCCATGAAACATTTCTTCGTTCTTTTTACACTTACATTGCTCTCTGTTCAGGTATTCTCGCAGGACGCTGTTCCATACGGTTCGAATAAAACAGTAGGGAAGTACACAAAAATCAACGGTGTGAATTTGTATTACGAGGTTTACGGAAAGGGAGAACCAATCCTGCTGATCCATGGAAATGGAACAGGAATCAAAGGTTGGGCACCTCAAATTGCACACTTTTCAAAAAAGTACCAGGTTGTTGCGGTAGATTGTCGTGGTCGTGGGAATTCGGAACTGGGAACCGATTCACTGACTTACCTGCAACAGGCAGATGACCTGTCGAAATTACTGGCAGAACTAAAACTGAAAAATGTTACCATTATCGGGAAGAGCGACGGAGCTATCGTTGGTTTATTAATAGCCATTCACTTTCCTTCATCGATCAAACAGCTGGTGTCTTACGGTGCTAATGCAGAACCGGATGGGCTCTTTGCTCAAACTTTTACCGAAACCCACGATAAGCGGGTAGAAGCAGAAACGATGCTGACGAAAAAGGATACTTCCAAAAACTGGAAACTGGAGCAGCAAAAATACCGCCTGATGGAATTCCAGCCTCATATTACGGCAGAAGACCTGCAAAAAATTGCCATTCCTGTTTTAGTGATGTCGTGCGACCGGGATTTGATTCGCGAAGAACATACCTTCTGGATCTACCGCAATATCCGTTTTTCAAATCTGAGTATTTCTCCTGGTGAAGTACACGGAATGCCGAGAATCAATCCGGAATTGTTCAACTCCATAGTTGAAAACTGGATTTCGCAGCCGTTTAAGGGAGATGGGGTGAGGTTTAAGTAATAACTCTTTTATCGGATGACCTGAACAAAACCTGTGAATGTTTCCTCGGCGTCTGTATCCCAAATAGTGTAAAAATAGGTTCCATCCGGGAGCTTTTCTCCTGACCAGTCATTCATATAGGCATCTGAAAAGAAAACAGTGTTTCCCCAACGGTTTGAAATTGTTAGTGCAAGTTGTCCCATGTCTGAGTTTTTAATTTGGAAAACATCGTTCAATGCATCACCGTTTGGTGTAATGATATTGGGAACTTCTATCTGCTCGCATCCTTGCGAATTGTAATGATAATTCATTTGAAAAGTTGGTAGTGCTCCTTCGCAACGGTCACCGCTCAAGGGAACAGCATTTTCCGTGAAATTACATCCAATCCCCGGAGTATCTGGATTTTTGATGCATCCCAAAGATAAACGGTCATACTTTCCAAAATATATTTTTTTGTCAGGACCTAGTTGCAATGAGACAACCATCGAATTACATGTTCCTATTAGTATTTGGGATGTAATAACTGCACTGGCAGTTTGCTGTGTTAAATCATATTGATAGATTTCAGAAGAGATCCATGATGCAAGATAGATTAGTTTCCCATTTGGTGAAAACTCAGCACCATACCCATGGAAAAAAGGAAAGCTTAGTTTATCCGAAATATTTCCGGTAGAAGTATCAAAATTGAGAATGTCTACGGTAGAATAATTGGAATTGAGTGAAATGATCGTTTGACCATCTAATGAAGCCTTTAGATAACCCACTCCATCGGAACCTAATCCGATCATTGATGCTCCTGCAAAACTTATTATCGGAGAAGTATTTACACCGTCTTCGGTAATCGAATAGGAGAAGAATCGATTTGAAGCCGGTTCTCTTGAAACGAGCCATAAATCGCTTTTGTTGGAATTAGAAATCACACAAAGTTTTTCTGCAATTGGAGTGGTTAACAGGATGTTTTTTAAAGAGGTTACTTCTCCCAATCCTCCATTGAGTCTCATATTTACCTCAGAATACTGAAGTCCATCGATATTTCCTTCGTTGGTAGTTGTAAAAATGTAATAGATGTTTTTTGAGCAAGGTTTCTGAGTAATTATTGTTGCTTGGGTTGAAGAGGAGTGTCCCTTGAGACCTGTTCCATTCAACATAACCTGATGTTTTTTATTCCATACGGTCACACCATCTGTATAGAACAATAAATCACCGTTTTTATCTGAAACACTTGAACTTCCTTCAGTGAATGCAACCCTTCCAGGCTCTTCCACAGGGGCTCCTGAACTGAAATCAATACCCATGTAGTTACTAAAATACCAATGATTGATCTCCGGAATTCCTTGGCCAAAACCATTTAGCAGAAAGAATAAAAAGAGAACAGGCAGTAAATAGCTTTTCATTAGACCGAAATTCGTTTTGGATCTAAGATGCGCTTTATGCCCAAAGGTTGGAGGAGGATAAATTTAAGATGAAATTATCAGAGCTGTTTTCTTACAAATAATCAAAAAGAACGGAAAATTCTCCTCTACTTCCTGAATCTCCATCAACCCAAATGCTTCGAATTCTTCCCGGATTGAACGCTCATCATAAAAAAAGATATTCACTCCTCCAAATTGCTCGAAACGATCTTTGCTGATTTCTTTTCCCATTCCATACGTTTTGGCTTCTTTGGAAATCACGGTGAAAACCAGGTAACCATTTTCTGCCAGTTGATCGTAACAGTCCCGGATGAGTTTGGCGCGTTCGTTTTCGTCCAGCAGATAGATCAAACCATAGCAAAAGATCCCGTCATAGCTTTTTTGGTCGAACGGCATATCGGTCACGGAACCGTGATAAACCGTCATTTCTTCGCCGTAATTTTTTCGCAATAGGTCAATGGCCGTTTGAGAAATTTCAATTCCGGTTACTTCCATTCCGTTATCCCGGAAAATCTGTGCATTTCGTCCGTAGCCAATTCCGGGAACGAGGATGTTTTTCAGGTCTTTCTGAATGAACAGGTGATTGGTGAGAATGTCAGAACGAGCGGGAGAAAGCCCCCACATTTCCTGTTTACTGCTGAAGTTCGATTCCCAAAACTCCGGTTTTTCATTTTCGCTCATTATTATTAAGACGTGGCCGAGGGGAAAAAGTTTAATACAGGTTGTTGATTGTTTCGAGAATCTGACGCTCACGTTGCGCTAAAGTTCCTTTCACAGTAATCGTTTCCAGCTCAAAGGCATCGATCCATTCTTCCAGTAGTTCGTTTACCTGTTTTCGAAGTTCCGGGAATTCCGTTTCCGGGCAGTCAATCAAATCCGGACTTTCAATGGGAACAAATACCAACATATCTATTTCTTCCATCGCTTCTTTGACTTTCACGTAGAAACTCCGGGAAGCTTCCGGACCACCGATCACATGAATGTACACCAACAGGTCGAGGGGACATCGGTCAAAAATAACGTCTGGCTCATCTATCCCGACACTTTCGAGGGCGTATTCCAGCTGCATGGAAAGGTCTTCCAAATTAGGCGTTTCAGAAAAAAGGTGTCCTTTTTCTTCCAGTGCGACGACTGGTTCGGGAATAAAAATAAAGTCAGGGAGCAATGCATGCAGTTTTTCTGCAAGGCTTGTTTTTCCAACGTGGTGTGCACCTGTATATGCGATTTTCATGAGGCAAAGATACGTGATCTAGGCTTTAATTTGAATCTAAGCTTTATAAGTGTGGGTGTATTCTTCGATCACTTCCTCATTTGATCGGTAATGGCTGAGTCTGACAGAATCAAATTCATCCAGGTCTGTATGTCTGTAAATTCCAATTTCTTTTAGATTTTCATTAATGGCATTTTCAACAAGGACAGCATCTGTTGTTTTTTCATGTATGCCATCAAAAGAGATCAATGGTCCCAGTATGCGTTTTCCGTCCTTCCAGGTTTCTGCAATCTGAGATCCGGACCCTCCAAAGTACGCTGTTTCAATATAACTGCATTTCCCTTTGAAGGACAGTTCTTTCAGTAGTTTTTTTGTTTCCGGTGTCAATTGGCGGTATGGACTGATTACTTCTACCGAGTAATTTAGTTTATAGCTCTTTTGAAAAGGAATGAAGTAATAATTCCCTACAAGGATAATATGAGGCAATTCCCCTGTGTATTTGAAATCGGTTATTATTCCGGATAGTCTGTGCGGCATGTTAACTACTTTTTATTCGTTCTTCTTCAAATCAGGCTGGTACAACTTCATTCCGATTCCCGTATTTCCAATACTAGTAAAAAATAGCTGAAGGGGAGGGGCAATTGTTAAAAATAGCGAATCAATTCGTCAGTTGATCTGATTAATCCTATATTTCTTCTAACCAGTATCGAATGCATAACAAGGGTTTGTGCGATCGAAAATGAATGACTTAAAGGATTTATCAGATGTGTTTTTCAGCAAACGCAAGTTTTATAGCAGGTGCAGTTCTAACAGTTGCCGGAATTGCTTCCGTAAGCCAGGTAAGGAAACCCGCTCACCTGATTTTTGCATTGATGCCCTTATTCTTTGCCATTCAGCAGATCTGTGAAGGATTTGTTTGGCTTTCTTTATCAGATCCTGATTTTTCCCAATGGCATGAACCGTCCAAATATGCTTTTCTCCTCTTTGCCCAGATCATTTGGCCGTTTTGGATCCCGCTTTCCTTTCTGAGTATTGAACCTTCGCCCAAAAAGCGGAAAATCATCCGATATTTTTTGTTTGCCGGGATTGCTTGTTCGATCATACTGACTTATCGTCTGCTTTTCTTTCCTGCGAGTGCACAAATCGACGGTTGTCATATCTCTTACCAGGTTGGAGCTTTCAAAACAATCCTGATCGTAACTGGAATCTTATATATCGGTGCAATCGTGATTTCACCGTTCTTTTCCAGCTGGAAAAATGCCATTGCCCTGGCAACGGTCAATGTAGTTTCACTGGTAACTACCGAAGTATTCTACGAAGCGTATTTGGTTTCCGTTTGGTGCTTTTTTGCAGCCGTACAAAGTGTTTTGGTCTTTTTGGTGATGCGGGAGATCAGAAGAGGGATCAATTACAATAAGGAATTGGGAGAGGTAAATCGAAGTCTGCAATAATACTTGGTTATCTGCTTCTACCCCTCCACACACTCACACTCACACTGCAGAGAAGTGTTGTGAGTTTGAATAATAATCAACCCGTTGTCAAATTATCGATCATTTTAAAAAGCATACGAGAGAGTTCTTCACCTTTCCCGTAAAAGGATCTGAATTCCTCTAATGAGATAATGGCTTCATCATAAAGTATGTCAAAAACAGCAATACACTCAAAAGCAGAGCCTCTTGAAATAACGTAAAAATGTCGCTTATCAGCTTTACTAAAACGACTTGTACCTTCTGCTATGTTTGTCGCAGAATCAATGGTGCTTGGGCCACGAAGAAATGAGAGGACATCTTTATTGAAGTTTTTAGCTTTCTTATAAACTTCTAATTTTTCAAAATCAAACATAGTAATAGAATATGGTTTATTGAATATACGTGTTAAAAAAGAGAACGGAAAGCTAGAATGAAGTTTGTAATATTAAAATCAATGACACTTCTTACTAACACACTTTAGTGTGAGTTGGAGTGTGAGTGTGGAGGGAATTTAATTTCATTTTGAACGTTTCTCCACCAAATACTTCCAATACCGTTTCGGAACGTGTTGCACATGCAGTTTGGTGTTTTTACGGCCTGCGATGTTCGTGCTTTTGAAATAATCATTCCAGAGTTTTTGAAAAAGGTCTTCCCCATCACCAAAGGCTTCGCTTGAGACGCCGGTTGCTGTGAGCAGTGAATTGGGAATAAAATGGACGAATTCCGCCTTTTCCAAATCGTAATGGATTCCGTAAGATCTCCGTGAATCAAAAATAACCCAGCGCTGATCGGCGTAGCGGTCCCTGAAATGCGGCAATATAAGTGGAAGAACATCAAAGTCCGGCTCGATGACAGAGAAATAAAGACCGTCTTTTGTCAGCTGGAACCGAACGAAAGCTTCCATGCGGTGCTTTTCTCTTCCTACCGATTTGGCTGTTTGCTGCAGCTGCAGCACGTCCGGGTGTCCGAAGTCGCTCAGTACATTTTGCTGTGAATGAAGTCCGTAACGTATTACACCAAGAATCGTATCTTCGATAGTTTCCAGTTCGCTGAGCCATGCGATCCACAAAGTGCGGACGCCATTCTCCCCGAAAAGCTTCAGTAGTTTTTTCCAGACACGATTTGCTTTTTCTTCGTCTGTGATGACCTGTCTTATTTCGTCAAATAAGTGTGGGACCGGTGTGCCTTCTTTGCGAATATGGACTTCTTCCCATTGGTATTCGTACGTTTCGAAAACAGCAGTCAGCATTCCTTCGAAACTGCCGTCGGTTAGAAGCCAGATCATCCGAAAAGAGAAGTCTGTGTTCCCCATAGATCACTGAATTTGGAATTTCCCGCAGAGAGTACCAGGTGGCGAAGCGTTTCGGGCGAGTATGCTTTTGTTTCCAGTGCGGGATCCTTACAAACAATAAAATAACGCGCACGGTTCAAAGAAATCCCAAGTTTTCGCAGGTTTTCCCAGCCCAGATAACTGAACCTTCGCGCTGCAACGATCTTTTGTGCCGATCGCACACCGATTCCCGGAACACGCAGGATCATTTCAAGGTCGGCTTTATTGATATCAAGCGGAAAAAGATGCAGGTTGCGCAGTGCCCATCCGAATTTCGGATCAATATCCAAATCCAGGAAAGGATGACCGGTATCCAAAATTTCGTGCGCCCCGAAACCATAGAAACGCATCAGCCAGTCGGCCTGGTAAAGACGGTTTTCCCGCACCAGGGGCACCTGCACCGACAAGGGCGGTAAACGATCGTCGGACAGTACCGGCACATATCCTGAATAGTAAACACGTTTCAAATTAAAACCACGGTAAAAGCGATCTGCCGTATGAATGATTTCCAGGTCGGATTCGTCTGTTGCACCCACAATGACCTGTGTACTTTGTCCGGCAGGTGCGAATTGGGGCGTTTTAAGCATTAGTTTTCGGGTATCATTGAGTGCTGTAATCGTATTGGAAATAAATCCCATCGGTTTCTCCATGGTCGCGAATGTTTTATCGGGAGCAAGTAGTTTTAGTCCGCGTTCGGTTGGAAGCTCAATATTCACGCTCAAACGATCGGCATACAATCCGGCTTCGTGCATCAACTCATCGCTTGCACCGGGTATGGTTTTTAGATGGATGTAACCGTTGAAACGGTGCTCGGTGCGTAATTTTTTAGCTACGCGTACCAGGCGCTCCATGGTTGTATCAGCATCTTTGAAGATCCCGGAACTGAGGAATAATCCTTCAATGTAATTCCTGCGGTAAAACCCGATGGTGAGATCCACGACTTCCTGCACTGTAAAAGCGGCCCTTTTCACATCATTGCTTTTACGGGAAACACAATAAGCACAGTCAAAGATACAATGATTGGTCAGCAGAATTTTTAGTAAAGAAACGCAGCGTCCGTCTTCTGTATAGGTATGACAAATTCCTGAATTCGAGGCGTTTCCAAGTCCTTTGTCCGTATTCTTTCGGTCACTGCCGCTGGAGGAACATGAAACGTCGTATTTGGCGGAATCTGCCAGGATATTGAGCTTTTCTTGGATACGTTCTTGCATACCGTAAATATACGATAAAAAGAAATATTGATTATTAATTAATCAAAAAATGATTAAATAAATAGTTTTGAATAACGGAGCAATTGAACTTGTTTGCTCAAAGAAAACCACACTTCGAATAATAAATTTGTTCGTTTTCGATTTAAGACTTAACTTTTGAAAAAAATTGAGACCCATGAAACTATCTTCATCTTTACTACAGGCAATTACTTTGGGTGTTTCCGTAACAGCGGTGTCGGCAGTTACCACCTCATGCGATAAAGAAGACATTAAAAAGAATCGCACGGAACGCGCCACGCAATCAGATGATTCGAAACCTGCGAATAGCGAACCATGTCCGGCTTGCGGAATGGGATGATTCCCCATTTTTCATTTCCTTTATTTCCATGAAACTTTCAGCTAAATTTCTCCGGGCATGAAAGTGTCCCCAAAAATCCATTCAGCTATTTCCTGTAACCTGGACAGTTCCCTGTTACAAGCATCACTTCCTTTATTTGAAGCACAAAAAGTAGAGGGCATCGAATGGTCTTTTGATACTTTGCACAAAGTACGCGACATTCCGGATTGGTTTGTAGAACTGCTCCATGCTTTTGGCAGAGAAGGAAGACTGATTGGTCACGGAGTGTATTTCTCCCTTTTTTCCGGAAAATGGACAAGCGAACAACAACGCTGGCTGGAACACTTACGCAAAGTCGCTGCACATTTCACCTTCGATCACATTACCGAGCATTTTGGGTTCATGACCGGCGAAGATTTTCACAAAGGTGCGCCGATCTCTGTTCCTTATACTCCGGAAACACTTGCAATAGGCATTGATCGTTTACAACGCATCGGGGAAGCATGCTCCTGTCCGGTGGGACTGGAAAACCTGGCTTTTTCCTACTCATTGGAGGAAGTTCATCGGCATGGTGAATTTTTAGGGAAGCTGATTGAACCGGTCAACGGATTCATCATTCTCGACCTGCACAATTTGTATTGCCAGCTTCAGAATTTTTCACTCGATTTCGAAACACTTATTCATGCTTATCCGCTGGATCGTGTGCGTGAGATCCATATTTCAGGCGGAAGCTGGGATTCCTCCGGAATTCAGCCGGAAAAAGCGATTCGCAGAGACACGCATGACGATGCTGTTCCGAAGGAAGTTTTTGAATTCCTGAAACAAACATTACAGGTGTGCCCAAACCTCAAATTTGTGGTGCTGGAACAACTCGGAATTGCACTGGAGACCTCAGAAAGCCAACAACAATTCCAGCAGGATTTTGATCGGATGCAGGCAATCGTGAACGAATTCAATGCAAAGGATCAAAGGTCTTCAATCAACAATTTTCTGCCGAAAAAATCCCTTTCGCTGAAAGAACCCGCTTTGGAATCCCTGAAATTGTATGAACAGCAACAGGAACTCTCTTCCATCCTGGAACGGTCCAAAAACACCGAAGAAGCATTTCACCTGCTGCGGAAATCTTCTCTTGCCCATTCAGACTGGCAAACCGAAAGCTGGTCGCTCTATATGCTGGAAACAGCCATGCACATCGCTCAGAAGTGGAAAACAGGGTGGTAGTCTTTCGGAATGAGAATGAGAATGAGAATGAGAATGAGAATGAGAATGAGTGGAAATGAGTTCCAATAGTTATCGGAAGAGAATGATGTTTTGGGTTGTGCTACCGGCGCTTTTTTTGACTCCATTTATCCCGATACCATTTCACCAATAGCATGAAAAGTGTAAGTCCGAAAAAACAGATGCTTATATACTTCTGATTTTGGGATAAAATCAGAAGCAGGATGCCCGAAATTCCTGAGAGAAAAGCATACAAAACAAGGTAGCGGGGATTGTGGCTGATCTTTAAAATCAACATACCTGTAAATAAAGGCATAAAGGAAATAATGAAAGCTGTTTGCTCAGTCATTTTAATGCTTTTGAAGAGCAAAGAAAATCAAAAAGGAGACAACTTGCGTTACCTCCTTTTTTGTAATTGTTTGAATGCCTAGCTGAAGCTGATTAATAGTGATCAGCCACGACGGATCTCTTATTCCTTCACGAATCTTTCGCGGTAAATCGTTCCTTCCTTGGAAGTTACTTCAATGATATAAGCACTTTGATCTAATTTGCCTACTCCAATCGTGATGGTTTCGGATGCACGTTCACTCGCTTTTTGCGAAAGCACCAGGTTTCCTTTCAGGTCGTAAACAGATACGCTTTGAATTGTTTCTTCATCTAAGGAAACATTCACGAAATCATTTGCCGGATTCGGCGCCAATGTGATTTCTGGATTATTTACAGCAAGTGCAGGAGCAACGCTTTGGCAAAGAACACCTTGCTGCAGTGGACGCGGAATCGGATTTGACGGATAAGTTGCCGGGTACATTGCAAGCGGATTAAAGTTTCCGGTTCCTACTAAAATAGGATTGGTAGTAACCGTGCTCACAGGAACCTGTTTTTCACACTTCGAAGGTTTAAAAAGGGACGAAACGTTGAGGTCAAAACCTCCGTTAAGCGTATTTTGATTCACCAGGTAAGTACGATTTGAAGAAATGTTGTAAGTGATCATGTCCGGAGTATTGATGAAAACAGAATTTCCGTTTTCTTCATAATAACTTGGTGATAGTGGCGAATTGTTCCCTGATTGGTAGACTTTCGCAGCAAGAAAGGCCAGGTCATCCCGCATCGTTATCTGGAAAGGGGTAAGCTGCTGCGGCAAAGCTCCTCCCGGAGCACTTAAGTAACCTCCCACTACAATGTAATTATCACGTGATTGCTGCAAACGGAAACCGTTTTGGTCCACACCGCTTCCAATGGGGTAGGTGGTGATTTGGTGACGGGTCCACGGTGTAAGGAACGCTCCGGTAAGCGGATCACAGATTGCTATCTGGAATTGGTGAATAACGCTGTTGTTTGCCAATAGGTAAACTGCATCCCGTGGTCCGTTGTACATCACCGATGATCCTGCAAAACGAGAATTGGTATTGTCAATAATATTGGAAAATGTCACACTTCCCGTATAATCGGTTCCCATTGTAATGAGATTTTGTTCACCTGAAGCAGGAGCGTTGCACGATCCGGATATGAAATAACCTGATCCGGGTACTTCCGTAATGTTTTCCAGCATATCATAATCCCAGATACTCGTTGCCGGAAGGTCCATTTCAATCGGAGGATAAAGGATGTTATTGAAATTGTTGATGTCCAGGCCGAGTACAAATCCGAATTTCGGAATCGTAGCATAGTTGCTCGCTGCAAGCGTTCCAACAATTTCGGTTCCGACTACGGTCACCTGACCCGCCGGTTCGGAGCAAATAACCTGGTGAGGGACCATCGAGTTGCCGTTGAAAGTATATTCAAGCGAACTTTGAACCGGAGCACCGGTCATAAAGTCCACTTCAGCAACGATCATTTTGTAAGGGGTCCCACCGGTTGTCACGGCAGTCATCCCGGCTAGAATAATCGTGTTGGTGGATTCCCTGATCGTAAAATCCATCAGGTAAACAGCATCCGGGTAATCGACATAATAAGTGTTCATACCTCCGCCGGCAATGTTGGAGACTTTAAAAGTGGGAGTGAGCAATCCTGTTCCGGGATTGGTTTCGGTGTAACCGCTGATCACAAAGTCCTGAAAGGTTTCAACTGACAGATTCTGATTGAGCCAGCTTCCGTTTGTAACTTCCAGAATTCTCTGGGAATTACCAAAATAAGGCGCAAGAAGGAGCGCCACTGTAAATAGTGTTGTCTTCATAATAACAGTGAATAATAGTTAATGAAAGGAAGTTAAGTCTTTAAAGATCAACGCCCAAATGGGAAAATGTTAAATGTGGTTTTCCACAGGAAAATAGCACAAAAGGAATACGAAAAGTTAGATTCCTTAATTTTTTGTGATAAAAGTTACATTTTATAACTAAAAAAAGCCTTTAAAAGAAGACTTCGGCTGCTCGATCAAGTAATTAAGAACGGAGTATCCATAGACATTTTTTATACCAAAGACCGGAAGGAGGTGGTTTTGTGACAAAGCGGGAGATTTTTTTTGATTGAGTGGGATGGGAAATGATTGGCATAGCATACTAGTTTTAAACAATCTCGTATCTTCGCCCCATGAGAAAAATCACACTCCTTTCCTTACTACTTGTTTTTTTGACTGCCGGCTGCTCTTCCCTGAAGCAGTTTCGTTATATGTCAAAGGCAGAAGCACCGAAAGGAGGTTTCCGTACAGAAATTCCTTTTGAACTGAAAAACGATTTGATCATCCTGCATGTAAAACTCAATGATTCGGAGAAAGAATACGAGTTTCTGCTTGATTCGGGAGCACCTGCTTCCGTCATTTTCACAGATGCTTTGAACGATTCAAAAGCACAAACGGTGATGGCAGACGATGTGTCGGATTCCCAGGGAAACAGGGTAGAAAGCAATTATGTAATGCTCAATATGAAAATTGGGAACCTGCAGTTTAAGGACATTTTTACTGCTTATTCCGCACAGCCCAGTGAATTTATCACCTGTATTGCGCGCGACGGGATCATTGGAGCAAACTTAATGCAGACAGCCAATTGGCAGATCGACTTCGAAAATAAAAAGGTGATTATCTCGGACCGGAAAAAGGCTTCCTTGCCCGACCTGAAGGACTACCAAAAGGTTTCCTTTACCAAACGTTCCCCTTTTGGCGCGATGCCGTGGCTGAATGTCCTTCCCGGGTTAACGCTCAATCTGAGGATAAACGGGAAGTTGATCAAAGACGTGTTGGTGGACCTGGGATCAAGCGGTGAACTGTCTCTCCCTAAAAACAAGCGAACGGATGAAATCTTCCAAAACGACTCCAGCCAGGTTTTACTGGGATATGCATCCTTTGGCTTATTTGGCGGACACATGGATACCACTCACTATTACCCCAATTCAACCATCTCCGTGGAGAAACTGAAGTTTAATACGCATAAGATTGACATCGGCAAGAACAATAATTTGCTTTTGGGCACCAATATTTTCTCCGATTACACTCTGTTCATCGACTTCCGCAAAAAGGACCTCTACCTGAAAAAGACCGTTCCTGTTGAAAAGGAATATGCTGATAAAAAGCGCTTCGGATGTTACCTGGCATATGATTCAAAAACCAAAGTTTGCACCATCGGAAGTATCTTCGAAGGCTCTTCCGCTGCGCGTGCAGGCTTGCAGTTAAACGATACCATTTTAGAAGTTAACAACACAAAACTACCGGTTTTTGCAGATTACTGCTCCTTCAAAGAATGGCACACAAAGCTTCACCTGGAAAATGAAGTCATGATCATCAGAACACACCGGAAAGAGGAAACTGTCCGGTTGGAGAAGACAATTGTTCCGGCGACACGCTGAGTAAGGATTCTTAATGGGTTTTTTAAACCAACAACAAAAAACGATTAGTCCTTTAAGAAGTAAAAGGTTTGGGAGATACCGTTCTGCCCGGTTAATTCCAAAAAATAACTTCCGGGTGACAATCTGGAAACAACCAATTCCAATTTGTTTTCCTGTATTACATTTGGTATTTCGACAATTGTTCCTGCGGCTGAATAAACCTGATACTCCAATAGAGGGAACTCGGTAGTAATATGCAGTCGGTCATTAGCGGGGTTGGGATATGCAATGACTGCATTTAGTTCATTTGTTTCGAGACCGAGACTTGATGGGCAGTTTTCCATGGTATAAGTATATTGTGCGGAGAGACCTGCTGTAAGAAAAAAGCCATAGTAGGAACACAAATATTGATTTATTTCGAATGAACGGGAATATGGGCGAAATAAACCCTGAAGACTGCCTATCTTCTCAACAATTATGTCCGAATTTGAAAGGTAGAAGTGTTTCAGCATGACTCCGTAAACCTCTTCCATCGTTATGCTGTCAACGGTTACAGGATGTGAAGGTCCAGATCCAAGGTCATCTGCGTATGCCGTATCACCAACCTCAAGCGAAAAATCATAAAGCAGGTAATAAACACCTGTATCTGCTTGAAAATTAAAATTAAAAGGTCTATCATTAGACACAAAGCTAAAATACACTTTATCAGCTGTAGAATAGCAATTTCCAAGCCAAGCTCCGTTGTCGAACAAGATCATCAACGTATCTGAATCTGGAGAGGAAATAGCTTCAAATTGGTCCAGATGTGAGAACCACGTATAACCAAAGGGTTCAATCTCTATCCAACTAGATTCAACCTGCCAGGCTCCATAATCATTCGGAAAGGCAGTCTCTTCCTGTGCAGAAACCGATACCGGATACCATAATAGGACAGCCACAATGAGCCGCAAATAAATCCGGGACACAAATAAAGTGTGGTGGTGTTTCATAAGCAGGAGTTTTATTGGATCAATAGTAACAAAAAACACCGGATATATTGAACCGGGAAAATAGTTGGTTACTACCGATTGATCAATGTGGTATTTGGTTACCTTGTTTCTCATTCTATAAATGAAAAAGGGAAACAACTTACGTTATTTCCCTTATGGTGTGCGCATATCTCAAAAAAGATAATCTTGCCGGTTTCCTAATGGCCTTTACATAGATTAGTGATGATGTAAGTAGCCGAGTGAATTGATTGAATAGCGATAGCAAAAGCAGGAAAAGGAAGACAGTTGTTTTCCTTTTTTTAATTGGAAAAGAGCCATTCATGAAAGAAAACAGCTGTTAATGAACTTTTCAGTTTGAACTAAACGTGTTTTTCTATGTTTGATTCGAAACTTATAAATTATTCACGATGAAACAATTAACACTCTTAAGCGGTCTGCGACTTCTTTTTCTAACTGGTATTCCGTTCCTAATGACGCAAAAGGCTCTTTCACAGACTCCTTGTTTCAATCCATCTGTTATCAAGCAGGTAAAGGTCAATATTCATTACGTCCTCAAGACGGATGGAACCGGAAATTTTGCCGAAACAAGTGATGGATGGGGGAACTCTAATTACACAGGGTTCGATTATGCCGAAGATTTGGTCGATTCCAGTAACGCAGAATTAGCTGTAAACCCGGGAATTGTCGGAGCGATGCAGATACCCGGTTTTAATTATACGGTTACCGACTTTGGTTTCCGTTTCGTACTGGCGGGTGTTTATTTTCACAAGGATGATGCCGTGTATAACTATTATGATGTGAATTACAATGGCTCATCCAGCGGTAGTTTGTTCAACTGGACGTATAATAGCTGGTTGGTAAATCCGGCAACAGAGATGAATTACTTTATTTTTTCAGCACCATCAAAGCCAACGATGCAGTTGGTAGGAATAGCATCTCCGATACCAGGTGCGCTTCAAGCCAAACAATTCAACAATTGGTATTCCTACAAATACGGAGCATGGGGACAAACACCTGCCCAGATTCATCGATTTGAAGAACGAACATTTACACATGAATTGGGTCATTTATTAGGACTGCATCACGCATGGGAGCTAAATGATCTTTGCGATGATACGAAGCCAAATCCGAACTGCTGGCAGTTTGAGACTGAACTGACTTTACCTTGTGATTCGTGTGGTTGCTGGGAAAACATCACCAACAATTTAATGGACTATAACGGATATGATAATTATGCGCTTTCGCCACAGCAAATACAGCGTGTCAGAAATCAATTGAACGGAACACGAGCGAATTATGTACAACAATGCTCTAATTGCGATGCAGCACAGGCCAACCTGTATTTGGCTCCAACTCAATGTTTACCGGTTCGGTTAGACGGAACTGCCTCGGATAATGAAGACAATCACTTCCTTGAAATCGTCGAAGTAGATGCTACAAACAATATGGTTTCGGGCACCTATTATTCTTCCTGGTTTGCCGGAGAAATCAATCAGATAGCAGATCTGGGACAATACACAGGCTACAATTTCATTTACGGCAAGCGTTACCGAATCAAATTAGCGGTTCAAAATATGAATCCTGCGGGTGGTTTTTGCACTCCGTGGGATGAAACTCCCATGCAGTATGTTACCATAGAATCAGGGAGCACTTGTTGTGCAGCGAGTCTGCAACTCCACACATTGTATGATATTAACCACGAGTGTATTGACCATTTCGAAGCAGCCTGTAACTGTCCGTCGGAAAGTATCGATGAAGTAGTTTTCCAGATCATGAACACAACGTATACGGATGACGAATACACGTATGTATACTATCCGGGTGCGGGAACGCCTTTTGCCGGAACGGTTTATGCGACGTTCCATTTTAACGATGGATCTACATCAGCCATTCATAAGACCTATCAGAAATGCGAGATTGTAACACCACCACTTGACCCGGGTGGATATAGTTCTTTTGAAATTACTGAAAACGAAGGCGTAAAAGTATTCCCAAACCCTAGTACGGGAGTTTTCACGATTCAAAACAATAGCCCATTTACCCAAAGCATCCGTGTGTTATCCCTTGATGGAAGAGTGATTTACGAATTGCAGGTAGATACAGATGCTTCTTCGGTGATCGATTTGTCGGAATCAGCGAATGGTACTTATATCGTTGATTATTCCAGGGAAAATGAAACAATCCGTCAGCAAAAAATAGTTATACAGAAATAGAAACGCGCACTGGAAAAGAAATTTTCGGGTAGGGTTGAATTGTATTTTACGAATGGTCGGAAGAAAATTTCTTCCGACCATTCGCGCTTAAAATGCCCTGTGTCGAATAGTAGCATGAAGATTACTAGTTAATATAAGAAATTAGGATGAGAAATTCAACGATGGACATTCAATAATCTTGCAGAGGAATTTCAATGGAGGGAAATAACGAAACTATAAAAACACTATATTCGCAAGCGATTAAAGGCAATACCGCGCTGTGGTGATCCCGATAGCTATCGGGATGTTAGACAAGCGAAGAATACAAAATAATAACCGCGCATGTGGTGAAATTGGTAGACACGCCATCTTGAGGGGGTGGTTTCCTATGGATGTGCTGGTTCGAGTCCAGTCATGCGCACAAAAAAAATCCAGCATTTCTGTTGGATTTTTTTTATTTAGTATCGTGAACTAACCTCTGTTATTAAGATTACTTTTTCCATATGTTCTTTTTTGTACTGCAAATTTCAGATATGCTTATCTTGCATAGCAATACAAATTCAGGATACTTGTATACTTATCCAAGTTTAACAATCATTTTGTAAAGTTTGTTTTTTGTAACTTTGTCTAATGGAAAAGGAGAATATTCGTTCGGTCTCAGAGTTCAACAATGAATTAAAGTTAAAAGGCTTTAATGCTTTCCAAATAGAAAGTGATGGCAATGCTACTAAGGTTTATAGCCGGAAAGATTTTTACAAGATTTGTCTGACAACTGGGAAAAGTAAAATTCATTATGCCGATAGAACTTTCGAACAGGAAGGCACCATTCTTTTCTTCGGAAATCCGCACATTCCATATTCCTGGGAAACAATATCCACAACTTATGTGGGATATACCATTTTGTTTTCGGAAGAATTTTTTCAGAAATCAGAACGTTCCGAAAGCCTTTTGCAATCGTCCTTTTTTAAAATTGGCGGCACTCCTGTGTTGAAAATAACAGAAGAACAAAGAGAGTTCCTCAATACAATTTTCCAAAAAATGATCGATGAACAAAAGAGCGATTATCAATTCAAAGATGAGCTCATACGTAATTACATCAGTCTGATCGTTCATGAATCGTTAAAGCTGGAACCGGCAGAAAACTACACTCGAAGTAACAATGCCGCTTCACGGATTACAAACGTTTTTCTCGAACTTCTGGAAAGACAATTCCCTATTGAAACCAGTGAAAAACCACTGGAATTAAAAACAGCGCAGGATTACGCCAGGGAACTCAATTTACATGTCAATTACCTGAACCGCGCAGTGAAAGAAGTTACAGGTAAATCGACAACTACCCACATCACAGAACGCATTGTAGCCGAAGCCAAAGCGATGTTGCTCCACACTGATTGGAACGTATCGGAAATAGCCTACGCACTTGGGTTTGAATCACCATCCTATTTTAATAACTACTTCAAGAAAAATACAGGCACCAATCCTAAGAAGATCCGGCTAGACATAGTTTGAATTTCGTAATTATCGGTTTGATTGTTGCTACCATTCAAAGGGGGCTTCCCCGTAACTTTGTATTCGTAATTAAATGCAAGGAATATGGAGGACGCAACTATTTTCACAAAAGATCGATCAGGAGAAACGATTTGGCTGGACGATCCCGAATACCCTTTGCTATTCAAGGTTATACAAAAAGCCATTCGGACAACCGCAAAACTGAACAATCTGGTCACGGATGATTTACACGAGATCAATTCCGTCTTCAGTGAATTGATCGGCAAAAATGTGGACGACACCTTTTTTCTAATTCCTCCTTTCTATTCAGATTTTGGAGAGAATATCAGCATCGGAAAAAATGTGTTTGTAAACCATGCCTGTACGTTTATGGATCGTGGAGGAATTACTTTAGAAGACAATGTACTCATCGGTCCGAAAGTAAACCTGATCACGACCAATCATCCGGTAAATCCTGCTGAACGAAGGGCGACTGTTTCTCAGCCAATCATCATTAAAAAAGGTGCATGGATTGGTGTTGGCGCAACCATTTTGCCAGGAGTAACCATAGGCGAAAATTCCATTGTGGCTGCCGGAGCAGTGGTTTCTAAAGATGTTCCTGATAATACAATCGTTGGTGGAATTCCTGCCAAATTCATCAAATCAATAAACTAAAAACGAGTTCATTATGAAAAGTATATTCATCACAGCAATCGCTATCCTTCTATTTTCTCAAACATTCGGACAAACAAATTCAAAGCAAACAGCAAAGACGATGGAGACAAAAACAGAACAATACACTTTCCAATTGAGTGAAAAAGTAACCCGGCAAAAAGTAACCTTCAAAACCCGTTATGGAATTACATTGAGTGGTGATTTGTACCTTCCAAAAAATATCGGAACCGGAAAATTAGCAGCACTCGCGATCAGCGGTCCCTTCGGAGCGGTAAAAGAGCAGTCTTCAGGACTGTATGCGAACCAAATGGCAGAACGTGGCTTTATAGCAATTGCTTTTGATCCGTCGTACACAGGCGAAAGTAGCGGTGAACCTCGCAATGTGGCATCCCCCGACATCAGTACCGAAGATTTCAGTGCTGCGGTGGATTTTTTGGGACTTCAACAAAATGTGGATCGAAACAAAATCGGAATTATTGGGATTTGTGGCTTTGGCGGTTTTGCCTTAAATGCAACAGTTGTAGACAAACGAGTGAAGGCGGTAGCTACCACCAGTATGTATGATATCTCAAGAGTAAACGCAAAAGGATACAATGATCAGATGACTCCGGAAGAACGGACAAAAGCTCTGGAGAAAATGAGTGCTCAAAGATGGAGGGATGCAGAAAATGGAAAACCGGCATATCCTGAAACGCATTTGCCAGAAAAATTAACCGGGAATGAACCGCAGTTCGTGAAGGATTATTTCGATTATTACAAAACACCGAGAGGTTACCACGAACGATCTTTGAATTCAACCAATGGATGGACAACAACCAATTCACTTTCATTTATGAATATGCCATTGTTGACTTATCTCAAAGAAATATCCCCTCGACCAATGTTATTGATCGCAGGAGCAAATGCGCATTCCCGCTACATGAGTGAAGATATTTACAAAGAAGCTTCAGAACCGAAAGAATTGATAATAATTCCAAATGCCGTTCACGTAGATCTGTATGACAAAGTGGATGTAATCCCGTTTGACAAACTGGAGTCTTTTTTTAAAGATTACCTCAAATAAATTATCAATATTATTAGTTGCATTTGAATCTCAAATCCGGTTCGAACTTTGAACTGACTTGCGCACACGATAAAGGAGATAACGGAAGTTGTCTCCTTTTTTATTCTGATAAGACTGGACGAAATAATCCCCCTTCATCTCTTCAATACTTTAACCACATGCTCCCCATCCGATTTAAGAAGATACAAACCACCCGGAAATTCATCGAAAGAAATAGTTCCCGTTTGTTCGATCTCCATTTCTTTGATTAAAACACCTGCAATCGTATAGATGTACAATGGATGCTTCGCCTTGTTTCCGGAAAATGTAACATACAAAACATCCGTTACCGGATTGGGGAAAACACTCCAATAGTCAGTACTGTTTTTGTCGACTCCCAAAACCGAACAACTATCGTCCAGCAGGTAATCGTATGGCCCAACATTCCAATCGGATAAGTGATCGTACACCGTTTGTTTTACGGCGTCTTTAATAGCTGCAGCGTCGCTGGCAGAGAGCCCGGAATTGAAGGTGGTCAATGTTGGATCGCTTCTGAATATCGTAGCATAGAAACAGCAGGCGGCGGCATAACTTCCTGCCAGGGATGGATGACTATCATCGGGTTGAAATAATTCGATCGAAGGATGGTTTTGCCGGATATACCTCCATGCCGCGCCAACCGGCGTCATAGATGCTTTTACAGAATCGGCAAATACTTTGTAATGCGATGTGATGGTACTGTCCATTTGATAGTAAGTACGGGTAATCACCGTGTCAACCGGACATTCAGGCGGAGTACATACATAAGCATCACCGGGTTTTCTCCCCCAGGTACTGTAAAATACAGTCTGAACACATGGATTATGCGCTTTGATGACACTATCAAGTTTAACCGTGTATGGAATAAAATTGAGATACGTAGAAGGGTAGGCGAGTGCCATGCTTTGATCCTGTAAAACTACGTGGTCCCAGTTTCCGCTTGCAATTTTTGCCAAAGAGGTGGAGTTGGTTAAATGCTGTGCTAAATAATAGCCACCCGGAGCATGGATGTCAAAAATCAGCGTTTTACCCGTTGAATTGGCTAAATCTGCCAGTAGCTGGGGCATATCGTTTGCATATGTGTAGCTATTTCCTAAAAACAGTACCCTTTTTGTCTGCTGTCCGAATAAAGTGATCGAACAGAGCATGAATAGTCCGAAAGCGGATAGTTTGTGGATATTTCGCATTGTCTTTCTTTTAAAAATCAATTGATAGCGAATAAATAAGGTGAGTTTTTATGCGCTACCGTATCCATGACGAGTATATACAGCATATAGTTGTTTTATTTATCATGTTTAATCCGTTCCTATGAATTCTTAAATGATTTTCACTGGATAAATCGGATACTCATTTCTCAACAGTCAGCTTAGTTTCATGAAATTCCTTCGACTGAAGCCTCACTTGCAGCACATACTCTTTTTCATTGTAGCTTATGCGCGGTGGGAACTTGGATTCATAGAAGCTTATGGGCTGGAAAACCCGGGATGAGCCGAAATAAATCCGGCGCATCCACACGATGTTTCGCAGATTGTAGATTCCGATGTCGTAGGTGTCAAGCAATTCCTTACCGCTCCAGATTTTTATTTGGAATTCACGCTCTTTGGGTTTGCGAGCAATGGCACAATAATCGGTAAAACACCGTTCGGATTTGTAATAATAGTTCCCGTTTATTTCAAAAAAAACCTGTTCGTATGCGGGTTTTGTGTCGAACCATTGTTCCGGATCGTATCGGAGATACAGGCTGTCTTCACTAATTTCCCGATAGAACGGACCCAGTTCCACTTCTTTGAGCGTTTCGATCGTTTCAGAAATCTCATTGATGAACAAAGTGTCGTTTCTGAAGAAATAGCTGCAGGCAAAGTAAGCCCTGTTTTTCGGATAAGAGCTTCGGAATTCAATAGATGCAAGCGTATCGGATATTTGGTGTAAGCTGGCGAGCGTGAAATCCGTTTCGTTCTTATCCCATTCAAAATAAAATTGCACGTCGAAGACCTGGGCGCGTAGGTCTTTACCAAAGCTCATGAATACCAGGAGGACCAAGACCAATTTTCCGGCTGCAAAAGCTTGTATTGTCATAATATGGTTCGATTATCCGCCAAAAATAGTGGAATAAACCATGCATTCAAACAGGAATAGTGTTTTAAGCAGCGAATGGTAGAAATTGTACAAGGATAAAATAACGGCTGCACACCTTTCACAAAACTAAAACTCTAAACAATTTGAATGACTGTTTTGCTATAAAGCGTAATGAAGATTAATTACCTTTTTCAAAAAAATGATACTCGCGGAGTAACTGAAATTGATTTTCTCACAACTGTAACCTCAAACAATCCCCTAAAAAAGAAATCAAAGGGGTAAAGCGCAGCTTAAGCGTATATAAAGCGTTGTTTGTTATAGATTTAACATTCGGTTTTACTGGGTTTGAGCTCATTTCAGATGCATTTCAGGTCCCAATACCCTAAAATTCAACACCTGACCTTCCAAAAACCATTTCACACCAATGAGAAGAGAATCCGCCGCGGCGGATTAACATAAACTTTAATTGGTAATTAGTAATTACTAATTGGAAATTATTTGATTTTCAAATCAAGCATCTTCTCATCCCCGATAAAAGCCTCCAAATGATCACCAATCGCCACCGGACCAACACCCGCAGGCGTTCCAGTAAAAATCAGATCGCCCGTTTTAAGCGTCACATATCGAGAAACAAAAGCAATGATTTGATCAATCGAAAAAATCATGTCAGCCGAATGGCCCTTTTGAACAGGAATTCCGTTTTTGTTCAGGGTGAAATGCAGGTCTTCCAGGTTTATAGAACTTACCGGGATAAAATGCGTTCCCATCGGTGCGCTGTTGTCGAAAGCCTTGGCTTTTTCCCACGGAAGGCTTTTTGCCTTGCATTGTTCCTGCAGGTCGCGAGCCGTGAAGTCAATACCCAGCGAGATCTCATCGTAATAAGCCGACGCGAATTTCTCCCCGATGTTTTTTCCCACTTTTTTGATCTTCACCACAATTTCACATTCGTAATGCAGGTCCTTGGTAAAATCCGGGATGTAAAAATCGTTTCCGGCAGGCAGATAAGCCGTGTCGGGTTTCATAAAGAAAACAGGCTCCGTTGGAAGCGGATTATTCAATTCTTTCGCGTGGTCAGCGTAGTTACGCCCTATGCAAATGATTTTCATTATTAGTAAAGTTCAATAGTTCAAAATGTTCTAAACAGTTCAAAATAATTAGTAATTCGTAATTGATAATTTGGAATTATTTTTTGAACTTGTTCTGTAAAGCCGCCAGTTTATCTTCAATACTCAAATTCGCCCCTTCGGATTCGCGCTTTTCCCGGCGTTTCTGTTTGATGCGTTCCATTTCTTCGCGCAGCAATTGTTTGGTGAATAGGGGGAAGTCCGCATCCATCATCCAGCCAAAATACCCCGGTTCGGATTCCGAGACTTCTTCCACCGTTTTTCCTTTGTGCTTTCCAAAATTGTAAGTCACCTGGCCATCCTTCGTTTTCGCAAGTCTACCGGCAAAGTCGTGCCATTCCTGGTTTCCCTGGCGCGAAAAGTCCGATAGTTCGGGAATCGTTTTCGCAAGGTCCGGATAACGCTCCAATTGTGCTTTAAAAACGTCCAAGGTTACTTTGGTATCGTACAAGGCATTGTGCGCATTCTCCATGGATTCTTTGCAGTAAAACTGGTAAGCCGCAGCCAAAGTACGCTGTTCCATCTTGTGGAAGATATTCTGTACGTCGATGAACCGGCGCTCATTGACTTTAAATGCATGACTGATGCGCAGGAATTCTTCCGCCAGGACAGGAATGTCAAATTTATTTGAATTGTAGCCCCCCAGGTCCGCATCGCCGATGAAAGCAGCAATCTCGTCTGCCAGCTGTGCGAAAGTAGGCTCTCCGGCCACCATTTCATCCGTAATACCCGTAATCTCAGCAGATTCTTTGGTAATGGGAATAGTGGGATTGACGCGTTTGCAATACTCACTCTGTTCTCCGTCCGGAGTGATTTTAATCAAAGCGATTTCCATGATCCGGTCTTTTGCTACATCTAATCCGGTGGTTTCCAGGTCCAGCATGACAAAATTCCGAGTGAGTGCTAAATTCATATTCTAAAGTTATAGTCAAAGATGGCGAAAATGTGGGCAGGTTTAACCTGCAGGTTCAAAAAGTTTAATCCCTCAAATTGAACTTTTCAACCTTTGAACCTTTTGAACTACCCCGAATGGAATAAAAAAACCGGCCTATCTTTCGATAAACCGGCTTATATAAATAGAATTTAGTTCTTACTTCACAATCAGGAATTCCGTTCTACGGTTCAGCTGATGTCCTTTTTCTTTTTCTTCAAGGGTAGGCATCGCGTTGATTTGTGCATCAGAGACTTTTAATTTCGTTTCACCGTATCCTTTTCCTTGAATTCTGTTAGCAGCAATTCCTTTGGAAACGATGTAACGGGCAGAAGCTTTGGCACGTTTGTCCGATAAGATGGTATTGGCAGCATCCGTACCACGACTATCCGTATGAGATCCCAGCTCAATGTTGATTCCCGGATTCTCTTTCATGATCTTCACGATCTTATTCAGTTCAGCAGCTGCATCGGGGCGGATATTCGATTTGTTGTAGTCGAAATAAATCGGGTTCACATTCAAACCGATATCTGTTCCGACTTCATTTTTAGCCAATGAACGGTCGATACGGATTTCAGAATTATCATCCAGGGTAACCAGCGCATCGTAAGTCATGGTGATGTAACCCGGTTTCTCCAATGTCAAAGCAAACGCCACATTGTCACCTTTCTTCATCCCGCCAAGTGTATCTGTTTTATATGCTCCACCGGCTCTCGTTAAAGATTGGGAGATTCTTTCGCCCGTTTTCTTGTTGATCAAAGTGATGGTCACATCCGATAATTTCGCCTGGGTCTTACTGTCTGTAATGGTACCCACTACATAGTAAGGTTTCACCATCATTTGTTTGTCTAAGTCCAGCCAAAATTCGCGGTAAACTTCCGAATACTCTTTGTTGCAATCTGTTTTGAACTTTTCGTTGTAGAAGTTTTTCTTTCCGTCCTTCTCATAAGAGAATGTTAAGTCGTATTCTTTACAAGGCTCCAGGGAGTTCATGAAAACACCGTCACGCAGGCGCGGGAACAATTTGCGGTCGTATGGGTTCTCACAGTTCAAACATCTCAGGGTCACAGAAACATCTTCCGGAAGCGGTTTGTTTCCGATCACGTTGATCTTTCCGTTCAATACAGCAATGTTCTTAACTCCTAAATAGTTATTCTTGATCTCATAAATGTCTTTTTCACCTTTTCCGTCCACACGAAGGGAAGTCATGTATCCGGTCAAACCATCTACCGTAGTAGTGTAGAAAATATCATCGCAGGTAGAGTTGATCGGGGAACCCAGGTTCATGGAAGGTCCCCAGTTTCCTTTTCCATCCGCTTTAGACATGAAAATATCGAATCCGCCCATACTTCTGTTTCCATTGCTGGAAAAGTAAAGCGTGCTGTTGTCTATAGATACGAACGGGGATTCTTCATCCATCGGCCCGTTGATACTCGGTCCTGCATTCACCGGATCTCCCCAGGTGCCGTCTTTTTGTTTGATCGAATAGTAAATATCACGTCCTCCCAAACCACCTTTGCGGTTAGAAACGAAATACATACGCTGTCCATCCGGAGTTACAGTTGCATGTGTTTCCCAATCGTTGGTATTGATCTTCTTATCATCCAAATGGGTCACTACCTGGAATTTATTGGTAGAAAAATCGGAGTAGAAAATATCTCCGTTTCCTTTGGTATCCTGGTAAACATACACACGGCGCTCATCAGGACTTACAGCCAGTGTAGCTTCGTTTTGCAGCGAATCACAGAATTCCAGTTTGATCGGGTCCATCCACGTAGAATCAAAATCGCGGTAAGAAACATAAATATCTTCCGGGTATTGGTTATTTCGCGGGTCCAATCCTTTGTCGGAAGCACCTGTTACCCATCTTCTGCGGGAAGTATAGTACAAAGCAGAACCGTCTAATGAAATCACCGGCGAAAATTCCGGGTTAGGAGTGTTTACCGAACCCCCCATGTTTTTCAAATAAACATTCTTCGGAGTGTTCATTTCAGCACGGGCTATTTTACATTGCTCCAGGTACAATTTCGCAAAGAACACATTGTTTGACTTGGTAATGGAAGTGGTCAGGAACTTATTGTAAAACTCTTCCGCTTTATCAATATTTCCTGCTGCATGGTAGCATTTTCCCATTTCAAAGTACGCATCCACCGGCGCAGCTGTTTCCTTCGGGTTGAACGGATCGTATTTTTTGTCCGTTTTAACAATGGCTCTTTCCAAATAAGGCGTTGCTTTTACAAAATCAGTAGCCATCTCTAAATAGATGAATCCACGGCGGTAATTGTAGTTAGAACTGGTAGGTTGAAATTGGAGTAATTTGTCTACGATCATTCCGGCCTGATAGTAATATCCTTCCTGGATCATAATCGCACTTTCCATAACCAATTCCGATTCGGAACCGTTGTTAATCAATTCCATCACGCGCTTGGTATCGTATTGACCAAAAGAAATGACAGGACACAAAAACGCAAGGATAATAGTAGATTTTAGTAATTTCATTGTAGTATAAATTAAGAAAGACCCACCTCTTTCAGTTTAAAGTTGGTGGGTCTTACGTTCATTTTATTTTTTAGTTACAAAATGGTAACTTAGATTTCTCTGTTGACATCGAATTGCTCCAGATAGTCAGCAACCCGTCGCACAAATTGTCCTCCAAGAGACCCGTCAACTACCCGGTGATCGTATGAATGAGATAAGAACATCTTGTGACGGATCCCGATAAAGTCTCCCTCAGGCGTTTCTATAACTGCAGGCATTTTACGGATTGCTCCCAATGCAAGGATCGCAACCTGCGGTTGGTTGATGATAGGAGTTCCCATCACGTTTCCAAATGTTCCTACGTTTGTTACGGTATAAGTTCCGCCCTGGATATCTTCCGGCTTCAATTTGTTGTCGCGTGCGTTTCTTGCCAATTCATTCACTGATTTTGCAATTCCCGTCAGGTTCATCCGGTCAGCCTGCTTAATAACAGGAACAATTAAGTTCCCGGAAGGAAGCGCAGTTGCCATTCCGATATTGATATCCTTGCGTTTAATAATCTGGTTTCCGGATAAAGAAACATTGATCATTGGGAAATCCTTGATTGCTTTCACCACTGCTTCCATGAAAATAGGAGTGAAGGTTAGGTTTTCACCTTCCCGTTTTTCAAATTCCTTTTTCATTTTATTTCTCCAGTTCACGATGTTGGTAACATCCGCTTCCACGAAAGAAGTAACGTGCGGAGAAACATGCTTGGACATCACCATGTGCTCGGCGATCAGCTTGCGCATACGGTCCATCTCAATGATCTCATCTCCGGCCATCGGCATAACAACCGGCTCTTTGATGTTACTTAAGAAAGAAGATCCGCCTGAAGCAGCTGCAGGAGCTGTTCCGTTGGAAGCCGCCGGTGCAGAAACCACAGGTGTTGGCTGAGCAGTTGTTGCAGCAGCAGGAGCATCCGTTCCGCGTGTGTCAATGTAGGAAAGAATGTCTTTTTTAGTCACTCTTCCACCCATGCCCGTTCCGCCGATAGCGTCAATTTCTGACATGGAAATATTTTCTTTTTGTGCTATGCTTCTTACAAGCGGGGAAATGAATTTTCCGCTTCCACTGCTTTTATCAAGAGCAGCTCCTCCGTTTGAAACCACGGCTTGTGCTGTCGTTACTGTTTCAGCAACTGCTGCAACTGCCGCAGGCTCAGCTTTTGGAGCACTCGGTGCAGCATCTCCATCCGTAGAGATAATTGCAATGACATCACCAACCTGAGCAACCTGGTCTTTTTCAAATAATTTCTGAACCAAAACTCCAGCAGCTTCGGAAGGTAATTCGTTATCAACTTTGTCCGTTGCAACCTCTACCAAAGGTTCATCCATTGCTACGGTATCCCCAACTTCTTTCAACCAGTTGGTAATGGTAGCTTCTGTAACGCTTTCTCCCATTTTTGGGAGACGAATTTCAATTTGTGCCATATAACGACTAAGAATTCTCGATTAATTTTCGTACAAAAATAACGGAAAAAATAGGATTTTCACCAATGCTTTTTATTGATCTAATTTTTTCCACGTTTTCCATAAAATCTGGATATCACGGAATACGGAATATTCGCGTGCATACAACAAATCCAGTTTTGATTTCAGATTTTCATCCAATCCGCTCAGATGGTCGGTTGGAGTAAGGATTCCCTTCTTGATCTTGGGTAATTGTTTATTGGATAAATTGCTTTTTTCGCTGTAGGAAACAAGCGTTTTTCGTCCGCTGATCAATTTCAAAATAGCTCCCAGGAATTGAACTTTACGGGTGTAAGCCCAGATAAGCAGGGGAGATATAATTAGTAAAACGATTCCCACCAGGAAATCAAATACTCGTTTTTGACGCTTTTTAGCCGGCTGGCTAATCGCATTGATCTCTAAAATATATAAATCTCCGGCAGTCTCAATGGAGTTAGACCCAATGAGGTATTGGCTGTCGGGCTGGGCAATTTTATAATCAACGGAAACGTCCGGAATGGCAGTCATCCAGTGGATGATTTCGGCAGCACTCAGATCTTTGGCACAAAAGATAAGTTCATCAATGCTGTGAACCCGCACAATTTGATCCAGTTGATTAATGGACCCCAGTGAATCTTTTCCATGATCTTCATGGAGTGAAACCGAAACAATCCGGGCAATCTTGGGCTGGGTTTGATGCAGCAATTGCGAAACCCGTTCAAATTCTTCGGGTGAACCCACAATGGCAAAGTTGGCATGCTTGCGCCCGTTAATGGTGAATCGTTTTCCGATCGCCAAATGAAGAATGGACCTGGAAAGGATGTAATAACCGATAATCCAGGCAGCACCCAATAAGATGAAAAGCCTGGAAAATTGCCATTCTTTCGGGAAAAGCGCATAAAGGATCAGGATGAAAGCAGTTCCTGCCGCTCCGCCGAAAATAAACTTCTTAAAGGTAATCGGCTGATCGTATCCGCCCTGCAGGGCCACAGAACTCATCCAGATGAAGGTGTAAATCAAAATCAGGACATTGGTGCTTTGTTCCGGGAAATCGATCTGTGCCTGCTGCCAGTAATTCGTTAAAGCAAATAAGCCCAGCAAGATATATAAGGTATCAAAAACAGGCAGTGTAATTTTTCGGATGAAACGCATCGCGATTGCCAATCCTGCTCTGAAATAAATAGCGGAATTAATCAGGAATGAGAACAGACGAGCATTCTTTTGTGAAAAATGCTTCCGTGCAAAAATCACCATGGCCCGGTAAAACACAAATACGTAGTTCACTGAACTTTTTTTGGTGCTTTCTCCTTTGTAATGAATGATGCGCGTTTCAGGAAAATAAACGTTTTTGTAACCGCCTTTGATGATCCGGTAGGAAAGATCGATGTCTTCCCCGTACATGAAGAATGCTTCGTCCAGTAACCCCACTTTGTCCAAAGCCTCTTTCCGCATCAACATGAATGCCCCGGAAAGGATTTCGATCTCGTTGGTTTCAAATTCAGATAAGTAACCCAAATGGTATTTCCCGAAAATCTTAGACTTGGGAAAAATACGGGAGATCCCGAATATTTTATAAAATGCAACCGCCGGTGTGGGCAAGCCTCTTTTGGATTCCGGCAGGAAAACTCCCTTTCCGTCTACCATACGGACTCCCAATCCGCCCACTTCCGGATGTTTATCCATGTAGCTGACAACTTTCGACAAAGTATCTTCCTCAATAACGGTATCCGGATTTAACAGCAACTGGTATTTGCATTCGGAGAGTTCCATTGCCTGGTTGTTGGCCTTGGAAAATCCTTTATTGTCTTTATTGGCAATGACTTTGACCCAGGGGAATTTCTCCCGGACCATTTCAACAGAACCATCCACCGAATTGTTATCCACGACCCACACTTCTGCATCTTCCTGTTTCATTGCTTCGGAAACAGAATTCAGACATTGCTCCAGGAAAAAGACAACGTTGTAGTTGACTATGATAACAGCAATTTTCGGAGAATGGGTCACAATAAACAGTTGTGTATTAATTTATTTTACGGCAATACAGGAAATCTCGATCGGTACATTCATGGGCAGTTTGGAAACTTGTACGGTTTCCCTGGCCGGAGGTACGTTCGGAAAGTAAGAACCATAAACGGCATTCATCTCAGAAAATTGCCCCAGGTCGGTCATGAAAATACTGCACTTCACAATGTGGTCCAAAGTCATACCGGCTTCTTTCAGTAAAGATTCGATGTTTTTCAGAATTCGGTGCGTTGCTTCTTCAATAGAACCGGTTTCCAATTCTCCTGTGAAAGGATTCAATGGGATCTGGCCGCTTACATAAACAGTGTCGCCGCTGATTATTGCCTGACTGTACGGCCCGATCGGAGCAGGAGCTCCCGGAATTTGGATTGCCTTTTTCATCGATTCTTTTTTGCAAGTTTACTAAATTTGGGGCACATGCGGTTTTTATTAGTAGATAACTTCGATTCCTTTACCTATAACATTGTCCATTATTTGGAACAATGCGATGTGCTGGTGGATGTGGTCAATAATTTAGCGGTTGACTGCTCTTCTTTGGAAAATTACGATGCAGTTGTTCTTTCTCCAGGTCCGGGTTTACCACCGCAAGCCGGGAAGTTAATGGAAGTGGTAGCCCGTGTAATGGAAAAGAATATTCCTGTTTTAGGGGTTTGCCTTGGAATGCAGGCTTTGGCCATTCATGCCGGTGATGAAGTCTACAACCAGGAAATCGTAAAGCATGGACTAAGTGAAGAGATTCGTCTGGTAGGGAACGGTTCGGTTTTTTACAAGGAAATCCCGTCGCAATTTGAAGTTGGTTTGTACCATTCCTGGGCTGTAAGACTAAGGGACAGTTCCCCGTTTATTGCCACAGCTTATTCCGAAAGCGGAGTTTTAATGTCGATGGAAATTCCGGAGAAAAAGAGCTATGCCGTCCAGTTTCATCCAGAGAGTATTTTAACTCCGGCAGGACTGAAGATGATTCGCAATTTTGTAAAGATCGTCAAAGGATAATCCGCATCTGCATAACGGTTTATTAAAATGATACGGACCGTTTTTCTGTAAATCAGTAAAAAGCGTAACTTTGTTCAACAATCAGTAACTCATTTAATGGTAGAGAAATCACATAAACATGTGAATTGTGAAGCATGTGCCGTTCGGTCAAACAGTATTTTTGCCCATTTGACCGGTGAGGATGTGACTAACCTGGATCACCATAAATCCTGTCAGTTCTACAAGAAAAATCAAACTGTTTTCGTGGAGGGAAGTTTCCCCAGAGGTGTTTATTGTGTGAATCACGGAAAAGTAAAGATCTATGCACTTGGTGATGAAGGCAAAGAACAAATTGTTCACATAGCGAGAGCCGGTGAAGTGATCGGTTTTCGGGCCATGCTGAGCGGAGAGTCCTATAAACTGTCGGCATCCACACTGGAGGATTCCAATATCTGTTTTGTTTCCAAAGACGATTTTTTAAACATGATGGACACGCTTCCGAGCCTTCGGAATTCACTGATCCGGGAATTGTCCAAGGAACTGGGAGAACGCGCTATTTTTATTACGAACCTGGCACAAAAGAGTGTTCGGGAACGCCTGGCTTATTCCTTGATGATCCTGGCCGATATTTACGGAGAAGACCCCATCAACCTTTCAAGGGAAGATCTGGCAAATTTTGTCGGAACAGCAACCGAAACATTGATCCGCTTGCTGAAAGAACTCAAAGAAGAGGGTCTGATCGATACACAAACCCGCAAGATTTTCATTCTTAAGAAAGAAAACCTGCTTCAGCTTGCCGGCGGGCAGCGTTAGTAGACAGTTAATGCTGTTTTCATTTCATTTTAGATCGTCAGCTTCCGGTTGTTTTTGAGTATTCAGCGATTGTCGTAACAGGCAGATGTACCAAAACAATGGGTTTCCAAGTATGATCGACCGGATGATGCAGAATTAAATGCACCAATCGTTCATTTTTGCTATTTGATTGCTAAATTTGCGTTCTCTGACAATTCTCTGACAATTATTAAGAAAAAGATTGTAAGGATTCAGAATGTTTTGATATTAAAATAACAACACAATGGCAGCAGAAAACAACACAGCAGCAACTAAACCTATCGAACCGAAAGTAAATGAATTGATCGGATCATGTAAATCACTAATCCTTGCAACAGTAGATGCAGAAGGGAACCCTAATTCAAGCTACGCACCTTTTGCAAGATCAGGCAGTAAATTCTACATCCTGGTTTCGTTCATGGCTCGCCATACTAAGAATTTGAAAGAGGTCGGAAAGGTTTCTGCCATGTTTATTGAGGATGAATCTGAAACGAACCAGATTTATGCACGTCACCGCCTCACACTGGACGTTTCAAGCAAAGAAATTGCACGAGATACTCCCGAGTGGACAGAAGGAGTTGCACAATTGCAGACAGCACACGGCAAAATCCTGGATATTCTGGTAGGAATGCAGGATTTCATCATGATTGAATTGACGACAAAGAAAGGTGCTTACGTGAATGGTTTCGGAAGTGCTTATTTCGTGGACGAGAATTTGGAAATCATGAATCACAGAAACGATATTAACCATACTCCATTGGAGAAGTCGGCTAAATAAGAATTCACTATTCTGAATAGATGTCCCCGGATCAGCTTCGTTGTTTCGGGGATTTTTGTATTTTGTGGGATAGAATCCAATTTAAATCAATGAAAGCGACTTGGGTGTTTTTTCTTTTTCTAACCGCCGGAAATTCTTTTTCTCAGGAGACCGTTTCATGGATCCGAACTATAGATAGCGCTTCATTTGAGGTATTCCATCACAAAAAACACCTTCCTAAGGCATTTTACAAAATACAAGGAATAGAAAACGGGAAGCAACTGGCAAATCCGGAGGATGATTATTCGCCTAGCTGTGTCGGCAAGATCAGGGGACAGTTAAATTGGGTGGCAAAACGGGATGAAAATTGGGTAGTTTGCATCACTCGTGGCGGATCAGCTGTTATTACAAAGATTTATTTTTTGGACTACGATACTGGTAAGTTGAGAGCTTATTCATCAACTGCCAGGGTAAAACATGCAATTACATTTGGTGAACTTTCGGGTTTACTTCAATCTGGAAATCTGGGATTGGAGGAATTAAACAGCGCAGATTGATTTTAACAGGATGCTTAGTTTTCAACAATTAGAAGTCATCCGTCTATAAACTCCTAATTTTAGAGAAAAATTAATTTCAAATGAAAAATGCCCCATACTCGGTAGAAGAACGCTTTGTTCGCTACGTACAAATTGATACTACTGCAGATCCCAATTCCCCTTCTTTTCCTTCCAGTGAAAAACAAAAAGACCTTTCTCATTTATTGGTGAAAGAACTAAAGGCATTGGGAATCGAAGATGCAGCGGCAGATCAGTGGGGATATGTTTATGCAACCATTCCGGCAACTTCTTCGAAAGAAAACATACCTACTATTTGTTTTTGTTCGCACATGGATACGGCTCCGGACTGCTCGGGGACAAATGTCAAACCGATTATTCACCGCAATTATAACGGGTCACCCATCACACTTCCGGATGATCCTACACAAGTCATTACAACTGAAAAACATACTTATCTGAAAGAAAAAATCGGGGATGACCTGATTACCGCTTCCGGCTTGACATTGCTTGGAGCAGATGATAAAGCAGGTGTTGCCATTATCATGGACCTGGCAGAGCAGTTGATGAAGAAGAAAGAAATTCCGCATGGGAAGATCCGCATTCTGTTCACCCCGGATGAAGAAGTGGGAAGAGGTGTGGAGCAATTGGACATGGAAAAACTCGGAGCGGATTTCGGATATACATTGGATTCCGGAGAGCTTGGAGCGATTGAAGATGAGTCCTTTTCTGCTGATGCCATGACTTTTGTGATAACAGGAGTAAGTGCGCATCCGGGATATGCAAAAGGGAAAATGGTCCATGCAATGAAAGTTGCAAGTGCCTTTATTGATGCGCTGCCAAAAGATGAGTGGACTCCGGAAAGCACAAAAGGGAGAGAAGGATTTGTTCATCCGACAGCTATTTCAGGCGGATTGGAAGAAGTAACGGTTAGTTTTATTATCCGTGATCACATCACCGCAAAACTAGCCGAATACGAAGCTCGTTTGGAAGGAATTTTAAAAGAAACCATTGCGCTGTTTCCCGGAGCGGCTTATACGTCAAAGGTCACAGAGCAGTACCGCAATATGAAGGAAATCATCAAAGATGTTCCTTTCGTGACGGATTATGCTATTGAGGCAATGAAAAACGCCGGAATTACTCCAAAACCAACGATTATTCGGGGTGGAACAGATGGTTCGCGCATGTCATTCATGGGCTTGCCATGTCCGAATATTTTTACCGGAGAAATGGCCATTCACAGCCGTCAGGAGTATGTAAGCGTGCAGGATATGCAGAAAGCGGTGGATACCCTGGTGGAATTGGTGCAGATTTGGGAAAAACACTAACACTTCGACTCCGCTCAGTGTCCTTTCGATAAGGTGACCGAGCGGAGTCGAAGTCATCTTATTACGAATAATAATGGAAGATCAGTCGGAAAATATCTTGTATAACAACCTGAAGGAAGCTTTTTTGCTTCGGGAAGACATTACCTTTTTCAATTTTGGTTCATTCGGGGCTTGCCCGAAACCAATTTTCGATGCATACCAAGCTTTTCAGCGGGAGTTGGAGTATGAGCCGGTTCAGTTTATCGTCAATAAAGGTCCTGAATATTTGAAAGAAAGCCGCGTTTGGCTGGCAGAATACCTGACCTGCAATGCAGATGATTTGGTCTATGTCCCTAATCCGACTTACGCAGTGAATATTGTTGCGCGATCTCTTGATTTAAAACCCGGAGATGAGGTTTTGACTACTGATCTGGAATACGGCGCCTGTGACAGAACTTGGGATTTTTATTGCTCTGAGAAAGGTGTGAAGTATGTCAGACAACCCATTTCATTGCCTTTGACTTCCAAACAAGCTTTTTTAAACGATTTCTGGAAAGGTTTTAATGAAAAGACCCGATTGGTGTTTATTTCTCAAATCACTTCTGCTACGGGCTTAATTTTGCCTGTAAAAGAGATCTGTGAAGAGGCGAAGCGAAGAGGTTTGTTGGTTTTCATTGACGGAGCGCATGTTCCCGGACATATTCATTTGAATCTAACCTCCATGAATGCCGATTTTTATACGGGCGCCTGTCATAAATGGATGTTGACCCCGAAAGGTTCCAGCTTTTTGCACGTCAAACCGGAGCACCAGGCAGCATTGGATCCATTGGTGGTAAGTTGGGGGTATAAAGCAGATTTTCCAGGTCATTCTCAGTTTTTGGATTACCATCAGTTCAATGGCACGCGCGATTTTTCGGCTTACCTGACGATTCCAAAAGCGATTGCATTCATGAAATGGAATGATTGGCTGGGTGTGGCTGAAGATTGCAGAATCCTGGTGCAAAAATGGCTGCCGCGATTATGTGATCTGGTTGGTTCCAAACCATTGGCCCCGGTAACAGATGAGTTTATTGGTCAACTAGGCAGCATCCCGGTTCGTTGTGATAATCCGGTCGAGCTCAAGAATATCCTCTACAACGAATATAAAATAGAGATTCCGGTAATGGTCCAAAACGGACAGGTTTATATCCGTTATTCGATCAATGCATTTAATACGGAGGAAGATTTGATAAGACTGGAATCAGTACTGAAGGAATTAAAAGAACGAAAACTAATTTATTAGTCTGAAATGAATAGTCAAAACCATATTTTTCTCATCGGTTTCATGGGAAGTGGAAAATCAACAATAGGTGCTTTGTTGGCTGAACGATTGGAACTTCCTTTTCTCGACTCGGATAAAGAGATCGAAAAGAAAGCAGGAAAAAGTATCAATGGTATCTTCTCTGAAGAGGGGGAAGCCGCATTTCGTGAATTGGAAATGGATTTTTTGACGGAATTGAAGTCTGTATCTCCTTCAGTTGTTGCAGTAGGTGGCGGACTTCCGATGCTTGACGGAGCTCTTGAACGGATGCATGAATTGGGCTTGGTTATTTATTTGAATACAAGTTTGTTGACTTTGATTAAGCGGTTGAAAGAGGAAAAACAGGACAGGCCTTTGTTGAGAGATTTGAGCGATGCTGAATTTCATCCGTTTGTGGAAGCTTTATTAAGCGAGCGGGTCCATTTTTACAAGCAAGCAAAATTGATCATGCCGAACGAACGAAATTCACCTATTGAGTTAGTTGATAAGTTAGAGAAGGAGTTGGTGAAACTTAATAATTAGTTAATCAAATTCTTCGTCAATCCCAAAGAAATTGCTCTTTTCACCGCTTAATTCCCTGTTTAAAAAGTAGTAATGCAAACTGGAATGCCCGATTAGCAGGAAGAATGCAATTTTATCAAATGTAGTGGTGTCGTGGTACCAATAGGAAAAGCCCATCAAAAACCACATCGCCAACAGGTAGATTCCTCCGGAAGTCCAGATAAAATAAATGAACCAGGTATTTTTTCGCCATTGTAGAACCAAACCCACAAATAAACCGATCCAGGCAACCAAAGCAATGTTGTAAAAGGTGATGAGGCTATTTTGAAAATCAGTTCCTTTAAATCCCAAAGATTCTCCCCGCTGTTCGATCAGTGAATGTACATCAAGCCCTTTTTCCTGTTCGATCCAATCGGTGTTGGTCAGCACCATGTAGCCAAGTATAATCCAAACCAGGAAAATGATCCAAATCATCAAACCTAGGTAAAAACTGATTTGCGTGTAGGTGTCCGGAGTTTCTTTTCCGAAAATAAGATTGCGCAAACGGGATAATATGGGAATGGGGCTTTCGAGATGGGCCTCAAATTCCTCGCGAAATGAATGTTTTTTTTCAGAATCCGTCACTCCACGAATTTAGTTAATTTCGCAGTATGAAAGGACAAAATGATGTGTTATGGCAAGAATTCCTGGCAGAAACTCCACAAATGGATTATTCCAGTGCGGAAGTCCGGCAATTTATGAAAACCATTCCGCTTCAATCGGTTCCCGTTCAACAGGCAATTGCTATTTATGAAACGGTACGGGATTCGTTTTTGTATGATCCCTACCACCTGGATTTGCGTCCGGATTTCTTGAAAGCCAGTGTCATTGTGTCGAAGAAGCGCGCCTGGTGCGTGGAAAAGTCACTTCTGGCCTGTGCCTGTTTCCGGGCTTTTGGTTTTCCTGCCAGACTTGGGTTTGGGATTGTAAAGAATCACATCGGTGTTGAAAAATTGAAATCGTACCTGAAACGGGATGAAATCGTTTTTCATGGAAATGTTGAAGTTTATCTTGACGGAAAATGGAGTAAGTGTACACCTGCTTTTGATCCGCGTATCTGTAAACTGAGCGGAGTTCCTTTATTGGAATGGGATGGAAGAGAAGATTCGCTTTTTCAGGCATATGTAGCAGATAATCAATTTATGGAATACCTGCATTTTTACGGGGAGTTTGCAGATATTCCGTTTGAATTAATGCATACTGAAATGAAAGCGTATTATCCCGATTTGTTCGAAAACCCAATTGATACCAAAGCATTTTCGTTCCATTTTGATCCGAAAATTGCTTTTAATGAGTAATCCGTCTTCAATCCAAGGTTGCGCTAATCCCTTTGAGAATTCGAAAATTTATTCCTTCACAAATTCACAAATTCGCTTGTTAGTAAAGTTGTGAACAAATTTACGCTTAAACACCTGATAATTAGTGGTTTAATTTTTTAAAACGTAAAAATTATTTTATTGAATTGAGGGTGTTAAACCACTACCTTTCCATTCGAAACCGACACTTCTATTTTTACATTTCTAGCCTTTACAAACTTCGGTTCCAAAATCATGAATGTACAATCATCCGTTTGTTCGCCTTCGCCTTTCCAGAAGGAAAATTGATTCATCAGTCTATTGTAGATCACACTGCCACTTTGATTGGATGAGCGAGCCAACAGGTAGCGAAGCTGTTTCTTTCCGAATTTTTTATTCGATTCCATTCCAAATTGATCAACCATTCCATCTGTGAAAAAGACCAGCTTATCATCTTCCTCTAAAACGAGGTGCTGCGATTTAAATTCCAGGTGGTTCATATAGGTAAATCCGATGGGCACGCGTTCACCGCTCAATTCAATGACTTCCGAGTTACGAACGATCCACAAAGGCATTTGGGCGCCCGAGAAGGATAATTCACGCGTTCGTTTGTCGAGGCAGAAAATGGCAATGTCCATTCCGTCCATACGTTGTTCTTCATCTGAACTGATCCTGCGAAGGATTGTTTTCCGCAGGGAATCCAGCAGTTCATTCGGTTTACGAATTCCATCGGCGAACAATTCGTCCAGGGTATTCATGCCTAAAACACTTAATAATGCACCCGGAACACCATGTCCGGTGCAGTCCGCCAGGGCAAACAGAATTTTATCAGTACCATTTTCCCGGAAACTTTTCATCCAATAGAAATCTCCGCCCACCAGGTTTTTTGGCGCGTAATGAACAGATACCTGCTCAAAATGCTGTGCCAGCTGCTTTCTTGAAACCAATAACGATTCCTGTAATTTTTGGGCGTATCTCAGACTGTCCATCATTTCGGAATGCTGTTTCTCCAATAGCATATTCTTTTCATGCAGGGCGGTGGTCCTTCTCAAAACCCGTTCTTCCAGTAAATGGACGTCCCACTTGATCTTACGGGCCATTTTCAGGAATTGGATGCTGATTTGTCCGATTTCGTTTTTAGGCAATTGATGAGAAATACTTTCATAAGCCTGGTAATTGGAAGCAATAAATTCATTCATGCTACGCTGTAACCTGCTTACCTGGATAGTGATGTTGCGGACAATGTAAACACTTCCAAGGATTAATGCCAGGAAAGCGATTCCTGAAATAATGTATTGCATCGTTAAAGAATCATTCGACAAAGCATAGGACTCGCGAATAAATTCACCCCGGATTCTTCTTAGATTGGATTGAATGCTCGACATACTTAAAGACCAGCTGGAATAATGGTTCCTGTTGGGGATAGCAAATAATACCTGCATCCTGCTTCTAACCGAATCAAAGTACTGCAGGTATTGGGTTAATTCTGCCGGACAATTTCCGCGTGCCTGCCAATTGGCAATTTCGCGGTGGAGTGATTGGGCATAGTTCTCATCGTTCCGCATGATATAGTCTTTTTCATGCCTGCGCAGGCTCAGAATTTGTTCATCAAATTGCGGGAATTTTTCTTCCACGTCGTGAATTACTTCGCGCATTTTACCGATGTATCCGAATTCTTTAAACCCAATCTTTGCAATATCGTTCAAAATACGGTCTTCGGTCAGTAAGATGTCATCCAGGGTGATCAGCAATTCCTTTTCCATTTTTTTATCGGAAGAGAAGACCTCCATCAGGTCCTGGTGGATCAATTCGTGAGCGAAGCTGTTCTTTCTGCGGTATTCGTGTTCGTTCTTCGCAACGGAATCATACCAAAGACGTTGATTGGTGAGATGTTCCATCCAGTCTTTGTGATCCTGTATTTGGGTAGAGAGATTGTCTAATTTTACAAGCAAAGCCTGTTTTTCATGCATTTTCTGATTAAAATACCATGACATCGAAGCGAAAATCAACAACACCAAACCAAATCCACCAAGTACTACCACCAACGATTTTTTCATGGTGCAAAATTCAGGTCTTACTTTTGCTACAATGTAAATCGCATGTCAAATTGCTGTTAACAAGGATTAGAAAATGATGAATTTCTTTTGAAAGAAGTATATTTGGGTAAATAAAATGAAGGAATGAAATCAGCATTACTTGTACTATCACTTTGCTTTGCAGGAATAATCCACGCGCAAAAAATCCAATATGCGTTGCGAATGACGAAGCCGCAAAACCACTATTTTGAAGTGGAAATGGAAATTTCTGAATTCAAGTCAGGTGATTTAACGGTTAAAATGCCCGTTTGGGCACCCGGTTCCTATTTGGTAAGGGAATTTTCTAAGAATGTGAACCTGGTTCGGGCTTTTGATGAAAAAGGCGGGGTTTTAAAAGTTGGTAAAACGTCTAAAAATGCCTGGAAAGTAACCACAGGAAAAGCGAAAAAGGTAAGTGTTCAATACGAAGTATATGCATTCGAACTATCTGTTAGAACAAGCTTTTTGGATATGACGCACGGATTCGTTTCCAGTTCAGGTGTTTTCTGTTACCTGGATGGACACAAAGACAAACCGGGAACGGTAACCGTTTACCCTCATTCCGATTTTAAGGTGATCACCACACCATTGGAACAAATCACCGAACAAATGTCAGGTGAAAGATCCGAGACCTTTCAATTTCCGAATTACGATGTATTGGTCGATTCGCCGTTTGAGATCGGGAACCAGCAGGTATTTGATTTTACAGTAGGTGAGACCAAACATAAAGTAGCCATTTTTGGATCAGGAAACTTTGACATTGACGAATTGAAGGTAGATATGTCGCGCATCGTTAAAGCTGAAAATGAAGTTTTTGCAGGGAAGAACCCGAATAAAAATTACACCTTCATTATTCACAACGTAGTAAACGGACAAGGTGGTTTGGAACATGCAAACTCTTGTGTTTTAAGCGTAAACCGCTGGACTTATGGAGGAGCATACAAAGACTTTTTGTCCCTGGTTGCTCATGAGTATTTTCATTTGTGGAATGTAAAACGAATCCGCCCGATTCAATTGGGGCCATTTAACTACGACGAAGAGAATTACACTTCTTTGCTTTGGGTGATGGAAGGATTTACTTCTTACTACGATGAGTTGTTGCTGGTAAGGGCAGGATATTACACGAAAGACGAATATTTGAGAAAGCTTCAGGGAACTTTGAATTACGTAGAAGGTTCGGTTGGTTCCCGCGTTCAGCCGGTTGCTCATTCCAGTTATGATGCATGGATCAAAGGCTACCGTCCGAATGAGAACAGTGCCAATACAGGTATGACCTACTATTCCAGGGGAGCAATTCTGGCTGCTTACCTGGATGCGGTGATCATTGATAAATTCAACGGGACAAAATCCCTGGATCATTTCATGCAGTATCTGTACGAAGAGTTTTACATCAAAAAGAACCGTGGATTTACGGAAATTGAATTCCAGGATGCGTTGGAGAAATTTTTGGGACAGGACATGGATTATTTCTTCGACAACTATGTGAATGGTACGGAAATCCCTAATTACAAAGAAGTCTTCGGTAAAATAGGTGTTGATGTGACTTATACCGGAAAACCGGTCACTTCATTCGGAGCATCCTTATCCCAGGAGGGCGGAAGCTGCATCGTGAAAGGGATTCGTGCCGGAAGTGCCGCCGAAAATGCGGGTTTAAGTGTGGGTGATGAAATAATTGGTGCAGATGGTATGCGGGTAGACAACAGCGCCGTTGAAAGTTATATTGGAAGTCTGGGAGAAGGAGAAACGTGTAAATTATTGGTTGCAAGAGACGAAGTACTGTTGGAATTGACCATTCAAATGTCGCTTTACGAAAGACCTTCATTCAAATTGGAGCCAAACGGAACATCAAAGAATAAATTGGATTATTGGCTGCGAACAACGAATTGATTCGGTATTTAACTCAGTGGTGCGATTAATCGCGCGGCTGCGTTGATTGTCCCGTTTTAAATCACCCTTGCAGTGAAAATTTGAGTTTTACTTGCGTCCTCTCGGAGTAGATTTCTTCCCTTTGAAATTACCGGATTTTCCGCTGCTTCCAGCAGGTTTACTTCCGAAAGAGCGTGGTTTTTGGCCGCTATTTCCGGTGTTTTTTTTCTGCTGAACAGGTGGTTTCTTCTTCGCAGGATTGGGTTTACTTTTCGGTTTGTCTGCTTCTCCACTGGAATTTTTCAGCAATTCATTCAGGATTTTCATTTCCGCATCCGAAAGTTCGCGCCATTCACCTAAGGGAATTCCTTTCAGTTCGATGTTCATGATCCGCGTTCGTTCCAGTTTAGTCACGTTATAGCCAAAATATTCACACATACGTCGAATCTGGCGGTTCAATCCCTGCACCAGAATGATCTTGAAAACGTTGGATGAAAGCTGCTCGACCACACATTTTTTGGTAACAACACCCAGGATCGGAACTCCTGCAGCCATACGTTCCACAAAATCACTGGTAAATGGCTTATCAACAGTTACGATGTATTCCTTTTGATGCTGGTTTCCTGCGCGCAGGATCTTGTTTACGATGTCTCCGTTTGTTGTTAGGAAAATCAATCCCTGCGAATCTTTATCCAGGCGCCCAATGGGGAAAATCCGTCTTGGATGACCGATGTAATCCACAATGTTATCTTCCACTCCCTTTTCGGTAGTAGAAGTAATTCCCCGGGGTTTATTCAGAGCAATGTACAAATCATCTTCCTGCACTTTCCGCTGAACGGTATGTCCGTTTACTACAACCGTGTCTCTTGGTCCAACCTGAGTGCCGACTTTTGCGCGAACACCATTAATGAATACAGAACCCTGTTCAATGTATTTATCGGCTTCTCTGCGGGAACAGTAGCCGCTGTCACTGATAAATTTGTTTAACCGGATCGATTCGTACATACTCATTTATTGAAAACGGAATTGAAGAATGCGAAGATAATTCAAACGATCCGATTCTTTGCTTATAACTGGATACTGATTGTATATTCGTCTTTCTTTCCACAGGAAATAACATCTTTGTTGACATTGTACTGAACACAGTTGTTGACACATTGCATGATGCTATCCAATTCTGTCTCGGATAATAGGTTCTTTGAGTTAATCTGGTATAGTTCATCCTGGGATTCAGGCTGCAGTTTCAGTACCAGTACAGAAAGCGTTTCTGCACTCACTTTTTTAGAGTAGGTTACAAATCCATCGACTGTAAATTCAACCACAATATCCTTTTGGTCGGTGGCGAACTCAAAATTCAGATCAGCAGCCAGTTCCTTATCAAAAAGGACTTTTCCTTTCGCGTCTGAGATCTTGATTTGACCGGTTTTCTTGTTGCCGGTAATTTTTCCTGTGAGTTTGTTGATATTTCCTCCCAAATGAGCAATTTCTATAGCGTAATTCAGCGGTTTTTGGTATTGATCAAGCGAAAACCAATATTCGTGTGTTTTGTCTTCACGAACCGTTTGGTGCATGATCTGGCCATGTATGAATTGGCAGCACGTTAATGCAAGAAGGGTAATAATTGCTTTCATAAGTTTCAAGTTTTTCAGTAGCGCCATAAAAGTAGTGCCAAAATTGAATTGAGCAAAAAAAAGCCGTCTATCTTTATCAGTTAGACGGCTTCAACGATTGAAATTCTTTATTTAATTGCTCCCACACACAACTTCATGCGCAATACGCGTTTTGCAGCTGCATCAACGATTGCTTTAAAAGCAGCATCCGAACGGTATTTTGCCAGGATCTCTCCATGTGATTTCATACAATCCAAAGGCATCAATAAAATATCTACTCCGGCTTCGATTGCTTTTACAGTGTTTCCTTTCACGGCAGTAACTCCGCCCATGTTCATGGCATCTGTTACCACCAATCCTTTAAATCCAAGTTCCTTGCGCAGTAAATCCGTAATAATGACTTTCGAGCAGGTAGCAGGAAGCCCGTTTGTGTTGTATTTCGGATTGTTTACTACGGCTAAATGCCCGATCATGATGCTCAAAACCCCTTTTTCGATCAATTCCGGGTATGTTTTTACTTCTTTCAATTCACCGTCAATTGCCTGAAGGGATTTGTGTGTGTCTCCGGAAACCAATCCATGTCCGGGGAAATGTTTTGCCGTAGCAATAATTCCCTGTTCCTGCATACGCGCAATAAAGGCATTCGACCAGGGAACGTTGTTTGCTTCTACTTTCGCGAAACCTCTGTAACCAACGGTTCCATTCTTTGCCAGATCCACAACCGGTGCAAAGTTGTAATTGATCCCAATTGATTTTAAGGTTGCTGCGATCGTATCAGCACACTGGTTTACTTCTGCAAGAGAAGTGATTTCGTTTGCTTTTTTCACAGTGGAAGACCCTGAAATTTTGCGATTGAATAAACTAGGTTCTGCATCCGCACTGTATAAGAATCCCGGATTTCCATTTTTCCCGTTTAGTTCATTGAATTGGTTGATCCAGGAAGTAAATTCCGTTTTGGTTCCGTTCAGCATCAAAACTCCGCCAATAGCACGTCTGTCGATCAATGCCTTGATGGAGTTCGGAGTGTTTCCAAGTCTTCCGACTGCAGGCATGATTAATTGAGCTACAATAGCTGTATCATCGAGTGTTTTAAACAATTCTTCTACGTCTTTATCCAAATCTTTATTCTCAGATAAATAATCTGTCAGCTTGTATGTGTGCTTGATTTCCGGTAATTGAGGAACTTTTCGCTCTTCCTTTTTAGGTTCTGCCTTTGTTCCTTCGTTATTTTGTCCGCAAGCCTGCAGCAATAGTACAGAGCAAGCGCAAATTGTGATCCAATGTTTCATCTCTACTTTTATCATAGTTGCTGCAAATGTAAGCCGAAAGTTGGGAATGATCGCCTTTTGAATGGTCACTTATAAACAATTCAGGAGTGAATTAATTTTTTTTGGCAGATATAAAAATTGCCGGTTCATTGTATTGGACCGGCAATTCAAACAGATTATTCAATCAGTGTTTTACGACTCGAAGGGTATTGTTTTGTCCGGAATCAGTAGTAACGTTTACGAAATAAATTCCGGAAGGTAAAGAGTTCATCTGAATTTCTTTTCCGCTAATAGTTACTTGTTGGGCTTTTCCAAACACGTCCGATACTTCAATTGTCCGAATCGATCCATCAACTGAGATTCTTAAGATGTCGGTTACCGGATTGGGCGAAGCGGAAATGGTTGGTTTCAAATTTTCTTCCAGTCCCACAGTCGAATAAACAAGACACGAAGATGTATCCGTACAGTTATTAACCGTAACAGCTACTGCATAAGAACCATCGGTATCCGGCGAGAATGTTTGCCCCGTTGCTCCGGGAATAATGGCAAAACCGCTACAGTTCAGCCATTGGTATTGGGCACCGGTTGCTGCTGCAATCAGCTGATGTCCTGAAATACTTGCAGCGCTATTGATAGTGTTTACTGTCAGAAGGGTTGTAACTACACTGTCACATCCCAGGAAAGAAGTAAGGGTATCGTTGTATGTTCCGGAAGTGGTATGCGTGAATGAACCAACCGTAAAGCTTTCTCCATTACAAATGGAAGCGGATTGACTCAATAAAATGGCCGCCGGCTGTGTAAGTGTTTGATTAACTTGAGCTGAACATCCCGTTGCATCGGTAATGGTGCAGGTATAACTTCCCGCCCCAACGGAATTGAGGTTTTGTGTTGTTGTTGGCGGGGTTGTGTTCCAGGAGAAACTTAAGGGAGTCAATCCGGATGGAGTCAGCTCGATGGAACCATCATTGCCACCATTGCAGTTCAGGTCCTGGTGACTCAAAATACTGCTCGAACTTACAACCGGAGCTCCTGAAATGGCAAAAAATGCGACTCTATTGGTTGGAGAAGCAGTGGTGTTGATGATCATCACTCTTCGAACAAGTTTGGCCTGGTCGGTGCAGGACAAGTTTATGTCAATTCGAAATAAATGAGGTGCGGATGTATCGTTGTCAGGCAGATTATCCGGCCGGTAGGTTCTGTCGAACCCGCTGATGACTGCTCCCGAACCGGTTATCCAATTCGGAACTGTAGGATTCGGTTGTGGTAAGACCCATACTTCTCCATCTGTGAATTCGATCAGGCCCAGAATAGATCCCTCTCCTTCTGTTGAAAAGCCAAGAAAACTAAGTGAGGAATAAGATGCAGGTGTCGTTAATTCGAGGGAATCCATTTGTCCGGTAGAAAGCAAAATACAGTTTTTGGATGTATAGGAAGCTAATTGGTA
>CAMLDR010000004.1 GCA_946478775.1 uncultured Flavobacteriales bacterium
GGTACTTTCCAACTCAAGCAGCGAATTGGCATTGATCGAATTGGGATTGTCCCCGATTTTTACCTGGGCTTTCAATTGAGTAATACAGCTAACAGCAATAGCAGTTAAAAGAACTAGTTTTTTTTTCATAACTCAAACGTTTTATGAGTGAACATTAATAACGGTAAATACTTTACGCGTGTGGAGCTATGATGTGAAGTGATAGTGAATTAAAAGAAAGTTACGAAACCAATTGGTTAAAACCAAAAACTTAGGTGATTATTTTAATGGAGGTATTTAAAAACAAGCCCCATCTGTTTTCAATCAGACAGGACTTACTGTTTTTTTATTTGTATTAAACCGAAGATTCTTCAGCCTGCTTCCTGGTCTTCCGGTCTTCCGTCGATTGGCGGATTGGTGTTCGCTTTCTGAATCTCTTCGACCTTTTGCACAAATTCGGATACTTTTTGATCGGTATAAACACCGTAAGCATCTGTGAGCGTACCTTTTTCACCGCGACTTGTTTCCAGCACATACAAAATGGCATTGTCTGACGGATCTGATTCGCCTTCAAAGCGGTAAAAGTTAATGATCTTAACTTCGTCAGGGGCGTAGACCTCGTGAGTTTCCAATGATTCCAGCCCGTCTTCCAGTGCTTTGAATTGGGTGACGTAACCGTTTGCAGATAATTTACGTGTAGTGGATGAAAGTGTTTTCATGGAATCGTGATCGCTTCCCTCTCCTTTATCCGGTCTGTCCTTGAATTCTTCCTGTAAGTTCTCTGTTTCCATCTTTTAAAGTTTTAATTCGTTAGCATACTGTTTCAGGTGAATTGGGGTTCTCTTAAAGTTAAGGGATTCAATCGCCGGGAAAAAGTTCTTTGCGATCATTTAAGATTAATTGGCGATTTGGCTTTAATCTCCGGTTTCAGTCTTCACGTACTTTGGTATTTTAGAAGAAATTACCATAAAATATGCAAATTGAACTGAATAACATACAGGTAGTTGGAGTAACACTCACTCTGATTGGTTTGGTGGCAAATAATGGACTGATCATCTGGTTTTACCTCCGGATCACGAATATTTTAAAGAAAAACGGGATCAAACCCGGTGGATTTCCTCTCCTGGCTTTTTACTTTCAGTTTAGGCTGCTTGTTAAATCTGCAATTAGCCGGAATCAACAGGAAGAGTACCAAAAAATAATTAGCTTTCTGCGCTGGTCTATGATGATAACCATCTCTATGATGATCTTGGGATCTTTATTGCTTTTGAACAGATAAAAAAATAGTTGCATCGATTTTTGCGGATATTGCAAATGTTTTGGATTGCTTGGATTTGGTATTAAACGCGCCTATATTTAAGTATGGAGTTTGAAGTAAATGCAGTACAATGGATCGGCATCTGTATGATGCTGACAGGTTTGGTTTTAAATACGGCGATCTTTATATTTTCATATTATAAAATCGTTACTGTTATTCGTGAACAGCAGGAAAAGAAAGGCTATGAAAAGAAGAGTTTCCCTGTTATCCGTTTTATCTTCCGATTCAGAAAGGTCCTGAAAGAACTCACGGAAGGCGAGGAAGAGCACAATTTCGAATTGGTCATCGCTTTCCTGAAATGGACCTTGTTATTGGCGGTAATCATGATCATTATAGGACTGCTGATGTTCCTCGGAGGTTTCTTGTTCTAAGGGGGAAGAATCTGGCCCTGTTTATCCGAATGTGCTAATTCCCGATGGCTAAAGGGGCTTAAAATAGATATGATGGCAAAATATAGTAAGAAAGCTGGCGAAAAGGTGGAAAAAGCCATGGATGAAATGAAAAAAGGAACATTGAAAACCGGTTCTGGAAAGAAAGTGACCAGCAAAAAACAGGCGGTCGCGATTGGATTATCCGAAGCTCGCGAAGCAGGAGCAAAAGTACCTGAAAAGAAGAAGAAAAAGCGTTAGCTTTTGAAGACTGAGGCTCCGTCTAACAAGACGGAATAGCCGATGGACTAAGCGTTAGCTTTTGAAGACTGAGGCGCAACAAACATTCAGAGCGAAAAAGTGGTGAGAAGACGAGTTATCGTGGGCAAATCCCTTAAATTGTCCTTTTGCTGATTTTATAATACCGCCAGGCCGCCACACCTCCGATCAAAGAAAAAACCGCCAGCATCCAAAATACCTGCTGATGTCCTGCAATCCCTTTTGAACGGTCGAGTAAAAACCCCATGACGGGCCCTGCAAAAATGTCCGGCGTGTAACCGATCAATGAGATCAATCCGACAGCGGTTCCTGTAAGTTCCAGAGGAATTTGTCCTTTTTCCATCACCGCAAAGTACAAACAGCGTGCAGCATACACTCCACTTGCTACTACAAGGATTGAGATCAGGAACAAACCGGTTTCGGAAGCGGAAACGAATCCCATCGCAAATAACAAGCCGCCGAAAAAAGAAACGATGAAGCTTACGAAAAGCAGGGTAGTGGTTTGCCAGCGATCTGCCAGCAGACCGATGATGATTCCGATAATCGGACGAATAAACAAGAGGAGCGTACCTACTTGTGCGGATTTCACCTGGTTGTAATGCATCACATCCTGTGCGTATAAAGAGAAGACATCCGTTATTTTATAACCAACATAAGCGCAAAGAATAATAATCATGAGCAGCCAAACGGCCGGCAGTCGCAAAACGCTTTTTATTTGGGAAAGGGTGATTTGATCTACTTTGAGTTCGTCCTCCTTTTTAGGATCCAGTTTCATGAAGAACCAGACCAGTATTCCAACCAGGATAATCAGCCCGGAAGAAATAAGAATGACCTGTTTGAAGGCTGCTTTACTTTCAGCGATGGTCGCTTCCGAAACATCCGTACTTAGAAAAAGGGAAAACACAATCACTCCCATTGTACCAAATAAAGCTCCAACCAATCCGCGTCCGCCATCCAGGAATCCAAAAGCTTTTCCTTGTGAAGTTGATCCGCCCCAAACACGGGTTGCTTTGATCATGGGTGCCCAAAACAGGAAGATGGTGGTAAATCCCCAATACCCGTAAAGGATTTTCAGGACTGTGAATCCGGGAAATGCTGCATAAACAAAACCACCCGCAGCAGTCATCCAAAGTGCAAGGGCAATTAGTTTTCGGGGTGCAAATTTATCTGCCAGCGGACCGCCCAGCAGGTAAGAAACCAAAGCTACAATGCCGTAAATCGAAAAGCAGATCCCCAATTGAAAATTATCCAGGTTGAATGCTTCCAGTACAATCGGACGGAAGACCCTTGAAAGCACGAAGGGCAGAATGAACACGGATTCACCGGCAAGAATAAGCAGCAACAGGAAATACCACGGGGCCTTTTTCGGATTCATCGTTCTTCAGTGTTTTGAATGTTAAACTTACGGATAAATGAATAAAAAGTAGGGGCAGAAAATTTTCCGCCCCTACTTTATCCCAAAATTTTCTGGTCTGCTTTATTGCCCTAAAATCATCAGCCCTTGACTCAAAAAACTTTTTTTACTAATTTTCACTCATGAATTTTGACTCAGTATGTTTCCTGATTGAGCAGAGCCTTGCTGAATTGGGAGTAGATCCGGGATTATGTCGCGGGGAAAAACCCGGACAATGGAATATGACCTATAAAGGTTCAACCGTTTGGATTGATGTATTCAACTTTCCGCAAAACCCGGAGAAGTATTATTTTCAGGTCATGAGCCCCTTGTTGCGTGTTCCTGATCGCAGCCATGAAGCGTTTTTCAAGAATTGCCTGGAGATCAACCACACGATGTATGGTTCGGCAATAAGTATAAAAGCGGATTGGACCTATGTGCTTTCTTTACGTGAAGCAGATAATCTGGATAAGAGCGAGATCGATGCAACACTGGATCGGGTAGCATTCTATTCTTCTGATTATTTTGGAAAACTAACATTCAAATACGAAGGCTGCTGGGACCCGAAACCCAACGATAAACCGGTGAATTTTAATTGATGATACCCGTTAAGCCGGGACGGGCTTTTTTTTGTTCGAGACCAAGTATAATTAATAAAAAACAGGCTGGGATTAAAAAACGCTTTGTTTTTCAATGCTAATCTTTTGAAGAGGGAATAGAATATGTAAACTCATGCCGGGATTGTTCTTGTCCTGGTTCCACAGTTGCTTTCCTCCGATAATTTCGATGCGTTTGCTGATGTTTTGGATGCCCAATCCTAAATTGATCTGCTTGATTTGGAATCCTGTACCGTTATCCCGGTAAATGAAATGAAGGTAATCAGTTGTTTTCTCGATTTTGATCTCCACTTGGTTAGCTTCTGCATGGCGAATAGTATTTACCAGCAATTCCTGGAAAATCCGGATTAAGGAAGTTGCCTTGATCGGATCAATCAGAGGAATATCTTCCGGAATGACCAGGTCAATAGTCATGGTTCCCAATTCATTGATGTAAGCCACTTGTTCCTGAAGTACTGTTTGGAATGATTTGGAATGATCCACTTCGGAGGAGATCATGTGAGCAATGTTCCGGCATAGTTTGATGGCGTCCCGCAGCTGGTGCTGCATTTTTACCAGGAGTTCTTTTTCTGATTCATGCTGTACCTGTTCAATCAGGTAACCAACCTGCATTTGAGTAATGGAAAGCATCGGGCCAAGGTTGTCATGCACTTCCCTGGAAACAGTTGTCCGTTCACGCTCCTGTGCAGCTATAATCGATTCAATTGCTTCTGCTTCCCTTTTTCTCAGTTGCCTGTAAAGTCTTGTAATGACGTAATAGATTCCAACACCGAAAACGATGATGAGGAATGTGACAACAATTAATATGACATAAATGAGATTATCCACGTTTCAATTGAATGATTTCTGAAAGGAATATACATGGAAATGAAAAATAAAACAGGAGCATGTTTCCATTTTGCATGAGGAAAGAGGAAAAACGGATCGAATGGCCTGAGGTTATATCTGACCAATGAATAGTAGACAGAATGCTGGCCATCAGTGCAAAAATTAAAATAGTCAGGTTGATTTTTAGTTTGAATTTGAAATAATCCGTTTTGGGATAGATCAGCAGATCGGTTAAGTGCAATAAAGCGATTAAGAAAAAAACGCTGTTTAGTATCAGAGAAATGCTGGTATTCGGAAGACTGAACGGATGATAATATCCTCCAAAGATCAGAGAACCCACAAGAGCCGCATGCAATACGATGTAACTATATCGTTTCCAGTTACTTTGCGTGTGTATGAAAAAAAAGGCGAACAATGGAATGGGAACAAAGGTAAAACAGAGGCTAAATACCAGGCCGCTTTCAATGTGGTGAAAAGCCAGATAACCCAGTGTGATTTGATTGATCAGCACCATCGTAAGAAATAGCGTTAGAAGACAAATACTGCGTCTAAAGTTATTCTGTGAAGGGGACTTCCTCCATGTTTCGGGTAGTCTGGCTGCAGATTTGCGCAGCTGCATCAAATAGAACACGGAAGAAATAATTCCGAATGAAATCACTACCAGGTATAGAATAAATACAATTAACACGTTCGCTTTTTGAAATAAAGTTTGAATCAGGTAATTCATCTGAAGGCAAGACATACGAATATCCCTTGCTTTTTAGAGAATGATTGCGGCAGATAAGATGAATTATGAATTGAATAATTTTGATCGCTTTCTTTAATGGATACAAAGTTAAGGGTATTCAACTAAATCAAAATGCTTAGAAGTAAGCATTTTTTTGCCCGTTTGGTTTGTTAAGGGAAATAAGAATTTATAAATACCAGCATTTTCGCGATACAATCATTCGTTTGGGCCGGTGTCCAGTTGGTTCCGTGATCGGCTCCCTGATACATCGTTCCCTGGTTGTAAACACCGCTTGCGTCCAAAGCGTTGTGCAAACGGGCCATTTGAGTAGCAGGCACCAATGGGTCCGAATCACCATAGAAAGAAATCGTTGGAGGTGATGTTGCCGTAACGTGCAGTGCAGGACTGACTGCCTGAACGCCTGTTTGATTTTGCACTCCTCCGCTGACAAGTACATTATAAGAAGACCAATACAAAGGATTATTCATGTAATTCGGGTCTGTCATGTCTGACGGACCAACCGTATTGCAAATGGCCTTTACGTGATGTTCCGGATCAAAACGGTAAGCATAAAGCAGCGAAAGATGTCCGCCGGCTGAAGCTCCAAACAGCATGAATTGTGAAGATACATTGTATTTCGAAAGACTGATCTCTGTTAAAGCAGCCTGGATATCATCGGTTTGTTTCGGATATGCCGGACTGGACTGAGTTGCCAGACGGTAATTAATATTAATGATCGCGTGGTTCGGATAATACGTTTTCAATGAATTCATCATATCTGCAAAATCTGCTTTATCTCCGCCGCTCCAGCCTCCTCCGTGGATCAGTACAAATACTTTGGTGTTTGAATTGCGGTTGGCAGGAAGGTAAATATCCATCTTTTGCTGATTGTCCGTTCCGTACGAAATGTTCTGCAAATTGTAAGCTTGAGCAGTGTCATAAGTCACTTCTTCCGGATCCGGATTTTTCTTTTTACAGGCAGAAGAAAATAGGATCAACAAACAAAGCACGGGAACTATGAACTTTTTGGAGAAATTGAAAACCATCATAAAAGAGTCTTTTTACTAAAATTAGTGCTTTTCAGCTAAGTATCAAAAACGAACCCTTTGTTTTGCATTTATTCCACCCGTTTTGCTGTTTCAACCATTCAGCAATTTTGAGGATATATTTGCGAAAAAACCCCGACTTGTCTGATAAATCGGGGGAATTAATTGAGGTGTGTGGTTATTTTTTCGAGTATGCGGGTATTTCTTTATTCTTTTCATAAACGCGCATCAATTCATTACAGATCAAGGGAGTAAAAGATTCCATGACAAAAATGAAAAGATTGGTTTCAATGGGGTTTGAAGGCAATGGATCCGGACTACTATTGGCCGAATATTGCTGCTTTTAACACAGATTAATTTATCTTCGCTTTTCAGAAGCAAAGGTAGAAAAACAACAGGTGGCAAAAAATGCTTACTTCTAATCATTTTTTAATTGATTTCACAACCCGATCTTTGAAAAACAAGGATGCCTCGTTCCTGTTTTAAGGAATCCGGAAATCAGTATCAGGTTAAATCAGAAAATATCCATGACAGTACTAATAGCAGACGATCATACGGTTTTCCGGGAAGGGCTCTCCAATCTTTTGCTCCAAATGGACGGGGTGAAGCATATTTTGGAAGCTTCCAACGGAGAAGAAGTACTTCAGCTTTTGGAACTTCATAAAGTGGATCTGGTGCTGATGGATATTTCCATGCCGGTAAAAGACGGGCTAGAAACGATCCGTGAAATGAAAAAAGGAAGCTTTGCATCCGTTCCAGTTATTGCTTTAACCATGTTCAATCGAAGTACGGATATTCTTTCATTGTACGACCTGGAAGTAAATGGATATTTGTTAAAAGACAGTGCGATCAGCGAAGTTTGGAAAGCGATTTTAGAAGTAGGTAATGGAGGTGAATATTATGCAGCTTCTGTAAAAGAAACACTTTTGAAAGCACTGCATGAACGAGGGAAAGGTGGAGATAATCTGCAAAAAGAAGAACTGACCAATCGGGAGAAAGAAATATTGGCCATGATCTGCCAGGAAATGAGTACGGAACAGATCGCACAAAAACTTTTTGTATCGCCTCTCACTATTAACAACCACCGACGGAACATCCTTTTGAAAACCAAAGCGAAGAACGTCGCCGGTCTCGTTTTTTACGCGTTAAAGCACGGAATCTATAAACTGGAGGAATAAAATCGTCCTGAAATAAGGAGGATGATGGGCCTAAAAAGAAATGGTTTTGGCATCAATTTTGTAAATTCCGTTTTTTTTCGGGCTTATGCGTAAACACTTACTTCTATTTATTTTACTCACTTCCACATCTGCTTTCGGACAGATCGGTGCCCAGGGCGCATTCCAGATTTTTGATGCGGTTTACACTTTGGGAAGAGAAGTGGTACAGGCAGCAGACTTTCACAAGTCGAAGAAAGAACAGCAGGCAAATGAAGCCGAATACATGACTGCTGTTCAGCGGGCGGATTCATTATTTATTAAGCAAAATTACCGGCAGGCGATCGATGAGTACAACCGGGCTTTGGAATTCCGGCAGGATGAATATGCGATTGAACAGATCGGACGTTCCAATACAGAATTAACCCGCTTAAATAATCAGAATTTTGAACGCTTCCTTGATACCGCTGATACCCATTACACGCTGTTGCATTATACCGAAGCAATTAAATACTATACCGCCGCTTTGGAAATTCGGGATGAAGAATACCCGAGAGCCCGGATTGAACAGGCGAAAGCAAGGGAAGCTTTTTGGAAGACCGTTCATTTTAGCACTGTGCTCGTTTCGGATTCGAGTGTCACAGACGTGTCATCCCGGGCATTTAGTTCCGATCCGTACTCCAATTTTCTTCCCGTCGGGCAATATCCGGTTCTGAACGGTTTTTCATGGGGAGCCGCTAACCAGCTGCCAAATGGAATTGCAGTTCCGGCCAATCTCCGCTTGGTTATTTACAGTGAACCACACTTCAAAGGAAAGATATTGGTGGATATAGTTGGTCCGGCAATCATTAATAACAGCAGTAAAAAGAACAATGAAGCTTCGGTTTTGGCCCATTCAAAAACCTTCGGTCTTCCGCTTCAGACCATTTTTCCTCAAACTTTGCGGAATTGGAGCACTAGCGATATGAAAGACTGGTATAAAGGGTCGATGGAAATATCAGAGTCAAATTAATAGTTTGCAGATTAAAAGCTAAAACTTCTGGCATCAATTTTGTTTGTGTGCTTTCTTTTCAAAGCATGAAACACACATTACTTTTGGTCATTTTAGGTCCTTTTTCAGCAGTTTTTGGTCAGGTGGCTCTCAGTACCAATGGCGCACAGCAAGTTGTTGGAGCAGTCAGATCACTGGGAAGAGAAGTCGTCCGGGTAACGGAGCAGAAGAAAACCAAAGAAGAGCAGGAACAGCGCGAAGCAGAATACAATACTTTTGTTCAGCAGGGAGATCAGTTGTTTGATCAGGGAAAATACCGGGAAGCTAACGAGCAGTACAACGAGGCACTGCGTTACAAACAAGAACAGGTTGTGCGTGATCAGATTGCGCGCTGCAATACTGAAATAGCACGAATTGACCGGGAAGAATACCAGTTGCTGATCGATGAGGCAGACAGCTTATACAAACAGTTGAAATTCCCGGAAGCCATTGCAGTATATCAAAAGGCATTGATGAAAAAGGATGTACAGTACCCTAAAGATAAGATCAAAGCAGCAACAGCAGATCAGGAACGGTGGAAAAAAATACATTTCAGCGGCTTGCTGATTTCAGATATGCGACAGGATAATCTGTCTTCGGGGGCTTTTTCCAAGGATCCCTATTCCGATTTTATTAAACCCGGTAAATACAATCTCATCACTAACTTACTCGTCTATTCCAGTTATCAGACCCTTGATGGGATTGCAGTTCCTGCTAACATACGCCTGGTTATCTATAGTGAGCCAAATTTCAAAGGAACCATATTACTCGATGTAACTGGTCCGGCAATCGTCAATAATGGAAGCAAAAAGAACACGCCGGATGCTGCTGAAATTCAGACGCATGCCTTTACAATGCCTCTTCAGGCTCACTTTCCTCCATCTGTTAGGACCTGGAGCAGAAGTGATATGAAATCCTGGGAGAACGGTTCCATGGAAATAAGTACAATACCTTAAAATATCAGATATGAAAATAGCGATTACAATTCTTGGAATGTTCTGCTCTTTAGGAATGTTGTTTGGTCAGAGAACAGCCGGTCCGCAAGAAGTAGCAGATAAAGAACCTGTGGAGTTTCGGGATGTGCGAAGTTCCGGCAACGTTTCCGAAGCAGTTACCATAATCAACATCATTCGAACCGGCTTAAATGCAGCAACGAAAGAACCAACTGCCAAGCGGGTTTTTACCGAAGCCAATTATCAAACCCTTCACACGAAGGCAGAAGAGTTCATGCTGCTGGAAAAGTATACGGATGCTATTTTATTGTATCAGGAAATCCTGAAAGAACGGGAAGATCAGGCGGCGAAAGACCGCATTCTGGAAGCCGAAGCACTTCGTGCAAAACAGCAAAAGGAAGTAGAACAGATTAAAAAAGATGCATTCCTGCGCGCAAAGGCAGAATTTGAATCCTCCAAAGGAAATCAAATGCGCATGGTCCATTTGACCGGAGCACTCATGTCAGATGAATCTTCTTCATCTAAATGGACAAGTAAAGCCCTGGATATGTCAGATCAGCATTCGAGTTTCCTGCAAATAGGAAAGTACAACACGCTTGGTGTGGTGTTGAAAAAAGCACATGACTTCACCCTGGATGGAATCGCAATCCCGGCAAACACGCGTTTGATCGTTTACAAAGAACAGAACTGCAGCGGTGAGATTTTGCTGGATATTACCGGACCTGCGATTGTCAATAATTTCATTTACCTGGATTTCGGAGGTGGATATTACAATGTGAATTTAAAAGAGTTTATCCCGGAACTTCAGCCTTATTTTCCACAAGCTGTTCGCACATGGAGCACAACTAACATGCGTGAGTGGGTAAAGGGTTCGATGGAAGTGAAAGCAGAAGGGATGGAGTAACAGCCAAGAGTGTAATGCTTGTGGCAGTCTTTCTCATGAATGTGTAAAAAATAAGTTCGACTTCACACTTTGAAAGGATGTTAAAAAGGACTTTTTTACATTGATTAGAGTAAAAGACGACTTACTGTATAGGTACTGTATGGATAAAGCATAGGTTAAGTATGGATACAGTATTAAAACGTTATAAATTTAACTTCCCATTTTTAGGGCTTTCAGCTTGTTTAGTTGATCTTTTAGAACCGAAAATCCACATTTATTTACATCAAACAAATAAATCAATCGCAGAATCCAAGTGCGCAGTCGGTGCGCGAATTCGTGAAAAAATGATGTCGTGCCGGAATTTGTAAATAGAACAAGGAAGTTTAAGGAGTACCAGCATCCCATGGGCACTTTGACACAGTTTTTTACCCGCAATCCTGCATGCCCCCTTCCGGCATTATCCGCACGAAATACGTATTTTTGAGATAGAAACCTGAAATTATGCGAAACATCCTTATACTCATTCTTCTTTTGATCGGTTCAGCCGATAGGCTCTTTTCACAGGAAGCAGAGAAATTGAAAAAGTATCAATCCACCGTTTCGAAATTCACCTATTCCAAAGGAGATACGATTGTAGTCGGAGACATCGCAAAGAATGTCTTTACCACAAAACAGAAATACACAGGGATCTTTGTCAAAGACAAAAAAAACGTTTGCGGATTTACCGAGTTGGATTCGGTGATATCAGGATCAAAATGCGTGATTAAGAATATCTTGTCTTTTCAGGAACACTGCACCTTCGAATTTAAGAATTCAGTGGTTTTTGAATTGCAGGGACCGAATAACAAGACCCTTTTTATGCCCATCGAAAAAGCATTGCAGGCAAAAGAACTGATCGTTTTTACCAACCCGAATACCTGGAAAGGAATCGATTACCTGGATGATCGGACCATCTTTTTACTGAATCTCGAATACAGCAAAGGAACTTCTGAAGACAATGCCTTGAAATACTGCAGACTGGCAGATCCCGTTAAAGGAAAAACCTTCGATTTTAATCCGGAAGCATTTGAAAAAGAAAAGGCGGAATGGGTCAAAAAACTCGATCAGGCGCGAAAAGAAGTGCGTTTGAAAGATACCTTCATTATCCGTGTACCGGTTTATTTAAACAAGTACATTTTCGAGAAAGGAGAATTCCTGGTGTTTGATAATCCCGAAGCATACGGATCGAAACCGTTGAAATATGCCAGCGACAGCAAAGTGCTTTTTGATAATTACAAGTCATTTTCAACGATTCGTGCTGCGAAACCCCAGGCAGATTTCTTCCTGAATGTCAATACACCGGATTACAACGGGAACCGGAAAACATACGGGGAAATAAAGGCCGTTTGCACATCGATCAATAAAGATCCTAAGGTCCTGGTAACGCCGGATAACCCCGGAATTAATATCCTGCACTTTACCATTCTTGAAATGGCGGTCGTGGACTCTGAAAATCAGACCTACAACTACGTCGGCGCGAAGAAAATAAAATAGGGAATGGGCTCGCTAATTCCTAATCACTATTGCCTAAGTGCTATAAAGCTCATAAGCCATTTTCAATTTACGCTGAATCCGGTTCCGCAGGATTTTTGGTTTCAACACTTCAACAGAAGGCCCGAATCCCAGGATCAGCCGGTCGAATTCCATATTCAAATGCACTCTTAACTGAACAAGAGTTGCTCCGTCTTCAAGCGTCTTTACGAGTGTTTGAGAATGATGAAAGGGTTTGGTTAATACATAAGGCGCATTCTCCGTATCAATCTTTAATACCACATCCATTAACATCGAATCTCCGAGAACGGTAACACCATAAGTGTTTTGGTAATAAAGGTCTCCGTCAAAATGCGCATTCGAATAATCGATCCCCAGGTCGTAATCAATCCCTTCGATGCGGTCCAGTGCAAATGTCAGGATCCGTGAATGACCTTCTTTCCTTCCCACCACGAACCAGCGATTGTTGAATTGTTTCAAAATGTAAGGATGAAAGTGGATTTGGGTTGGCTCAGCAGCCTTAAAAGATTGATAATTCAGGACCAGGCAGATTTTCTTTACGATTGCCTGGTAGATCGTGTCGAAATGTTCCAGTCCTTTTAACTGCTCATTTTTATCCAGGTGGATGATGGCAGACTGATGGGTCTTCTCCACATAGATCGTATCCTCCAGCCGCTGAATAACTCCGTTCAGATCATGGAACAGGGAAAAATTCTTGAATTGCTTCAGCATTTCCACCGATTCGTTGAGGATTGTCATGTCGTTTTCCGTCAGGGGAATATTCGTGATCGAATAGTCTTCATCGGCATACCGGTAAAAACGTTTATCATAAACCTCAATCGGAGCATTGTATCCCAGTTTATCACTCCGCATCAATTGAATATCCAGCTGAGTAGTGCGCAAACTCACATTCACATCACGTCCTTCGTATTCGTAAAGTGCATCCGAGCAGGCATCCACCAGGTCCTGAAGCGTCCATTTCCGGTACTTGTTCTGTAAACATTTATCGATAGTTTTATAGCGGATGAGTGCGTTTTTATTCTGTGCCATAAACAAAATTAAAATTTATTTTTATCTACGCAAAATGATTGCGCAGTTGATGCTAACCTTTGCTTCATCAAACAAGTAACGTTACTGCAAAATATCCCTGATCCCTTACGTGCGGGACAGGATTTTAAAATTTAAGAACATGAAAAACTATCAAAACATATCAGGAGATACATTGATCGCATGGGGATACCGTCCCGGAAAATGGTTTAAAGAAGCTATTGAGTACATCAATGAAAATCAATTAAGCGCGGAAGCAATGAACGCGTATTTATTGCCCTATATTTCAAAACCGATCATTCCTTTGAACAAAGAAGGAGTTTCATTCGCCGTCAATATTCGTGCGGAGGAAGAAGTGGAAATCATCAATGTGGAAAGCGTGATTGCCTCCATGAAGGAGATTGTGAAAACACCAACAGTTGTGGGTGGAGCAATCATGCCGGATGCTTGTCCGACAGGCCCTATAGGAACGATTCCGGTAGGTGGAGTGGTGGTGACGAAGAATTCCATTCACCCCGGAATGCATAGCGCAGATATCTGTTGTTCGGTCTTATTGACTGATTTCGGTAAAGCGAATCCACAGGAGGTATTGGATGCCGCACATTCCATCACACATTTCGGACCGGGAGGAAGAGATCGGAATACACAATTCCGTTTCCCTTCGGATTTGCTGGAAGCATTCGAACAAAATGCTTTTTTGAAAGACCAGCAGATGATTGCTGCTGCACGTTCACATTTGGGAACACAGGGCGACGGAAATCACTTCTTGTTTGTGGGAACTTCCAAAGCTACCGGAAATACGATGATGATTACGCACCACGGATCAAGAGGAGTAGGCGCTCGTTTGTACGATAAAGGAATGAAAATAGCGGAGCGTTTCAGACAGGAGATTTCTCCGGATACTTTAAAGCAAAATGCCTGGATTCCGTTTGAAACAGAAGAAGGTCAGGCTTATTGGGAAGCTTTGCAGGTCATTCGTTCCTGGACAAAAGCAAATCACGAAGTAATCCACGATGCAACAGCACAAAAATTGGGGATTGAAGTTCAGAACCGTTTTTGGAACGAACATAATTTCGTTTTCAAAAAAGGAGATTTGTTTTACCATGCAAAAGGTGCAACGCCGTTGGATGCTGCTTTTATGCCGGATATTACAGGTCCGCGTTTGATTCCGTTGAATATGTCTGAACCGGTCTTGATCGTGGAAGGGGAAACTACTGCTTCGAATTTAGGTTTTGCGCCACATGGTGCAGGAAGAAATTTGAGCAGAACACAGCACCGCCGGTCAAAAGGAGATCAAACGATCGAATCCGTTTTCGCAGAAGAAACTGCCGGATTGGACGTTCGGTTCTTCTCCAAAGAAATTGACATTACGGAATTGCCGTCTGCTTACAAGAGCGCTGCAACTGTCCGGAATCAGATGGACGAATTTGGTTTGGGAACGGTGATCGATGAGGTCATGCCCTACGGATGTATCATGGCCGGCGACTGGGAGAAAAATGCTCCGTGGAAACTGAAAAGACAGCGTAAAGCACAGGAGCGACAAAATGCTGAAAAAATAAAATGAGAATGAGAATTGAATCTTCAATGTTTTTGCTTCTACTTCTTGTTCTAACATGATTCGCTGTTTTCCAACATTCCTATATTCTGTTGAGAAAACAATCGCCCTGGGACAATCCGGTTCTGGGGCTTTGCTGAATGAGAATGAGAATGAGAATGAGAATGAGAATGAGAAAATGATGCTGGATTGGATATGTGAAAAGGAATTATTATCTTAAAGTAACATTAATCAGTTCATTACTATGTTTGAATTTTAGAATTCTTTGTAGTTTCGAGAGCTTCTGTTTTCGAATGTGTATCTATTTTCGATGTATTGCATGATTCCAATGAGATTAACAAAGATACATTTGATTCATTTTTGAAGAAAGCAGACGAACTTTCAAGAATCTTTTACGCCATGATCAAGAACCTGGAAAATGAATCGGTTTGATTTGTACTATTCCTCCTCATTCTGTTTCCTCATTCTCATTCTGTTTTCTCATTCTGAATTATGGTAGTTTTTTGTTTCTGGTAAATTGCCGCATCAAAGGCAAAACGACGACCATCAAAATAGGCATACAGAATAGGATCCAGGTGTTCTTGCTAGATGAAATCTCATCATCTTCCGTACACATATAGTTGAAAAGAGCTGCTAACAGGATGAAAAATTCAATGGCAAAAATAATGGCTGAAGCCAAAATGATTCCCATATTTTGATTCAATAAATAAGAGAATGGAGGATAGAGCAGGTATAGTAAGATTATGATGATAATGAGGGACACTAAACCGATCAGGAACCATAAATAAGATTCCCAGTTATTATCCGGATTATCACCCATGACAATAGGCCGGATGTCTTTAAAGGAGAAATTACTCAGCGTACCGTTATAGGAAGCCGTGTCGCCGGTACTGAACTTTGCCAGGTAAAAATGGCTTTTAATCTGTGTGATCAAACTGAGATCCTGAATTTCCGAATAGCTAAAAGGATCACCTTTCACGTAGTAATCATCCATGATATTGGTCGGGTCCAATAAGATAACATCGTCTGCCATAAGGATCAGGGCATACATGAAATCTTCGCCGATAATCTCGCGATCCTTCGGTTCATGAAAAAATAGCTTGAGCTTCATATTTCGAATAGCCGGATACTTTGAAGCATCCATCACTCTGCGGATTGATTTTGCGAATTGGGCCATCGCTCTCTTTTCCTTGAAATCGAAATCCGGAAAGTATAAGCTGATCGTTTTGATTTTTGAACTATCCGGCTGAAGCGCTGTGAATATGTAGGAAATAGCCCGGATTACGGCCTCTTCATTCGTGAGAAAACGATTGGTTCGTGAAGCTCCGTTGAACCGAAAGAGAAGGCCGTCATTTAAATATCCGGATCCGCCGTATTCTTTCTCCTGAAACCGTTTTTGAAATTGAAGGTTTTCTCCCAGCGAAAATTCTTTGATTGAAATGCTGTTGGATAAAGCTCTCGGATAACGGTGATTCCCGAAGTAGTTATAGAATAATTCCTTTCCCGAGACTTTGCTGAGATCCTTTAAAATGCTGTCAAGTATTTTTTGGTTTTTAATCAGATCGTTCAGGTTGACTTCCCCTTTGTAATACTTTTTCAGGAAAGCATCCGCATTCGTAACATAAACGGTATCGTGAATGTAAATTGTATCAAAATAGGGTTCGAAGAAGTAAGGATCTTCCAATGCGGGAATGTCCCAGGGAGCAACGTATGTTTGACCGCGTTGTCCTTGTCCTGAGGCTTGAAAAACCAGCAGAAACAGTACGAATAGTTGAGTAATAAATTTCATCATTCAATTCTTAATTAACCAATTTCCCCTCTTTTTCCAATTCCTTTTTGATCGTGTTCTTAAGCATTTCTAAACTCAGTTTTTTGGAAGCTTTGGGAGCAAATAACTGTAAGGCGCACGACTGTACCACGTTGAGCATGCTTCCTCCTGAAAGTTTGATGATAGCCGCTTCACGCAGGATTTCTTCCGACTGGTCATCCAGCCATTCTTCCGGAATAAGCCGCTTCCACAAATCATAACGAAGCTGCTGGTTCGGAACAGGAAAGTATAAAATGGACTGAAATCTGCGAAAAAATGCTTCATCCAGGTTGTCCTTGATATTGGTAGCCAAAATCACCATTCCGGGAAAATCTTCTATGCGCTGCAGCAGATAAGCCACTTCCTGGTTGGCATGCCGGTCGTTCGAATCGGAAGTTTCGGTCCGTTTCCCGAATAAAGCATCAGCCTCATCAAAGAATAAAATCCAGTTCTGATGTTCTGCACGGTCAAATATTTTAGCCAGGTTCTTTTCTGTTTCTCCGATGTATTTGGAAACGACCATCGACAGATCAATGCGGTAAACATCCATTTTATGTTGTTTTCCTAAGAGTGAAGCAGTAAGCGTTTTTCCTGTTCCCGGCGGACCGTAAAACAAGCAGCGGTATCCGCTTTTTAAGAATTTATCCAGGTTCCAGCGTTCACGGATCTTTTTCCCGTTTTTCAACCATTGAGTAATTTGTTCCAGTTCTTCCTTTAAATTATACGGGAGAACGAGGTCTTCCCAATCGAGAGGTGTTTCCATGCGTCTTGCCGGGAAATCACTGCTGTAATCCGGACGGTAATTCCCATCCCGGTAGACTTTTGCCAGGAACTCATCCGAAACGCACAGTTTTCCACTCAAATAAGGCTCTCCGGGTCCCTGACCTTCCAGTCGGATCACATTTTCTTTATAAAACCAATGTGTCTGATCAAACAGGTTCACGACCGCTTTTCGCTTTTCCTCCGAATTAAGCGCCAGTAAAAAAGCCAGTGTTTCACCCGTTGGCAGAAAACCATTGTGTGATGTGCCTTTCCATCCCCCGAATTCGGTGTAGGGACGGTCCAGGTTTTTGTTCAGGATGAAAAACAAATCCAGGCTCTGCGGACTGATGTGCGGCATCAATGCTAAAAGTAATGCCATTCTTTCTTCCCAGCTAAGTTCTTTCCCGGACAATTTATCCAGTTCATTCTTCTTGGGAAGCGGAATGTCTTCCAGGGTTTTATACTCACTTTCCTGCCCGAAATAGAGGGCGAACGCGGTGTGTAGGAGCGTTTGGAAGTATTGAATGGGGGATTTCATAGTTTAAATTCTCAGAATTGGTTTGCTGTGGTTATAATTAGCGGTGCCATTTGGTAACGTCAAATTCTTCATATACGCTCTCATTCGCATCGAAGTAAACACGTACAAAGAACGATGTTTTCTTTGCACTAGGAAACTTTTTTCTCATGGTAGTGTCCAGGTAATTTCTGCATCTACCCTTAACTTTTGATTTACTTAAACCCAGACTTTTTTGTGCATTTTCATAAAAATCATCGCTTAGTGCTATTGAAGCAATTCCAACCCCATTGGTTCTGGTTCTTCCTGCACATTGTTCACGTGCAGCCAATACATTTACACCAAATTGTGGCCAGTCTCCAGAAACTAATTTAGACTCTTCCCAATGTTTTTCACCATTTTCTGAATATTCTATATCAGATTCCAGGGTAGTGTCTTCACCCAGGAAAACATTTACAGCCCCTCTTTCGTAAGCATCTGAAGCCCTGTTGTATTCTACATATTTTCTTTTCGCAGCAAACATGGTTTCGCTAGCCCAATTCTCAACTCCGTCGATTGTGTTCTCCAATGGTTCATTCGTTTTTCCCTTAGGGCCTATAATAGAGCGCATATCATCAATGACTTCGTCCAAATCAGTTTTGTGATCTTTTATATCTCCGGGAATAGCTGCACGTTGTATTGTGCTACCAATCAGTTTACTATGTAAAGGGTTCGATTGTGTCTCTTTCAATTGCATCGCTTTGGCTCCCATTACATCCGCTTCTGCTTCCAAACCGGCATCGTCATTGATATGGGTGGTTCCTTTTAATTGTTTGGTTGGCCTAACACGACCTTCTTTTTGCTGTACCACGTGCCATGCCTCATGTGGCAAATGCTTTTCCTGCCCGGGCGCAACATGAATGTCCGTTCCCTGGGCATAAGCATGCGCCTGCAATTCCGCAGGTTTTGAGGAACCGTAATGAACCTTCACATCGTCCAAACTATGCCCGGAAAGATTTTCAACTCCGGATTTCAAGTTGTCGGGCAATCCCGTTTTATTTTCTTTTCGCTGCACAGGTTCTGTCGCCTCAGCCAACTGAGGAATACCGTTTTTATAAGCCTGAAGAATATTGCCTTCATTGGCCTGATTTTTAGCGTTTACTTCAACTGAAGCCTGTCTGGCTTGTTTGACTTGAGCACGGGTTTTCATAAGCTTGGAAATTTGTTCTTCAACTTAATATTAAAATGTCTTTGCGGAATTAGTTTAGACCACTTCTTCATCTTCTTCTGCCAACTGTGCAGTCTCGAATTTGCCCTGGACAGGTTCTTCTTCCGCTGCCAATTGAGCAGTTCCCTTTTTGTAAGCCTGGAGAATGGAGCCCTCATTCCCTTGTTTGTTTGCTTTTGCCTGAACAGGATTGCTTTGTTTTCCTGCGGCCTGATTCGTTTTGCCTGTTTTCATATGTTTCTTTTTTAATGTTTATTTCGAATGTTCAAATGTTCAAATGTTCAAATGTTCAAATTGAACCTTTTCCTATCTCCATTTCACTTGTACTGCCTTTTTCATCCAACTGAATTTAATTGTTCGGAAATTCCACGGCACATGGTCCAGTAGCATATCGTAAGCCTTGGATTCGACTGTCAGTAAATGAGTTTCTTCCTGCTCCTCCAATCTTCCTTCCCTGCGCAAGAACCCTTCCTGCAAACCTTCAACAGTTGTATGCGTTAATCGTCCCCAATTCTGCAGAACACCTTCCAGCATTCCATCCACGGTCTTTTTATCATCCTCATTCAAAACCGATTTTCGTGGAATAGGGATTCCGGTTTTGAAATTGGTCAGGATCTTATTCAGTTGCAGCGCATATTCCGGGAATTCTCCGTCCCCGCTTACCGCATATTGCGTGAGGAAAATGGCTTTGATTTGAGCTTCCCGATCTTTAAATTTTCCGTTTTCAGTTAGTTCCATCATCGTGAAAAGCCTTGGTAGAAAAGGGGAGAGAAGAACCAGGCCGGCATTGTCTATAAACTGGACCTGTTTGCTTTCCGTATCTTCCGAATGGATTTCTTCCGGCAGTTCTTCTACCGGTTCATCGTCTTTTTCCGGAACTGTAAGACCCACCTCTTTTTCAAGGACTGATTTCAACTGTTTCAATAGCATTTCCTGGTCATTCGGGCTAATGAATTCATTTAAGAACTGCATTTTTTGCCCACGGCTTAAACTCTTTTGCACCAGGTTCCACAGTTCAACCATCAATTCTTTTTGACTGCGGTGAGCTGCATTTTTTGAAAACCGGAAAATGCTTTGAAGCAAGACCTGATTATTGATTTGGATATTCCATTTGCGCTGAATGAAGTCCACCATGCGCTTGGTAGCATCCAAAATCGGTGAGAGAAACTGCATCCACTCCAAATCTTGTGAAATAGCATGGATCATCGGCATATTTTGGGCGTTTTCAGTGAAATAGTGAACCAATAATTTCCTGTTTTCCGCTTGCTTCTTCGAATCGAATTTGTCCGGGACTTTTCCGGAAGGCTTCTTCGGATCGATCTTCAACCGAATGGAAAACAGGATTTTAAACAGGTTAAAAGGTAAGGAAAAATTGGAGTTTTTGAAATCCTGGCAGAAATAATGCACCAATTGTGTCAATGTCAGGTTGTAACGGGCACTTGTTCGTTCTAAAATGCGCTTAACAATGTGTTCCTGATTGAAAACCTGGTTTTTGACATCTTCCAGTACATCAAACAGGAAGCTCCACTTTAACCGTTGAATGGACCCGATAGCGCGGCCTTCTATTTTTGCAGTGTTTCCGGAATGATGCAAAACATACATAAACGAAGACAATTCATTGGCTTTGGAAGGCAAGACAATAGCCAGCAGGCGGTGCCGGGCAGATTCTCCCAAACGGTCAAGCAGCAATTCGCGGAAAATAGAAGAACTTAATCTGGCTTTCAATTCCTGCAGCTGGTCTTTGGTTAGTTTGGTTTGCTCTTCCAGTAATTGAAGCTGGAAACTGACCGAATCAAACGTTTTGGTCTGCTCCGATTTGGGTTTCCCCTGAACCAATTCCTGGTAAAGTTGTTGGATAATCTCACGCAGTCCGAAATGGGTTTTCCAGGTGCTGATTTCTCTGTAAGCAAAGGTGACGATTTGCCAAACCTCGGTATTATAGCGGGCAGAAAGTCTTTTGAATACTTGCCAAACGAGGTACTCGCGATTGATCGCCGCGCTTTTCGATAAAGCCAGTAAGGGAAGGATCACCTGCCATTTGAACAATAAAAAGTCTCCGCTTGCTTTTCCCTGGAGTGCACCGCTTTGATTTTGTTTATTTAAATGCTTCGCATATTCGATCACAAACGGGGCGTCGGAAGGAACGAGTAAACGCACCAGGTCAAAAATTTCCGTTTCGCGCAGGGTTTTAATGATGGGAATCACATTTTTTTCGTTTTCCAGCAGCAGGCGCAATCGGTCCAAATCATCTTCGGGAAGTTTGAACTGCTCTTTGGAAGCTTTCACTTCTCTTAAGATATGAGGCCATTCTTCGGGTTTCTGAACGCGAAGCGCTCTAAATGCTGTTTTTTCTTCCTGTTTCAGTTCCTGTAAAATAAGCTGCAATCCGGAAGGAACCGTACTTCCGAAATCCTTTTCAAGGAGAAAAGTTAAGGTTTTCAGTAACTCACCATAAACCAGGTTGTTGTGCGAAGCCAGTTTTCCAATCGTTTCACGCACAAATAACTTTTTATTAAAGGTTGCACTTTGATTGCTCAATAAGTAGGCATAAACGACTTTCCAAATAACGACCCTGCGTTCTTCTTCACGGATAGGAACGTTTGGTGTTTCCGCATATTTGATGCGTAAAAATGAAATGTATGATCGGATAAATGAAAACTCTTCCGGTGCAATGATTTTTACCGTTTCGAACAAAGCGGCATCTTCAAATTGATAGATCATGCGGTGCTGCATACCGGTATAATGCCCGTAAGACCTCAGGAAAGAGACCAATTCTTTTGCCCGGGTTTTAAGGACCTGCTGAAACAATCCGGTCATGTCACTGAAACGTTTTGCGAGGTTCCAGCTCAGTGTTCCATGGAGCAGAAATTGCTTCAGAGCTTCCAATTGGTACTCGGCCTCATCCAGCCGTTTGTCTTCTTTTTTGGCAGGATAAAGAATTTCCTTCACCAAACTTTCTTCCAGCTTTTCTTCCAAAATCCGCTCAAAATCGGTTTCAAAATCTTCTTCTGAGATACTTCCCAGGTCAATGTCCAGTTTGGAAATCTCAATTTCGAATCCATATTGGTCACAGCGCATCAATACACGATCAGCCACAGCCGTAATATGCTTTTCAGCAAAAAGCTCAAAATCCCGGTACCAATTCTGAACAAACCCTTCATTATTGGCCGAGACATGCAATGCTATGGATGAAATACTGTTCATTGAATAGGGGTTAAGAACCGTTTGCTGACGCTGAAAAATGCAAGGATCGATTCCGAAAAATGGATCGTTTTTTTCGTGTTTCTCGTTGCCAAAGCTTCACGCCATTTGTGATAAATTTGTTCGAAATCATAAATATGGTCGGGCTGAACGCGGTATAATTGAATGCTTAAATGGGCAGGAAGCCGTTCTCTTAATAATTGTTCGAGGCGTTGGTGCATTGCTTTGTTCTCAAAACGGCTGGAAGCAACAATAGACAGCGTATTTCCTTCGGAACTTTCGTGTTTATGCGGATAAGTTCTTTGCAGCAAGCGGTGTTCTACCAGGTAAAACAAATGCCTTTCCGGGTTCAAAAAGCGCATAAAAGACCAAAAACGATTCGCAGAACGGATCAACTGGTCGCGGGTTCTGTAGGAACCGAGGATCATCCAGTCTTCTTTTCCCGGATAGCGGAACACCAAAATCCAGCGGCCGTTCTCACTTAATTGGATCATGCGGTAGTTGCCGGCATTCGCACCCACTTCCAGGAAGCTTTCGAAGAGGGCATTTCTTCGGATCAAACTGATTTCTGACTGCAGGGAAGCGAAATATTCTTCTTTCCAATCCATTTCATGGGTGGGAATATTTTGCGGTGTTTCATTAAAGATCGGGTCATAGAAGACGCCGGAGATAGGAGCGATGTCCAGGTAAACTTCATATTGTTCGAAGAAAACGGAATCGGAAAGAAGGTCCAGGTCGTGCTTTTTGAGCAGGTCGCGAACCGGGATTTCAGATTCTATTTTGTCTCCATGAAGCAGTGAAAACAATTCCTTGAAAACAATATTGCTTTCCGTTGGTTTCAATTTGTTGAACGACCGGAACCGGTTTCGATTCAATTCGGGTAGTTCTTCCGTGAGTGAAGTCCGGTAATTGATCTTTGACTTCGGAGGTTGAAAATCGTGAAAGAATTGGGCCGTGTCTTCTCCATACAAGGTGTCCAAAATGTCAATGAACCCGGATTTCTTGTTTTGGAGCGAAGCCGCAGTTTGCAATTGATTGTTCTTACTGAATTTTGCCCGGTCAACTACTTTTGCCACATCCGGAATGGAGATCAGTGAAACTGTTCCCGGCGGCGGCGTATCTTTGAAACTGATCAATTGCGGTGTGTTCTGGATTTGTTCAGTGACGTCTGCCATCATGAAATCCATCATAAGCAGATAACCTTTCAGCTGCAGGACATGCGCTTTGCTGCTCTCAGTTGCTCCCTGTGGCAACCCCCGATGACCAATCCCGTAAACATCCGGAAAGTCCAGCTGGAATGAATGGTAATCGTGAATTTTGATCGGGTCCTCCGAATGGGCCAAATCGTACATTTGTTCCACCTGGGGTGCATCTTCTTCTCGTTTTTTGCGTTTTCCTGCAGATTTGGTGAGGATTTGAATGTTCTCCCAGCGCAGATCTTCACACAGGTTCCTGTTTTGATGGTAAAGTACAAAAAGGGCTTCTTTTACATTGTCTTCCGTAATCGCAGGATTTTTGAGTGAAACAGAAGCACGGATGTGGTAGTACCCGTTCGCAAAATCTACTGAACAGCTTTCCAGGTTTTGAATATTGTCGAGGAATAATTGTTCGTAATCTTCAGGAGTAACGATGGATTGAGCAAAAATAGTCTCGGCCGGCAGAATTCCTTTGCTCGCATACTCACTGCTGTTCGGTCCCAGGAATGATCGGAAAGGAAGTTCCAGTTTGTACTGCAGTTCGAAAAGTGCATAGTTCATATTGTCCGAGATGGTCACGCCCGGGTCATGTATATTGAAATCAGTCCACACATCACCGCTAAGTTCCTGCAGGCGCTCCAGTGTTTTTTCCTGCAGTTCCTGGTAAAAATTGTCCGTACGTTCTCTTTTTCTGATAAACATAGCCTACGCGTTTTCCAATAATGGATTGTCCCAAAGGGAAGTGATTGAACCCTGGATCAAAATGTCATTTCCAAGCATGAACCGTGTTCTCACCTGTAATTTGCAAGCTCGGTCGTTTTTGGATTTGACCCAGCGGATCAGTAATTTATTTCCAAAGACTCCAAAATGAGACCGGACTTTTCGAATGCGGGGTTTTGCCCCGAAACAATGGGTAGCATGAGCAATCAGGACCGCATGTTTTCCTGTATGGCGTTTTCCCATCACACAAACCACTTCTAAAGCATGAATTCCTTCCAGGTAATCAGTCAGATCCTGCCATTTTCCATTGGCTGTGATTTTTTTAGTAACGATCCTTCCCGAACGCTGTTCCAAATGAATGGTTCCTTTGATGTGGATGTCCGAGCCTTCTTTTCCCAGTTCAATGTCGCCGTTTTGCTTCAAAAGGATCAATTGTCCTTTCCCGGCATCGTTTACATGGCTTATTTTGAGGTCATTGTTCAATACGTCAAATTCCCATCTTCCACCAATATCATCGGTCATGTTTTGAAGAAAGGTCATGACTGTTCCTTCCTGTTCGGAGATGGGGGCTAATTTAATTCCGGATTGGGCATCTTTGGAAAAACCGTCATCCAGTATATTGACTGTTGAATCGATTAAATTCTTAAAATCATCAGCAGTTGGACGCTGTCCTTTACTAAAGCCCTCAATCAATGTGTTTCTGTTTCTGATAGCCATGATTCTCTTGTTTTAAAGGATAAATGTTTTTCCGATTTCCATATCCCCTAAGCCGTATGGGTAAACAGAATGGTCTTTGTCCTCTACTTGTATAATGTGTGTTTCTGCAGGAACGAATAGTTTGTAAGGTTGATTGGGGATCATGATCTCTTCTTCATCCTCCAGTTTGTACAAATGGTAGAAGTTCCTTTTTCCCGCATCGGTTTTATCCTGCGACACGCGAATAATTGCAAAATAGTCTATGGAGGACACGAAATCGACCTCTTTGATGGCGTTGTAGATTCGAGATACGTTGATTCCTTCCCCAAATTTCGGAAGGGTGTTCTTTGCCTGCCACGGAGCGATGAAATTGTCGCATATTTCCTGGATGGCTTCCAGGGAAACAGCCTGGTTTTGGTCAACCAAACGGATCACGCATTTCACCTGCAGTTCTTCATAAACCGGATTGATTACATCTACCAGGACATTTTTTGAGGCACGCGCACTTAAATAATCTTCAATTCTTGAAAGTAATCCGGAAGGAACCATCGGTTTTGAATTGTCAATGGTCTTCAGTTTATTCTGTGGAACCACCACCACCGTTACCACACCTTCCTTGCTGTTTTTCAGGTTGGTATTCGGCAGGCAAAGCACTTTACCGATGTCGGAGAATTCCTGTAGTGTCAGTAATTCGAAATCCCTTGCCGTTACGGCTCTTCCGCGGTGTGTAACGTATTCTGAAACACGTGCCTGCATACTTTTTATGTCTTCTGATTCTTGTCCTGCATAAAAAGAAGTAATCTGCTCAATACTTGTAATTCCGGGTAGTTTTTTCTCCGGTTCCAACTTGCCATTCGAGTTTTTGAATGATTGCATTTTTTCAGCAGAAGCATCGTCTGTTTCCAGGACTACTAACCCGGCATTGTTGTGAACAGCTCGTATTTCCGGAACGAAAGCATGGTTTTTGACAAAACCGGTCCGAATCCATAAAATGCCGTCTTTGTCGTACAGGTTTGGAGGGATGTGCAATGGAAAATTGTATACTAAGTTCCCGCTGATAGTCATTTGTTTGGTATCGTCTTTTAAGATAAAACCACGTGGGATTTCTTCCCAGTAATAGCCGTCTCCCCAGTACATGACAATTTTTGGAATATCGTCCACAGTCATTTCATTGCTGATCGCTTCAAATACCAGGAAGGTTGAAAAAACTTCTCCGCCTTTTACATCTTTGAATCCCATGAGAATACTGGCATCTGTTTCCTGTGAGAACACAAAGGGAATCCCGGTATTGGTGCTGGAGTCCAGGGATGAAACGACCCCGAACGGATGCAATTGGTCCACAATCACGTTGCTGTTGCGTGTATTCTTTCGCAAATCAATAATGTCTTCCGACTTGTAATTCAATGTCATATTTTCCACATGCGGAGCAATAGGAGGAAGAAGAACCGGAAGTCGTTTCTTTTTCCACTTTTTCATCATCATGCGTTCGGTAAACAGGTCGCGGTATTCCTGGTTTCCAAATCCCATATCCGGACTTTCCAGGGTTAATTTGACAAAACCTGTTCGTGTCTTGATGGTATACTTGTACTGATCTTCGGAAAGTTCAAAAGGAACCATTTTCTTAATAGAGATTTTTTTAAATCCGCTTTCATCAGCCACTGCTTTGTCGAGTTTTGCAGCTGCCGGGTCATCCGTTTCAGCATCCCGGAATAAGGAGAACTGGCTTTTCCAGGTAGTTGGGAACCAGCTGTTGTCACTCAGATAACGGGTCTGAATCTTGAAACTGTTATTGTCAATATCACCGGGATAAGCGGCATAATGACCTTTCAATCCTTTCGGATGCAATGGAAGCTGGTTCCATTTGATGCAAACATCGATACTGCTGGTATTTTTAATCGCCATCTCGTAATTCCCGATAGCCATCCAGGTTCCGGCAGAAGTATTGATCCCGAATGGCGGGAATGACTTGGTATTATCAATTTTCCCCAGTTCGTTGTAAACCTGCAGATCGTTGATTCCTTCTACTTTCGTGCGGATCAGAATGCGCTGGATCGTTAATTTATGGATCCAGGAGTAGGGATACAACCAGGCGTCAAAATTCAGCCGGATTTGAATGGCCGGGAATTCTGATTTGAAATGATGTACTTCTTCCGTACAGCCCACCGTTGAGGGGAAGTCTTCAGGCAACAGGAGTTTGAGGATCAATCGGTTTCGGGTAGTGTCTTTTTTTACTTCAAACACCGTGACGTTTGTCCAGCCTGTTGGTGTACTAACTGTCAGATAGAAAAGGTTATTGAATATGTTTGCACGAATCGTTTGTCGTACCCCAATGACCCGGGATAATTCCCTTCTGTCTAATTTCAGGTTTTTCAGTTCTTGGCGTGTAAATTTCAGTTTATCGCCTTTCAGGTGACTTAACTTGAGCTTTGACAGTTGGTGTTTGATTGCTTTGAGTTGTGCCTTAACTTTAGGATCATCTGAACGGAGTTTCTCCAGTTGCTGTTTCTCGTATTTCAGACGCTCCACTTTCTGCTTCAATAATTCGAGTTTAACCAACTTTGGTTCAATGGATTGAAGGGCTTTGAGCCATTCCTTGTTTTCTGCTTCGAAGTAAATATTCACGACCCGTTTTCCTTCACGCAAGAGCAGGGAAGGTGCGGAAATGCGAATTCCAACCGCACGTGTTTCCTTTGAAAACTCGTTGTCGAAGATGAGTTTGCGTTCCTGATTGGGTTTGTCGTGCAGCAGGTCACGTGTCTTAATGGCTGTTACAAAGTTCAGGTTTGCGGCAGGGTAGTGGTATGGATTCCGTTCAAAGCAAACCGTATAGGCACTGATCGCCGAAATGTCCTGAACCACTACTTCGTTTTCCAGGCGGTAGGTCAACACCTGCTGATCTGCATTTTTCCGGTTGAATCCGGTGTTTTTTTCAATGGTGATGGTTCCGGGAGTTGCTTTGTCAAAAGCCAGCCAAACACGGTCTCCTTTTACGGAAAGCGGACTGACTTTCAGGTATTCTGTCAGGTACCAGCTTGCAAAATCATTCCAACGGCTGTTGTATTTCTCCATTACTTTTTGCAGGTTTTCCACAAAAGCAAGAAGCAGTGCCTGTGACGGTTCCATTTTCCCGATAGCCTCGTGTGAATGCTTGAGGTGGATACTTTTCAGCAGGGTTTTTAATTCGCCCAGGAAGTCTTCAAAATAGTCCTGTGGGATTTCACGTTCGTTGTAAAAGCGGATCCATCCCGCAATTTGAATCAATTTTTGAAGCATAACAGCCTTATCGTTGTCCAGCATCTTAAAGTTGCCGGGAACGTGCAAGCGATCTAAACGATCTTTTCTGCTATGTCCGTCTTTTGATTCCATCTTTAATTAATTGAAAATGTAAAATGGATAATTGAAAAGGAGGGATTCGCTGCGACGGATCGATTCAAAATAAGCACCAATACAGCTCTTCCAATTTTCATTTTTCCCATTTTTCTTTTCAATTCTCAATTCTCAATTCTCAATTCTCAATTATAATTGTGTTCCTTCCAAAAAGTAGAATGGGAAAACCAAACTGCTTCTGCTATTCGTTTGCCGGATCGTAAATTCCACTTTGATCCAAAGTATTCCTTCCATTGCATCACGCACTTCCACATCTACGGAATCCGTTGTGATGCGCGGTTCTCCTTCCCGGATAGCCTGTTCAATGATGTCGATGATCATGGTTCGTTCCGAAAGATCAATTTTTGAGAAAACCCATTTATCAATCGGGCAGCCATAGTTGTAACGAAAAACGCGTTCTCCCGGGATGGTAGAGAATAAAATCCGCAAACTCTCCCAAATATCTTCTTCATCGGAAACCAGGTGCACACCGCGCTGATTGAATCGCACGGGAAATGCCCAGCCGGTTCCCAAATAGGTTTTATCATCCATCTTATCCTCCGATTAATACTGTTGGACATCCCAATACGATTGCACCGCCATGTGCGCAGGTATCTCCCATACGGGCTGCGGGTTTCTTACCGATCATCACGGTAGCCGATCCTTTAACAATACTGTCGGGCGGACCAACACAAACACACATATCGCCCATTACTGCTGCGGGTAATCCGCCAATGAGTACGGTCGGCACACCGGGTCCGGTGATTGGTCCTCCAACGTGCGGTATGGGAGGAACTCCCGGTGTTACCATCGGACAGGTGTGCATATCTGTTAATCGGGCTGCTAAACTCATATTCGTTTAATTAATCATTACAATTGCGCCTTTTACTGCGGTTTGTCCTGCTGCTGATAATTCTGCGGAGGCGTTTCCTTTTGCGGTGAAGCTTGCATCCGCTGTTAGTTCCACATTGGTGCCTTTAACGGTTGCATTCACTCCGGCTTTCACACTAGCGTTTGTTCCGGCATCGACCTTTACTTCTGTTCCTGCTTTGATGGTGATTTCTTTTGCCGCCTGGATGAGGATCCCACTGTCGGACAGCACGATTTTGTTTCCGTTCTGGTCTGCCATAGTGACGGATTTGTCTTTGTCGCTTAATACCACTTTGTTGGCTCCCGGAGTAGTGACGGTGACCACTTTATTTTCATCATCCATTTCCAGTTTGATTCCGTTCTTCGTCTGCAGGAGCTGGATCGGATTCTTTTTGTCAATTTCCAATGGGGCAGGATTTGCCGAACTGTACATACTTCCGAGAATAACCGGATAAGTGGGATCATTGTTCAGGAAACCAAGCACCACTTCGTCACCGATATTCGGGATGAAAAATGCACCGAAGCTTTTGCTGCTCCAGAAATTGCTTAAGCGTGCCCAAACCAGGTTTTTATCGGTGTTTAAAAGCGGGATTTCTACCTGGATTCGAAATTCTTTAGCCGGATCTCCATCCAATTTTTTCACAACTCCAATGTGCAAGCCTTCAATTCCCGGAAGAAGTCCGGAAGCGGGAGGAGTTACTACATCCGGATTCTGTGCAGCCATTTCAGGGTCAATTCCCATTCCTGCGGTTGTAATCCATTCACCTTCTCCGATTTGATGTTCGACAAACCCGATAAAAGCATCTCCATTGAACCGTTTTCCAAGGCCGTCCAGTGTAATCAAACAACCAGGGACCGCCAATGAACTGCCCTGAAATTTGATTTCTCCCCGAATACGCGCCAAACCGGCTTTCAATGATTGGGCGTCTGCCCATGTTTGCAACTGGGAAGAATCGCCATAACTTTCGGTCTGTATATTCCAACGCTCACCACCCACCGATTCGGATAGGGCGGAAGGTGTTTGGTCTCCCTGTTCGTTTAAAGTTGGGGTTGCGGATGCTGCTTTGATCATTTTTTGAGAAGCGATATCCCAGGCATATGCGTCGACTCCCATTGTTTGATCGGAAGTTTGAAGTTCTCCTCTGAATGCAATCAAATCTTCCCCATACGTGACTTTGAGAACCGGAGAGGCTGAAACAGCGGGTTTGATAACCTTCACTGCTTTTCCATCCGAGAGAATAATGAGCCCGTTTGCATCTGCACGCGAACAAATGAAATCCCAATCGGAACAATAGTATTGGACCAGTTCCGCGTGTGTCACCGTCGTTGCATCTACGGTAGCTGAAACATCCGAATAAGTGCCCAGAATTGCAGAGATAATAGCGCTGTCCGTTTGCTGCTCAAAGTAATTATTCTTCCGGGCAAAAGTGGCAGGAAAAACAAAGTCGGCACATTCGATTTCCAACGTAGCGGCTCCGTCTTCGGGAATATCCACATTGTGTGTAATCACAATTCCATCGAAAACGATTCGTTCATTGCTTTGATACCCTGCTTCTACACGAATATTTTTCCCCGGAGCAAAAGTTTCATCATCACTTTCAGGAATTTCCTTCATGGGCATATCTCCGGCTTCGAAAACCAATGTGGCACGTCCGATGCGATTCACTTCTTTATGGATCAGGATAGAAATCGCTTCGAATGAATCATTGATTCGATCCCCATCGCTGTAAATGGAATAAGTTACAAGGCCTTCGCTATTTTTTTCCGGTGATACGCTCATCTTCTTGCTAATGGAGGAAATTGAATTTTTGTACCGGGTTCAATTTTCCGGAATTCACTGAGGTTATTGTATGCTGCTATTTCGTGACAAAAAGAGGCGTCTCCGTAAATTTCATCACAATACCGGGCAATGCTGTCCCCGGCGCGAAAAGTAATCACGCGTGAAAGGTCGGGAGAGTTCATTTGCGTGGTATCTTTGTCAAAATGACCGGCAAAAGAGAAGGAAACCTTTACTCTTAAAGGAGCTCCTTCCGGCGAAAACAAGCTGTAATCATAACTGATGCTTTCAACTCTTCCGCGAAAGATGAATGTTCCCCAAATGACTTTGGTGTAACTTGGTTCATGACTTTCGGAATTGATGCGGTAAATGGCTTTTTCCAATTGATTGATCCGATCCTTGATTTTTCCTGTTTTACTTGGAATGATTCCCGTATCGTCCATCAAAACTTCAAAAGACAGGCTGTCAAGTGCCTGGGATTTGAATTTTTTCAAATTCGCTATTCCATGAGCTTCTCCATTTTCGGAATAGTTCAGTTTTTTACCAAGTTTCAGGGTGGCAGGATTCACCTGTGTCGTAAATACGCCACTCTTTTTTGACTCGGCATAACTTTCTGTTTCGTATCCCGCAATTTTCAACTTGACTAATTCACCCATTACCGCTCTCCTTTTCTGATTCGTTGTTTACGCAAGGTGTCGTGCACTTCCTTCAAAATGTCTTTTTTGAGTTTAGCGACTTTAAAGTCCAGATCACCCGTTGAGTTCGTTTTTCGCTCAATGGTTGTTCGGATACTGATTTCTTTAATAATAATCGACATAGTATTAAGATCTTTTCAGGGTCGTGTATGCGAATTCTATTGTTTCAATTAAAATGGTATTGGATTCTGAATCGAGGCTTCCAACATCCCATTTTACAGGATAAGCTTTTGAGCACGTCCAGGTGTAAATGGGTTTTCCATCCTGTCCCAATAAATTCACGATGATGTCTCGTGGAACGATGGGTTGTGAAAAATCTCCTTCCAGTATTTTTTTGATCCAGACCACATCGTTGCGTTTAATCGGATTCAGGGCCCGCTTCATACTCAGATTACCATGTTTCACTTGTTTCGGAAGGAGGTACGTAAATTCATTCATACCTCCTTCTTTAACAGGTTCTGTTTCTAATTCAGCTGATAATCCGGAGACTTCTTTGAACGCAAATTCTTCATTTCCAATTTTCACCTGGAAATAAAAAGCAACGGGAAGTTCCCAAGTTTGACCGGCCATGTTTTCGGATTATTAACTGTTAGCAATAGATAATCCGTCGTGAGCGATCTCAATCGTTTCAACAGCCACCTCATTCCCGTCAGATTTCATATCCGTACCGGAAATTTTTGTTGGCCATGCATTGTTCAAAGTCCAAACCATAGTTGGTTTTCCTGCTTCGTCCAATAAACTGATGACTACAGTTTGACGTTCGATGGTATTCATCTTGATCTTATTGAACCAATCCCAGAATCCGTTGTCTTTCACGAACACCCCTTTTTTCAGGGTAACATTTCCTGTTTTTCGGATTCCCGGCATTTTGGTAGTAGCAAATTCTTTGCTGTTTCCATGCCTGTATTCAATAACTTGTGCTTCTATGTCCAATCCGGATACTTCCTGGAACGGAACTTCTTTATCACCTATTTTTACCTGAAAATAAAACTTCGGTAATGGCCATACATTGTCTTGCTTTTCTCCTGCCATGATTTCTTTATTTTAATTAATTGAAAATGTAAAATGGAGAATTGAAAAGGTATTTGGACATCTAAAAATGCTAACCTCGCTTATTGAAATAATTTCTCTTTTCAATTTTCAATTCTCAATTTTGAATTTGTTTTAGCTTTTTTGCATTTGCTGCTGGAACGTAATCTCAATAAATTCAGCAGGTCTTGAGATCGCTACCAAAATCGTAATGCGCATAATTCCTTCCAGGATGTCTTCCGGGGTCATGGTTTCACCCAATCCGATATGGACGCTGTATGCATCATCCGGAGTGGATCCTGCCAATCCGCCTCTTTTCCAGATTCCGTTCAGGAAATTGTAGATCATACTTCTTACGGTTACCCATGTATTAGCAACATTCGGTTCAAATACATAAGCTTTGGAAGCATTTTTAATGGATTCTTCCAGCATGATCATGGTTCTGCGAACATTGATATATCTCCAGTCAAGTGAGTTCCCGTCCAATGTGCGTGCTCCCCAAACTTTCACACCTTCTCCAACGAAATAACGGATTGCATTCACGGCTTTACCATTCATCGGAACATTCAGGTTTTCCTGATTTTTGAATGAAATACTGACTGTAGGACTGATGACATTTGAAACACTGACATTTGCAGGTGCTTTCCAAACTTCTTTTGTGCCGTCCACCAGGGTGTAGATTCCAGCCATTGCAGTGGAAGGGGGAAGCATATTCACGATCAAGAGCATTTCACGCATCAATTCGCTGTAAGCAGAAGAGTGACGGGCCAATACTTTATGCGTCGTTTCAATGTCCAAAACCTCCAGTTCTTCGGGTTTTTTACCCACATTCGCAATGAAATCGGTTAGTTTACCATCCTTGTCGCTTTCTGTCAGGATAGGAACGACTTTGGAAGCATCGGTAAAATTTAGGAAAGTGATATCTGTATCCGGAACAATGGAAGTATTTAACCATGGATAATAAACAGTTCCGTAATCCAGGAATTCCGTACCGATTTTTTCACGGAAGTCTTCCACTTTTTGAGTATCATCCTTGAAACCATCGAAAATATCGAGAATAGCTACCCGGTTTTTCATATCCCCGCCAGCATGTCTCAATGCAGCTACCTGCACATTTGCACACGAGTCTACCGTTTCTAAATAAACAGCTTCCGGTACCAGAACCATGGTAGGCTCTTCCTCTTTTAAAAGTGCTTCAATACCATTGGTCAGTTTTTCTTCTGACAGATCGTTGGTATATTTCTCGTCTACGGAAACAATGTAACAGGTTCCGCCTCCATTAGCGAAGAAAAAACGCATCTGGTAGTAGAAATTGTACTTGTCGTCTCTTTGAACGCTGTACTTTTTTCCGCTTAATTCCAAAAAGGAGATTCCCAATTTAGGATCTTCTTCGTCGCCTTCTTTTGCTTCAGTGATCGTAAACTTTGGAGTTGGTGCTCCACCGAAGTACTGTCTGAATTCTGCCAGGGAATTTACTTTCCAGGGCTTGCCTATTAAACTCTTGTTTCCGTCTTTTGCAAACTCTGTATACCCGATAAATGCAGGTACGGCAGTAGCAGCTTCAACAACGGAATTAGGAAACGCGTTCTTTTCGACGACGTATACTCCTGGTGTTTTCATTGTACTCATATTTGGATTTATTGTATTGATTTATAAATAGATGTAACTTGTTATGGTGTCCTTCGGGCTGAAGGGCGAGAGTGATTGAACAAGCGGAAAGTCGGGGAGCCTGCTCAGGAGGTTGTCGCCGCTTTTTCGCAATTCCCACAGGTGAAATTGATAGTCGCTTTTCAACTTCAAAGACAAAGTTTCTGAAGAAACAAACCGAATAACTGTTTTTTCGGTTCCCGGAATGGGTAGTTCTTCCCGCTTATCGAATAGTACCTTTCCACGTTGTTCGCGAACTTCCAGGGGTTCCATGGTATAAGATTGGTTGGGAAAGACCAGGAATTCAATCCGTTTTAGCGTACTCTTCAACTGAATTTCGATCGTTTCCGGTTCTGTTGCCGCAATGCGCTTTTCTGTAACGGGAATATGCAATAATTTCCAGGTTCCTCCTTTGTTGTGATCTTCCAGCGACCAGTCTGAATCACCCGAAGCAGCCGGATCCGTGTAATAATAAAAATCGGTATGTTTTGTTTTCAGCTGAAAGCAGAGACGGATCTCCGGATCCAATAGCATAGATTCTTCCGCAATCAGCATCCATGTGCATGCATTTTGTTGTTTAAAAAGAATTCCGGCCTTTTGAAGCTGGCGCATGGTAATCGAATTTGGTTCGAGTATTAACCCGCACTGCTCTGCATCAAAATATGCGTGTTTGATGACAAGCTTCAGCCAGATACGATATGAAGGTTGCCGGTTCATTTTAATTGAGTTTCGTTTTCTGGCTTCGTAATAATGTGAGAAAGGTCCATGATTTCTCCCGCGTCAACTTCCAGTACACGGATCCTGCAAACCACCGACGGATAGTAGTTTTCTCCCGAAATACTCCAAAGATTGGACAACTCGTGCATGGACATATTTACAACCTCCAGTGAAAACTCCAGCCCTTCACTAGCTGACCGAACCCTGTTGTTTTTTTGGATAAAAGCCACCACAGCTGAAAATAACCGCAGCGATTCTTCGTATTGTTTTTCCTGGAAAATGACGGAAAGCAGTACATTCAAATTGATTTGCCAGCTTGGGGCACTTTGAGCGGAATTGTGATCTGAAATGGATTTTCTTTGAAAACTGACGCCGGCCGCTGTTTCACGTTCCAATCCTACAAGAGTTACGGCAACCCGGTTTGGGAACGCTTTTGCCGTGTCTTTGATCGGGGATAGAAACACAATATCTTCTGTCAACCTGAAACGAATTTTCAGGTAGTCATTCAATTGTACGGAAAGCAGTTGTAGTGCCTCGAAGATCATAGCTCAGTGAATGTGGTAACAAGTATTTAAGGCTACAATGATAAGCCCTGATGGCGAAGTTTTATTTCGCGATGTATCTTTTCTTGATTTTAAAGAGCACATCTCCAAGAATAGCACGCTGATCCGGTTTTAATTGTACGGATGCCAATTTGAAGGCATTCTCCAGCAGATCAAGTTCCGATAGATTCAATTGCTGATAACCGAATTGGTAATCGGAGTCCCTGTAGAAATAGGCTTTTCGTTTGGAACAATACTCAATAGGTGCGAAAAATCCAAGAAAAGTATCGTCCTTCATGGAGTTCAGATCCAGTTGAATGGTCCGCTGTGAAACGGCATATCCAAGATTTCTCTGACAGGTTTCAGCGATGAGGGCCGTTTTTACATAGGTGTTCTTTTTGAGAAGTTCATCGATGACCGCGTAACGGGCAATGGCAAATTTGTTTTGTGGCATGTTGTAATGAATAGTGCAATTCCGGTGGGTGGTAAAAAGAGGATATTCCAGATGACATCTGTGACGCAAGAGTTTGTACAATTTGGAATAATGGCTCTACCATTGGAATTAGCGAGTGAATAGTTGGGGCTAATTTAGTAATAGTTTGAAGTTGACCAACTTTTCCGCAAAAAATAAATGAAATAATAACCGAAAGTTGAATTAATGATCAATTAGGATTCATCAAGATAGATCAGGATTTGAGCTATAAGAATCTTGATAATTAACTCATTCATAATTATATAATTACCCAAAAAGATCTCCGGTCGATTCAATCAGTTTGGGAGCCTGAAGGCTTAGCCCGCAATGTTTATTCACTTGTTTTACGAGGTAATCAGTTAATTGAGGTGTATACAACTCATCCGGCTGGTGCATGTAGAAATGGATTTCTTTGATGTCTTTCTGCAGCCAGGACTTGATGCGTTTCACCCAGTCATCCACGCGCTCATAATCCGTTGGATGCAATCCGTTTCCTACAAAACGAATGAAAGTTACCGGAGCAGTGACTTCCATATGCATGCAATCCCTTCTTCCGGAAACGTCTGTAATTACGGCTCCGATGGATAATTCGTGCAAGGTCTGGAACAATTCCTTCCGTATTTCTGCATTCCCGAACCAATCCGGGTGGCGAACCTCCAGGGTTACCGGGAAGTCTTTCGGCAATTTACGAAGGTAATTGAATAGCGCTTCTCTGCGCTGCGGACCAAATCGTTCACTTAATTGAAGGAACGAAGGGCCTAAATGTTCCCCGAAATTCATCACGGATGCCAGGAAACGATCCGTATCTGCATGCGCTTTGGCACTTGTGAGATCACTGTAATGGCTGATGGATTGCGGAAATTTCGGACAGAACTTAAAATCAGTTCCTTTTGCTTTTTCCGTCCATTTTTGGATGGTTGCTGCCGGGTAAATTTGGTAATGTGTTGTATTGAGCTCAATTCCGTTGAAATTGCGGATGTAGTGTTCCAGGAATTCAGATTCTTTGGTCTTTGCCGGGTAAATAAGTCCCACCCATTCTTTTCGTCCCCATTTTGCTCCGCCCAGGAATAATTGGGGTTTTTCGGCGGCGGGCTTTAATTGTTGAGTAAAAACGCCATCTTCCGGTAAGTGAAAATTCACTTTATCCAATAAACTGCGATCCATTTTCCCGAATTCCATGGATTAAAATTACATCAAAAACATCGGTTTTGAACAATCTGGGAATAGATTTAAGAGACGAAATCAGGGAATCCAATGTTAACTCCATGTTAAGTTTGGGAACTGTTCAAAAGTTCTGTGACTGCTCAAAAATAAAAAGTCGTAACTTTCCGATGCGATCTGAATAACAGATTGTGTTTTATTGCTAATTGGTTGAAAACTAAATTATTGTATCATGGCTATACCTGTTAGACTTGTCAAGGATTTGATTGAATTCTCTGACATCATTCCGGATCTGCAAGGAATCGGGCTGAAAGTCTTTTCTTATGGTAAAATCAAGAATATTTACTGGTTAGGAAAAGATATCATCAAGACTGTTGAGATTGTTCAATACAGAAACCTGGAATCTTATTTTAGCGAAGGAGCGGGCGATCCGGTTTCTCGCTCATTTGGTCGGACAAACCTGCCAGCAGAGATTGAATTTTTTGTCAATCACGAAGAAGAATACCCGGCTTTGTTTGTGAAATAGAGTAACGGAAATTAAAACAGCTTACACTTATTGGAAAATCCCGGTTGTGATCCTGTTCGCGGGAATCAGTTGCTTCGCTATCAGTTGACAGTCTGAACATTGGGTGTCGTTTGCCAAAGGAGTATTGTTCTTGTCTGATATTACCGCCCAACAGCAATTGGAGCTCATTAAAACTGTTTGCTTCTGCAGCGTTCCGATCCTGAGTGTTTTATTTCTTTTGATCAGGAACCGCAATGCAACCAGTGCGTTTGTCATCCTGATGATCATCCATTGATTGGTGGTATTCCCTTTCAGGTATGTGGAAGATCTTACAATGAATTTTTAACTGAATTTTGTTCTTGTTGATTCCTTCGGCAAGTTTATAGATTCTCCCAAAAAAAGATCAAATACATCCAGAATGCTCCACTCGTTTGTGTGCATTCATTCGATCATGTCTTTACTGATAATTGATTAAAATATCTTCAATCGGTTGCTGGTGAGTTGGTTGGTTTTGTTAAATGTTAAAATTTAATTACTCATTTGTGTAACAAAAAAAGATTTTTACATTTATCCCCGTAAACTGAAACTATTCATCATATGAAACCAACTATCCAAAAGGCTGCAAGTGCCTTATCCTGCTTCGGATTTTTATTCCTGGCAAATCATGGTTATTCTCAAACAAACACATTTCCCACAAGTGGTAATGTTGGAATTGGTACCGGAACCGCACCCAGTGCCAAACTGCAAGTCAACGGATCAGCAAGAATTGACTCTACTTTAACTGTCCAGGATTCCATGATCGTAGACAGGGATGCCCACATCCGAAGTGATCTGCGGGTAGATGGAAACACCATCCTCGGAGGAAATCTGACCCTGAGTTCACTGCGTGATTCGACCCTGACAGACGACGAAGTAATCCTAATCGATTCCACCGGAAACCTGAAAAGAGGTGGTGATCTGAAGAGTGTGGTTTATTCGGAATCGGTCCATGTTCCCTGTAAAGACGAAAATGGCGGGAATACCACACCGGCATTGCCAACCTGGTTAAATGGCCCCGGAAAGATCTATACCAGCAATCAGTGTGTGCCGGATGTGAAGGTGGGAATTGGAAAAAATTCACCTGAAGCAAAATTGCATATCCAGTTGAACCCGGCTAAAGCAACCAACCCCATTATGGTGGAGGATGGAAATGGTTTTAAACTCTTGCAATTAAATAAGAATGGAACGCTGCTTTCCCGGAAGGTAAGGGTTGACATGCAAAATTGGGCCGATTATGTTTTTTTGGATGACTATGTTTTAATGGATTTGGACAGTCTGGCGCAATTTATTGCTCAAAACAAACACTTGCCAAATATTCCAACAACAGATAGTGTGGTAGCTGAAGGAGTAGATTTGGGTGAAATGAATCGCTTGTTGCTGCAAAAAGTGGAAGAACTCACACTTTACATTCTTCAGGAAAGACAGAAGAACCAGGAATTGGAAGATCGATTGAAAAGATTGGAGGAAAAATTAACCAAATAGAAAGCGTATGAAAAATACATTTTTAGGGTTGCTTCTGATCATTTCATGCAACCTGTTTGCGCAGCAGGATACGCTAGTCATGTCTAAAAGACAATTGGCTGATTCAATTTACGCATTACTGAATGAGTCGAATATCCCAACGGGAAAATTATTCAACCGACAGTTTTTTTCTGCCCAGGAAAGCACATTGTTTCATTTTTCGGATACCAGTGCCATTCAAAACGATACCATTAATCCTGATTATATCTACAATTCTCTTCACGAATTGGAGGAAATTGCTTTGACAATAGGAACGGATGTGGATTCGTGGGCGCTTTTCGATAGTGTTCAGGCATTTTGCGCCACTGAGGATTTCGATCACAACAGGGTTATTATTCCCTTAACCTATGTTGATAAAAAATACAATTACTTTGACGATTCGGCTGCTTTGGCATCAGGTCTGATAGTTCTTGACAGCTACAGTCGGATGGATGAAACGAATAATGCAATCGTTCAGCCTTTTGAAGAAAAACGAGTACGGATGGCAGGTCCACTCTATAATTTTATGAGTGCAGATGTGCTCCATTTTTACGTGAAGCGCGAATGGCTGGTTGTTGATTCGGTTGAACAAATTGACCATTTCAGTGTTGGAATTGGAGATAAGTGGTATGAACTGCCTTTCGATACTTATCTGCCAGTAAAAGCTCCTGATTCGCTTAGTTTTAATTTCAGGATCCGGGTACATTTTAAAAATGATAATCTTGAAAAGGGAATATGGGAAGATATGATTGAATTCATCGCAGAGTATTCAAATCTAACCCCCACAGATGAGCCACATTCTAAGAAAATTTGTAATGAAGACAACGAAATTGCTCATGGAAAGAACAAATTGCAATGGTGTTTGGTGCATGGATGTACGGATCGTTTTTTTGAAGCAGATAAACCATTTATTTTATTGACAGGTTACCGACCTCCTATAATGTCTCAGTCTTTCGATAAGTCTTATTCCAATTACAGCACTTATCACAATGCCTTGCTTGAACTTTTAAGGAACCAGGCATATGATATTTACATCGTACGATTCAATATTTTTAGTCAAACACAGAACCATGGTTTAGTAGAGTCGGCCTACTTATTGAAAGATTTCATTCATTACGTGAATAACCGGAAAGCTATAGCAAGCAGCATGGGTTCATATAATGAGAATGTAATACTGGCACCTTCCATGAGTTGTGATGTGGCCCGTTTAACCCTTTTAATGATGGAGAAGGAACACAATGAAGGAACCTCAATTCACCACCATTCACGTTTACTGATCAGTTATGACGGGAATTTTTACGGGGCAAATATCCCATTGACTACGCAAGCAGTTTTATACAGTAACAGGTCATATGCCAAACCGATTACATTGTCGCCTACTTTACTTCATTATATGTATGGTGCCATGTACCAGAAAACAACGAAACAGTTATTGACGTACCACATTTCGAATGCCAATGAAAATCCATTCAGTAATCCGTGGGTGGATCTGGACATCATTCCCGGACCGAACAATGAGCGCGTTAATTTTTTGAATTTTGTGGCTGCTTACGACAATGGGATTTACACCATTCCGATGCCTCAAAAAATGCGGCATATTGCCGTTTCTTTGGGGAAAATAAGCGGAACGGATAATGAAAATACTCCAACCGGATTAGAATTCAACGATCCCGGCGAAAATTGGGTAGACTTAAATTACCTCCTGGAAAAGTACATTCTCCGAAGCGCCAAATACACTCCACCAGGTTCTTTCACCAAAATTTTTCAAAAGAACAGTTTGATCTCTCAAAGTTGGCTCAGTTTTCTATTACCGGTATTTTGGGTGAAACATCAATTGCATGTATCCGAAATGTGGGAAGTGGATAATGCCGCCGGTTCTTATCTCCCGGAATTTGGAAATATTTTGGCTTTGACCAATTTTGCAATGTTCGGTGGAAATCAAAGCAAAATCCAATTTTCTCATAAAAGCGTAGTAACGGCTTTGGCCATTAACCCCAACCTGTGGCCGGCTGATGGAAGTTTGCGGGTGAATGTGCAGGATTTGGGATTGATGTATAGAACTTGGGATTATGATGTTAATAATCCTTCAAATTATATAGGATATCCACATTTGGGGAGGCCAAATGATTATCAACAGGTTATTCCATTTGACGCCATTTACATTGACAATACAATCAATCCACACATTAATTTAAGGTATGATGCAGATGCAGACAGTTTACGGGATTTTTTATTGAATGAAATTGAACCGTGGCACCTGGACTTGCAGAATTTCAAAATGGGCTACCAGGCCAGAAGCAATTATTTGTATCAAGCCAAACGCAGGGCCAAGGTAGCTATCCGGGTGGGAAACCACGTTACACCATCCACACCGGATGGTTGGTACCGGGTTATGCCGAATGCGGACCTGGTTTTGAATGCTGGAGAATCCATTGAACTGGAAGACGGCTTTGAAACCGAATTCGGTGCCCAATTCACGGCCGAGATTGACTATGTTCAATGTAGCCCTGACAGGCTTGCTCCACCGGGCGGAGTGTCTGAAATGGAAGAAGCTAACAGAATTGCAGAACCGGATCCCCGGTGGCTGAGCGGAGTCGAAGCCACGGAAGCCGAAGAGCCGGAGGTGAGATTGTATCCCAATCCCACCAACGGAAGTTTTACCTTGGATTGCACAAGTATAATAAAAACCGTAACTTGCTTTACTGTAATGGGTAAGCCGGTATTTCAATGTGAAGTCGGGAAAGCATTCTGGGAATCTGATCGAGTATTGAAACCCGGAACATACATTTTACGTTGTTTAATCGATAACCGCTGGCAGCAGCAAAAACTGGTTGTGCTATGAAACTGAATTATTTTCTGGTTTGTATTCTGCTTCTTATTACTTTAAGTACCTGCACCAAGTTTGGAAAAAATATCTACGTAGATGGTCGTGTGTACAATCCAATCACAGGAGAAGGAATCGAAGGTGTTTCTGTAACACTCTATCGAAATAAAATTGACACAAAAGATCCTATAGGAACTGACGGTAAAACTCTGGAGACAGTTACCACTGATGAAAACGGATATTACAAAATAGAGTATTTGGCTTCACCATTCAATCAAGCATTTGTATTAATCAATTATGCTGGTTATCATCCACTTGGTTGGAAAGAAAATGGTAGTTTGGGCTCTAATGGGATTAAAAAAGGAAAAAGAAACCATTTGGATTATGAAATGGTTCCATATGGAAACTATAAGCTGATCGTTAACAATATAAATTGTCAAGGATTGGGTGATACCATTATACTTAAAAGAACAAATCAAACGGAGTCCTTTTTAGTAAAGGATTGGATATTAACGGGATGTGATGGGTATAGCACTACTATGAATAAAGTTCCAATGGGAACAATTTACACTCATTACATTGTTATAAGAAATGGTGTTTCAAACGAGTATGACGTCAATTTTGAAGTTCTTCCCAATCAAGACAATATTCAAACGATCAATTATTAAAAATTAGTATTGTTGATAATTAGGTACGGAAAATCGCAACAAGTTTTTGAAATAGTTTTCTCACATTTGTGAAAATTAACTGTTATGAGATTGAATAATACCTTCATTTACATCTTTCTTCTTACGACATTAACTACCTGCACCAAATTTGGAAAAAACGTCTATGTTGATGGACGCATTTACAACCCCATAACAGGAGAAGGGATTGAAGGTATTCCAATAAAATTGTATCGTTCCAAAATTGATTCGAAAGATCCCCTGGGAAGTTCTTCCAAAACGTTGGAAACAACTACAACTGATGCAAATGGCTATTATAAAATGGAACATTTAGCTTCTCCTTTAAATCAGGTTTTTGTCCAATTGAATTCCGAAGATAATTATCCAATAGGCTGGGTTGGTTATGGGCACACCGGATCAGAATTGGTTAAAAAGGGAAAAATGAATCATTTGGATTATCAGATGCTGCAATACGGAGAAATAAAAATCAGTCTCCATAACGTAAACTGCCAGGGACCAAATGACACCTTAATTTATAAAAGAAATTATGTTTCATTAAGCGGAATTTCAGTTTTTCAACCGTTTACTTTAACAGGTTGTTATGATAATGATGGCGCTTTTGCCAACGTTCCGAGCGGAGATTATTCCATTGAGTGGACAGTCATAAGAAATGGTATTAGCAATTCGTATTCGCATACTTTGACTGTACCTGGTAATGGGCAAGTAGTATATAATATCGATTATTAGTATGCGTTTTGTCTTTATTATCATTGGAATATTTCTAGCCTTGACTTCCTGCACCAAATTTGGAAAAATGTGACGGTGAAGGGGCATATAATGAACCATGCCTGTGAAAAAATGATAAATAATATACCAATCGGTATTTTATTTAATAAAACAAGTATATTTGTACCATGACTAAAGCAGAACGTACGCGGCAATTCATTATAGAAACCACGGCTCCGATCTTCAATATGAAAGGATACGAAGGAACTTCCATTTCCGATATTACAGCTGCTACAGGTTTGACGAAAGGAAGTATTTACGGGAATTTCAGAGATAAAGAAGAACTGGCAGCTGTTGCTTTCGATTACAATCTCGGTAAAATCCGCAATGAAATTGTGAACCGTTCTTCGGGGGTGAAAGATCCGATTGCCCAACTCATGGTGTATGTTGATTTCTACGGAGAAGTTTTTGATAAAATATACGTTGCCGGTGGCTGTCCGCTTTTAAATACTGCTGTTGATGCGGACGATTCCAATTCCGAATTGTTTGACCGGGTGCAGAAAGCCATGCTTGAATGGCATACGCACGTTTTCAAAATTGTGACTTACGGAATTAAAAAAGAGATTTTCTCTTCCGGAACGAATGCATCGGCATTTGCTGACCAGTTTCTTTCTTTGATAGAAGGAGGAATGCTCCTGTCGAAAACATTTAAAAACAAAAAACATTTAAATGCATGCCTGGATTTGATCCGGAATAGGATTGCAGAAATAACGAGTTAAATTTTTTTTACCTCAAAATATACCAATCGGTATATTATTAAACAAGATTATGAAAAACGATAAAATATGGAAAAGAACGCTTATATCATAGCAGCAATGAGAACCGGAACAGGAGGTTTTATGGGTTCATTGTCTACTCTTTCTGCTCCACAACTGGCGGCAGAAGTAATCAAAAGTACGCTTGCAAAGGCAGGAATCCGTCCGGGTGATGTAAATGAAGTCATCCTGGGAAATGTGCTTTCTGCCAATATCGGTCAGGCCCCGGCCCGACAAGCTGCAAGAGCGGCCGGCATTCCGGATGAGGTCGACGCCACAATGATCAATAAAATCTGTTCTTCCGGAATTAAATCCGTTTCGTATGCGGTTCAGTCCATTCTTTTGGGAAACAGTGATGTAGTGGTAGCAGGAGGAATGGAAAGTATGTCGAATGCTCCATATTACATCGAAAACCATCGGGAAGGACAAAAGACCGGGCATCAGCAAATTGTTGACGGAATGCTCAAAGACGGTTTGTGGGACCCGTACCACGACTTTCACATGGGAAGTGCTGCTGAAATGGCCAATACGAAGTACGGTATTACGCGTGAAGAACAGGATGAATATACCTTGCATTCGTTCGCCAAAGCAAAACAAGCGCACGCTTCCGGAAGTTTCAAAGAAGAAATTACTCCGATTACCATTCGAACCAAAAAAGGTGAATGGGTGTACGATACCGATGAAGATATCGAGAAGCTGAACCCGGAAAAAGTGAGTCAATTGAAACCCATTTTCGAACAAGACGGTTCAATTACCGCAGCAAACGCTTCGAACCTCAATGACGGTGCAGCAATCCTGATCATCGTTTCTGAGAAATTCCTGAGAGAGCAAAATTTAAAACCCTTGGCAAAGATCATCGCTTTTTCAGATGCTGCACAGGCTCCGGAATGGTTCACTACATCGCCCTCCATTGCTATTGAAAAAACACTTCAAAAAGCGGGAGTTGGAATGGATGAAATTGATTATTTCGAACTGAACGAAGCTTATGCCAATGTTCCGATCATCAATTCACGACTGGCAGGAATAGATCCGGAAAAAATCAACATCAAAGGCGGGGCAGTGGCACTCGGACATCCGCTCGGGGCTTCAGGCGCCAGAATCCTGGTTACACTAACCCACACCTTAAAACAACAAAACGCAAAATACGGAATGGCAGCGATCTGTAACGGGGGAGGCGGAGCAACAGCTATGTTGATAGAAAATATACAAACAAAGTAAAACAACACTTCGACTCCGCTCAGTGTCCTTTTGATCAATGGACCTACTTTCGGTGACTGAATGCTTCCGCTGTAGCTTTAGCATAGGCGCAGCGGAGTCGAAGTCACAATTTTAACAAATAAATCGAACACATGAAAACAAACGGAAACACAATCTTAATCACTGGAGGTTCAGCAGGAATCGGATTTGAATTGGCAAAACAATTCTCACAATTGGGAAACAAAGTATTGATCACTGGTCGAAATGCAGACAAATTAAAGCAAGCGGCGGATAAACTGGAGAATGTCATCCCGATTTCAGGAGATGTAACCGATTCGAAAAGTACAGACCAGTTAGTTGCTCAAATCAAACAGGAACACCCCGAATTGAATATGGTCATCAACAATGCAGGCTATGCAGCTGTTTACCAGTTGGATGCAACAGCCGATGCGGCTTCAAAAGCAAGTAGTGAAATGGATACGAATTATTTGTCAATTGTCGGGCTGACCGAAAAATTATTGCCGACCCTATTGAAGAATGAAAATTCAGCTATTGTAAACGTGACATCCATTGTTGCATACTATCCTCAAAAAATGCTGCCGACCTATACCGCAAGTAAAGCTGCTTTGAAAGCTTACACAGATGTTTTACGAGAGACCTTTGAAGACCAATTGAATGTTTTTGAATTAATCCCGCCATTGGTGAACACGGATTTTTCAAAAGAAATAGGCGGAGAGAATGGAATTCCACCCAAGGAAGTTGCCGATGAATTGATTCTCGCTTTGGAAAAAAATCAATGGTTGGTTCCGGTAGGAATGTCTAAAGAGTTTGTCAAATAATATACACTTCGACTCCGCTCAGTGTCCTATTTGAAAGGCGACGCAACGGAGTCGAAGTCACTTTTCAACCAATTAAGTATGGAAACAAAACAACGTGAACGCGTTTATTCCTGGAGTAACCCGCTGGAGGGAGTTGAATTGTCCAAAGACCTTTCGGGGCTCGATTATTTACGGGCAATCAAAAGAGGGGAGGCTCCGGCTTCTCCTTTGATTCATACACTGGATTTTTCAATGGGGGAATTGGAAGCGGGAAGTGTCGGTTTTTATTTTGAGCCGCAAGAATTTCACTACAATCCAAATGGAAGTGTGCATGGGGGAGTGATCACTGCGATCCTGGATTCCGCGATGGGCTGTACACTTCATTCTTTATTGCCCAAAGGAATGGTCTATACCACCTTGGAATTGAAAATCAACTTTCTGAAAATGGTACGTGCCAATTCAGGAGTGCTTACGGCAACGGGAAAAATGATCCATTTGGGAAATTCAACTCCACTTGTAGAGGCCTCGCTGACAGATGAATCCGGAAAGAAATATGCCTACGGAGTTTCAACCTGTATGCTTTTGAAGAACGAGTAATTTGAGTCAAGTCTATTAAACTTGGCTCTTTTTAACTTTCAACTTTTACCTTCTCACTTTCAAAAAGCCGTATATTTGAAAAACATAATTCTATATCATGAATGGACTATTGACCCTGCAGGAATTTTATGCAAGCATTTTGAACAAAGGAACGATGGAGCAATTCTCTCATTTATCTAAAATGAGCCATTTCAACGTGTTTAAAAGAGGTCAGATCCAGTGCGCGAAGATTACAGAGCTCCACCGAACGGATTTTCATAAGATCTCCCTGGTAGTGGGCGAAGGTATTATCCATTTTGAAGACCGGCAAGTTCCTATTTCGGGCAAAACTTTGATTTTTTATCACCAGAATGTGCCGCATGGCTGGGAACCCGTTTCAGAAGACCAGCAAGGAGCTTTTTGCCTGTTCAACAACCATTTTATTGATACGCATTTACTGGACACGCTCTTCAGGGACACACCATTGATGAATATGGCCATGAATCCGGTTTATCCGCTGACGGATGAGCAGGCTGCCATCTTTGAGTTCATTTTCGATCAGATTCAGTGTGAGGTGGAAGGGGATTATATCAAGAAATACGAAGTGATCGTTCATTACCTGCATTTATTGCTGCATCATACCAATAAACTCTGTGCTCAAAATACCCGCGAAAAAAAGCCCCAGGCTTCCGTTGCGCTAACCGCCCTGTTTATGGAAATGCTGGAAAGACAATTTCCCATCGACTCTTCCGACCAGTCATTGGCATTGAAGAAACCCAGTGATTTTGCAGATAAATTATCTATCCACGTCAACCATTTAAACCGTTCGATCAAAGATGTGACGGGAAGAAGCACCACAGAAATTATCTCTTCCCGACTGGCCAATGAGGCCAAAGCATTGCTGCGCCATACGGATAGTTCCGTAGCGGAAATTGCTTACACTCTGGGATTTGAGCACCCCTCCAACTTCAATAATTTTTTCAAAAAGCAAACACAGCAGACTCCAAAATCATTTCGGGAAGCACATTAGTTAAAAAATGTAAAATGTTTGATTTTGATAATTAATTGCATGAATTGAATAAGTTTTTAATGAGACTTTGAAGGATCTTTGTCGTCAGAATTTGACCAAATAGTTAAACCAGTAACAAAGATTCAAAACTCTTGCTCACATTACCCCATTAGTCAGAGTTTCAAAAAAGACAAATTTATGATTGCAAAAAAAACAAACCACTTATTGGCGGCATGGTCGCTGGTGCTTCTGGCGTCCTGTAGTTCAGAGGAAACACCTGCTCCGGCAGGCGGAATTAAGCCATACCAGGTCCTGGAGATTGAACAGCAAAGCACGACCATTGAAACCACTTATCCCGCTGTTTTGGAAGGGATTGAAAACGTGGATATTCATCCTAAAATTGATGGGTTCATTGAGAAAATTGCTATTGATGAAGGCCAGTTTGTCAAAAAAGGACAATTGTTGTTTACGATTTCTGCTCCTCAATACGAACAATTGGTTAGAACAGCACGAGCGGCAGTAAAAAGCGCCGAAGCAGGGGTAAGCGTTGCGCGTTTGCAGGTTCAGAAAACCAAGTCATTGGTAGATAAGAATATTGTAAACAAGTACGAATTGCAGGAAGCTGATCTGACCTTGCAAACCAAATTGGCGGAATTGGCCCAGGCAGAAGCAAACCTGGTAAATGCAAACGTGAATTTAGGTTACACACGGATTTCAAGCCCGGTTGATGGTGTGATTGGAAGTTTGACATTTAAGACCGGAAGCCTGGTTTCAAGTACTATGGCAAAACCATTGACGACCGTTTCCAACATCTCAAAAATTTACGCCTATTTCTCGATGAATGAGAAACAACTGCTTGAATTTATCCGCAACACAAAAGGAGCGGATCTGAAAGCGAAAATTGCGAATACACCACCGGTTTCATTGGTTCTTTCGGATGGTTCACTTTACCCCGAAAAGGGTTCAATTGGCTCCATCAACGGGTTGATCGATCAGCAAACCGGTTCGGCAAGAATCCGTGCTACTTTTTCCAATTCGCTGAATTTATTGCGAAGCGGCGGTAGTGCCCAGATTCGTATTCCCCAGCAAATTTCAAACGGATTTTTGATTCCGCAGCGTGCTGTCACGGATATCCAGGGAAAGAAATTTGTCTATACTTCCGGTAAAGGAGGAACGATCAGTATGGTAAATGTGGAAGTGATGGAAGCCACGAGCGGCCATTTCTATATCGTAACCAAAGGAATCAAACGCAAAGATGCGGTAGTCCTGGAAGGAGTGCAATTCCTGAAAGACGGCATGAAGATCAAGCCTGTAAAAGCAGATGCGAAAGTCATTTACGCAGAATTGAACCAATAAGGTTCGTGTCCATTTTACACCCAATCCTTAAGAACGAATTATGTTTAAGAAATTCATAGAAAAACCCGTATTGTCTACGGTTATCTCGATATTGATCGTGATCCTCGGAGTTTTGGGCCTTTTGGCCATCCCGGTTTCCCAATATCCGGATATTGCACCGCCAACCGTGCAGGTTTCTGCTTCTTACCAGGGAGCAAATGCCGATGTGGTGCTCAACAATGTGGTTATCCCGCTCGAAGAACAGATTAACGGAGTGGAAGACATGACCTACATGACTTCTACTGCCGGAAACGACGGAACGGCAACCATTACGGTCTATTTCAAATTGGGTACAAACCCCGATCTGGCGGCAGTAAATGTTCAAAACCGCGTTTCACGGGCTACCAGTTTGCTACCAGCGGAGGTAAACAGAGCCGGAGTTGTAACGACCAAACGCCAGGCAAGTAACTTATTGATCTTTAACTTGTATAGCGAAGATTCTACTTACGATCAGACATTTTTGCAGAACTATGCCAATATCAACCTGATTCCGGAGATTAAACGGATTAAGGGAGTGGGGGATGCAACTGCTTTCGGTTTAATGGATTATTCCATGCGGATCTGGCTGAAACCGGACGTGATGGCAAGCTACGGCCTCGTTCCGGATGATGTGAATAAAGCACTCTCGGAACAAAATATCGAAGCGGCTCCCGGACAATTCGGGGAACAGGGAGATCAAAGCTTTCAGTATACGATCAAATACAAAGGCCGCCTGAAAGAAGAAACTGAATTCAGCGACATCGTGATCCGTGTTGGAGAAGATGGAGAAGTTCTGCGTCTGAGAGACATTGCACGGATTGAATTGGGAGCTCAGAGCTATGCCAGTTCCGTTCGGGTAAACGGAAAATTCGGTTTGGGAGTTGCTGTAAACCAAACAGCCGGTTCCAATGCCCAGGAAGTGATTGAAGGAACGCTGAAAGTATTGGACGATGCACAGGCATCTTTCCCGAAAGGAGTAAAATATACAACCATTGTAAACGTGAACGATTTCCTCGATGCATCCATTGAGAAAGTATTCCATACCTTGATCGAAGCATTTATCCTGGTGTTCCTAGTCGTGTTCCTGTTCCTGCAGGATTTCCGTTCTACGCTGATTCCTGCGATCAGTGTTCCGGTGGCCATTATCGGTACCTTCTTTTTCCTGAATCTTTTCGGCTTCAGCATCAATTTATTGACCCTGTTCGCATTGGTGCTTGCAATCGGTATTGTGGTGGATGATGCCATCGTAGTAGTAGAAGCTGTTCATGCCAAGCTGGACGAAGGATACAAATCTTCCAAAAAAGCAACCATTGACGCCATGGACGAGATCACGGGTGCCATTGTTTCGATCACATTGGTTATGGCAGCAGTGTTTGTCCCGGTAAGCTTCATTCAGGGATCTACAGGCGTATTTTACAAACAATTCGGGTTGACACTCGCCATTTCCATTATTCTTTCGGCTGTAAATGCCCTGACCTTAAGTCCTGCGCTTTGTGCCTTGTTACTGAAACCGCATAAAGACGACCATGGAAAGAAGAAAACGTATATGCAGCGCTTCAATGTGGCGTTCAATACATCTTTCGGGAAACTGACTAACCGCTACAAGCGCTCGGTTTCTTTCCTGAGCAGAAAAAAATGGATGGTAGTTGGTATTCTGGCCATTTTCACCGGCTTGCTGGTTTGGGGAATGAAAACAACACCGAAGGGATTTGTTCCGGCGGAAGATATGGGAACTGTTTTCTCCGATATCACCCTGGCTCCGGGAACTTCCCAGGAACGCACGGAAGAAGTACTGACTGAAATTGACAACATCGTCCGCTCGGTTCCTGAAACCAAATTTACCCTTCGGGTTGTGGGCCGTTCGATTATTTCCGGTGCAGGAAGTTCCTATGGAATGGTTTTGGCCCGCTTAAAGTTGTGGGATGAACGTGACCGGGATGTGAAAGAAGTCATTGCAGAATTGTTTGCAAAAACGGCACATATCAAAGATGCGAAGATCATTTTCTTTTCTCCGCCCACAATCCAGGGATTTGGAAATACCGCCGGATTTGAATTCCAGCTGCAGGATAAATCGGGAGGAGATATCAATGAGTTCAACAACGTTGCACAAAATTTCCTGGGTGCTTTGGGTCAGCGGCCTGAGATCCAGTATGCGGCCACTTCATTTAATCCGAATTTTCCACAGTATCAGATTGATGTCAATGTGGTGAAAATCAAACAGGCCGGGATGACCATGAACGATGTGATGAGCGTTTTGCAGGGATATTACGGTGGAGTTTACGCTTCCAATTTCAATAAATTCGGAAAGCAGTACCGGGTGATCTATCAATCCGAATCTGCCAGCAGGAAGAATATTCAAAGTCTCAACTCGATCTACGTTCGGAATGCAGACGGAGAGATGGCCCCGATTTCAGAATTCATTACCATGAAGCAGGTTTACGGACCACAGGTCATTTCCCGCTTCAACCTGTTCAATGCCATTGCTGTTACCGGTGTTCCAAACAAAGGCTTCAGTTCCGGAGATGCGATGAAAGCGATTGAGGAAGTGGCCCAAACAAATCTCCCGGCAGGTTATTCGTACGAATATTCAGGATTGACGCGGGAAGAAAGCGCTGGAGGAAATCAAACACTCTTTATTTTCCTGCTGGTTGTGGTCTTTGTTTATTTCCTGCTTTGTGCGCAATACGAAAGTTACATCCTGCCGCTTGCGGTATTGATCTCCCTTCCGATCGGTTTAGCCGGCGTGTTCATTTTCGATAAACTCTTTGAAGTGGACAACAATATTTACACGCAGATCACCATTGTGATGCTGGTTGGTTTATTGGCTAAAAATGCCATCCTGATTGTGGAATACGCACTCGACAGAAGAAAGAACGGAATGAGCATAGTGGACGCTGCTATAAGTGGCGCTACTGCACGTCTCCGGCCAATCTTAATGACTTCTTTCGCGTTCATTTTCGGATTATTGCCACTCATGCTTTCAAGCGGTGTTGGAGCAGCCGGAAATACTTCCATCGGAACCGGGGCTGTTGGAGGAATGTTGATAGGGACCATTTTCGGAGTTTTGGTAATTCCGGTTCTATTCATTGTTTTCCAGCGATTGCAGGAAAGAGTAAGGCCTCTTGAAGTGGAAGCAGCTTTGGAAGAAGGGGACGAAAACGAAATCACACTTTAAATGAAGAAATCCATGAGAAAAAGCGAAGCTTTTGAAGACAATGTCATGACAAGCGTCAGTGCGAAAATGACATGGAAAATAAGAATAGGGTTTTTTGCCCTGATGCTCGTTGTTTCAAGTTGTGTTACAACGCGCTACGAAAGACCTGAGAATATTCAATCGGCAGAACTGTACAGAGACAATACCTCTGAAGACACCACTTCGATGGCCGACCTGGAATGGAAAAAATTGTTTTCCGATCCGATCTTGCAGGACCTGATCGAAAAAGGGCTGGCAAACAATTTGAACCTGAAACAGGCGGTTGAACGGATCAACATCAGTCAGGCATACCTGAAACAAAGTAAAATGGCCTTTTTGCCAAGCTTGCAATTGGATATCACTTCCACAGATGCGAAACAATCGGAAAGAGCAGTGAACGCTCCTCCGGGATTGCTGCAGTTGACAACTCACACCAACCGCATCCAGCTGGGAACATCCTGGGAAGCAGATATCTGGGGAAAATTGAGAAGTGCCAAGCGCGGAGCAATTGCAGGAATGCTGCAAAGTGATGCGTCCAAACGCGTTGTTCAAACGCAACTGATCGTAGATATTGCCAATGCTTACTACAATCTGCTGGCTTTTGACAAGCAATTGAAAGTTACCCTTGAAACCATTGAATTGCGCAAAAAACAAGTGGAAACACTAACGGCTTTGCAGGAATCGGGGAAAGTAACGAGTGCGGAAGTCTTGCAAAGTCAGGCGAACCAATATGCCGCGGAAGTCATGGTGCCGGAATTGCAGAACAAGATTTGGCAGGCAGAAAACGGATTGAATTACTTATTGGCCAGAGGCCCTGAAAAAATTGCACGGAGTACATTGGACGAGCAAGTGATCTTCACGGATTTGCGCCTGGGAGTTTCATCACAGTTATTGAAAAACCGGCCGGATGTTCAGGAGGCAGAATATGCTTTTATGGCGGCTTTTGAAAATACGAATGTGGCAAAGACCTATTTCTATCCGTCATTAACATTAACGGCAAACGGAGGTTTTGCAGCGTTCAAAATCCAGGATCTGTTCAGCCAGTCGATTTTTTACAACATCATAGGAGGGTTAACCCAGCCGATTTTTAACCGGGGTCAGAATAAAGCACGTTTGAGAACAGCGAAAGCGGATCAGCAAATTGCATTTTACCGGTTCCAGGATGTGATACTAAGAAGTGGGATGGAAGTCTCCAACGCACTTTACGCCTTTCAGAATGCAACGGAAAGAGAACGGATCCGTAATCAGCAGATCACATCTTTGACTACTGCTGTGGAAAACACGCAGGAATTATTGAGTAACCGCAGCGAGACCAATTATACGGATGTGTTGATTTCACAACAGAATTTAATTACAGCCCAAATGAGCGGGATCAATGATAAACTCGATCAGCTGCAGTCGGTTGTTAATTTGTACAGGGCATTGGGAGGCGGCTGGAAGTAACTCACAATTGCTAATTACGAATGCCAAATTCAGGACTTTCATAAGGAGCTATTCGAAAATTTTTTAAAAATAATCAGGCCATTCGCACTTAGCGGGTGGCTTTTTAGCTACCACTAACTACAATTTTCAATTCGTAACACGTAATTCGGCTTTCGTAATTATATTTACGTCAACATAAATTCAAACGAATGAAAAATTTAAAACTAATTGCTGTACTTGGATTGGGATTCATGACGATTCAATCTTGCTCTAAACAAAGCGAATTGTGTGAGTGTACGGACATGGCTACTGAAATGATGAAAGGTGACCGCGAGCATAATTTCGACGGGACTTTCCAAAAAGAATATGTAGAGAAGCACAAAGCTGAAGAAGCAAAATGCAAGAAAATTTACGAAGGAAAGAATGACAAAGCGAGTCAGGAAAAAATGCGTAAAGAAATGAAAGAATGCAGCGGGTACGATGAATTTAAGGAAGAGACAATCAAGTCTATGGAAAACCTTAAAAAGCAAATGCCAGGACTTTCAAAAGAAATTGATGAGTCTATCAAAGAATTGCGTGCAGAGTAATCTAAACCAATAATAGTTTAAAATAGGGACGATCGCCGCGGTGAATTTGTCCCTATTTTTTTAATTGTATTTTTCCTGAAATAAATTCAAAACCATGAAAACTTTTAAAATGTTGATTTTGATCGGGGTAGGGTTTTTGCTGATGCAATCCTGTTCACGCAAAAGCCACCAGGAACAAGTGTGTGAATGTTTGGATATGGCTACGAAAATGATGAAAGGTGATCGGGAGCATAACTCCGACGGAACCTTTCCCCAAAAGTACATACAGGAACACGTCGAAGAAAACAAACGCTGCGACGAACTGGCTAATGGAGTAACGGACAAGGCCGGCGAGGAAAAAGTCGTCCGTGAAATGGAAAAATGTCCCGGTTATGCTGCTTACGAGAAAGAGTTAACCGGAGAATCCGAGTAGTTGGACCCAACATCCTGAAAATTTGACCTGACATTCGTGGATTTTTCTCATGACCTGAAATGGAAGAGATAAAATAGAAAGTCAGAATCTTAAAAAAGTAGGGAATACTTCGTAGAATGTTGGAATTCATCAGGCTATTCGAAACAAATCCTAAGAACCCTATTCTCATTTCACCCTAAATTTTCTTTAATTCGTAATTCGGCATTCGTAATTAGGGATTAACAGGGGATTCTTTTGTATTTTCGTTACTGACAAATTGAAAGCAGGAATCTCCTCATGAAAAATAAGATCACAGAACTTTTTCAAATAAAATATCCCCTGATTCAGGCAGGAATGATCTGGTGTTCTGGCTGGGAATTGGCAAGTGCGGTTTCCAATGCCGGGGGGCTTGGCATCATCGGTTCCGGGTCCATGTATCCCGAAATCCTGGATGAACATATCCGCAAGTGCAAAGAAGCAACTCAAAAACCATTTGCAGTAAACCTCCCGATGCTGTATCCC
>CAMLDR010000005.1 GCA_946478775.1 uncultured Flavobacteriales bacterium
AGTCGGAGAAATAACACCTCCGATATAGGTGCTGCCAAACGCATCAGGTATACCAGCCGCGAAATTCGGTGCAGTAGGTGTTCCGATATTCTCGAAATAATTTAAGCTGGCCCCCATATTGCCGTAATTGGTTCCGGTTACGAGATCCAGATCGCCGTCAGCATCCAGATCAACCAATGCAGACTCCACCATTCCACCGAGGCCGGACAGGTTAAATGGATTCGATACAAGAGGCGCGTAGGTCTGTGCGCATGCATTTGTGGCATACATAAAAGACAATCCGGTAATAAGGGATATATAATTTAAAAGCCTATGTATTTGTTTTTTCATAATTATGTATTTATTTCGACAAAGCGAATAGTCCCGACAAATGTCCGTTATTCAAATGTTTTATTCCTTAAGGGGAAACCCTTGGTTTTAGAAGGAATAATCAATGATTCGTTTCAAAGGGGTACTTTTAGCATGAAATATATTTCAATGAGTAAACAGGTAATGAGGTTTTTTGGATGTGCTTTGCTGCTTTTCATAACGGCATGTAATAAGCCGTCGGAAAAAATCATCTACCGCCAGGGTAAGGAAAAAAAGTCAGACAGTACTATTTCGTGGCTTTCCAAAAAATCACATTTTCACAAAACTGATTTTTACCCGGTATTCAGAAAATACTATTCCCGTCAATTACAGCTCAAAAATTATGAGAAAGTTGCTGCTGCGCTGGAACAATTGACCGAACAGGAAATGTATTATTCATTTTTTCAAAAAAGTACGCTGGATACCGTTCGGGCTTTTCGGATAAGGGTTAAGCAAAAACTTCCCTGGAATAAAACCATGTTTGTAGAATCCTATATTGGAAATTATTACATCAATCAGGCGAATTACCGTAGGGCAATTCCCTATTTCCAAAAGCTGGCCGGCCATAAACCTTTTGATTACGCCACTTGTGTGGAAGTGGGGCATGGATACGGTGATTTGGCTTTTTGTTATTTTGCAATGGGAAAGCAGGAAAAAGCACTGCGCTATAATTCCAAAGCTTTGGCCTTGTTCAATCAGACGGATAATTATACCGGAAGAGGAGGGATTTACGACAACATGGCGCTGTTAAGCCTTTATATGAAGAACTACCCGGAAGCGGAAAAGTACTTTGATAAAGCGATGAGCGATTATAAAAAGAATGATGATAAGGGAAATATCCTCGTTTCATTACACAATAAAATTATCCTGTACCAGGAAATGGAAGATCCGAAACAATACCAATTGATTGATTCGACTTATCATTTATTTAAGAGGAACAAGACCAAGGACGAGTCGCTTGAAGTTGCGCTTTCTTCTTTTTATGTGGATATGCTGCTGCATGAAGGGCGTTATTCAGAAGCGCGGGCAATTCTTTCCGATATGAAAGTAAATGTAGAAAAGCTGAATTCGGCGGCTTCTGATGTGGATTACAACATTGCTTTGGCAAGTTATGAGATCAAATCAGGAGAAGGGATCCGGGATATTCAATTGATCGAAAAGGCCTTACAATCAGTAGAAGAGCAGGACGATTATCAAAACCAGGCTGCCTTTGCCGAAGTGCTGAAAGAGAACGCAGTTCTGAAAAAAAATTATCAAAGAGCCTATTTTTATTCTGAAAAGCTGAAGCACGCGGAGAACAAGATCAGCGATCAGAAGATTATTGCAAAGACCATGGAGTTGGATAAACTGCATGAAACCAAGCGTAAAGAAGCACAAATCGCACTTCAAAAAGAAACGATCTACAATGGAAAGACTACCATTGCTTTACTGTTTTCCCTTTTAATGCTCTTGCTTTTGGTAGTATTCATTGTTTTTTCCCGGCAAAATCAAAAGAAAATTAAACGGGAGAATAAAAGGGACAAGCAATACACCAAACGATTACTGAATAAAACGGAGGAGGAGAGAAGGCGTATTGCAAGTGATCTGCACGACAGCGTAAGTCACGAGCTGCTGAACCTGAAGCATTCTCTGGGAGAAAATAAAGCCGCTTCCGGGGAGAAAATCGATCTGATCATTAAAGATATTCGAAGTATCAGCAGGAACCTGCATCCGGTGATGTTTGAGAAAGTTGGACTGTCAGCAAGTATCAACCAACTGCTGGATCGGGCACAGTCTGTGAACCAGTTGATGGTAACTTCCGATATCGTTTATAGCGGATCCTTGTCTGTTTCGGATGAACTGCAGGTTTACCGGATCATACAGGAAGCACTTTCCAATATTATCAAATATGCAGAAGCTGTTGCGGCAAAGATCATCATCCGCGAAGGACCGGAAGATCTGATGGTCCAGATCAAAGATAATGGGTCCGGCTTCCATGTCTCTGAAACGCTTTCCAGGAAAGATGCATTCGGACTGCACAATATTATTCAAAGAAGTAAAGCCATTGGAGGTGTTGCAAGAATTCACTCCGATAAGAACGGAACCATTATCACTATTGACTTAAAGAAAACACTATGACAATCGTAATTGCTGACGATCATCCATTCACTCTCCAGGGAACTCAGAGTTTCGTGGAATCTTATGGATACCAGGTGATCGCCACATGTGCAAACGGCGTTTCAGCCCTGAACATGATCCAGCTTCGCACTCCGGATATCGCTATTCTGGACATCAATATGCCAGTATTGGACGGATTGGATGTCGCAAGGAAAGTACAGGAACTGAGGCTTAAGACCAAAATTATTCTGCTGACTATGCACAATGAAATGACCATTTACAACAAATCGAAAGAGTATGGGGTTTATGGCTATATCCTCAAAGAACATGCGCAGGGGGAACTCAAAAACTGCTTGTCTGAAGTAGCAAAAGGGAATCAGTATGTCAGTGACTCTTTGTTGAATGACTTGGTCAGCGTGCGGGAAACCGGCACCGGCGAATTGGATAAACTGACTTTCTCCGAGCGGAAGATCATTGAATTGATAGCGCAGCAAAAAACCAGTAAGCAAATTGCTGAAATGCTTTTTCTTTCAGAGAAAACCATTGAAGGCCATCGTTCCAATATCATTGAAAAATTGGGTTTGCCAAAAGAAAAGAATATTCTGCTCAAATGGGCGCTGAAGAACGGTTTGGAGTGATTTGTTTTCAAATTGAAAAAAACAGGTTTCATTTTGAATCATTTCCCGGTGTGCCTGGCTTCTCTTTATTTTCGGACCGTCTAAAAATGTTAAAATTGAGATAGCCCGTAAACACAGGGGTTCCGGCTGATTTCGCTGCGTATTTTTCGGGTTTTAAAAACGATTTAGTCTTTCTCTTGCACAATTGAAATGTAACTTTATTTGCTTGGTATAGTTGTTGTCTATAACGAATCACCGAGGCTGAAACGGTTCATTAAAATTAAAGAGTATGGCACGTTTTATATTTTCATTCAGTTTAGCAATAGTTGTAATAAGCAACACGTTTGTCTTCTCTCAAAAATATGAGCCCATTCCGATGTGTATGCTGGTAGACGAAACTGTTTTACTTGAAAGTGAGGCAGCGGTTTCTCCCATGGCAGTAAACATTTACAGCAATTTCAATTCCAATTATTTGACACTGGAAGTTTTGAGTCCAAAAGCGCTTCCGTTTAAATTAGTGAACTCGCGCGGTGATGAGGTATATGCAGGCTCCATCAGCGGCACCCAGTTGATCGAAACAGAATCCTGGCCGGTTGGAACGTATTACTTCCTGTGCGGAACAAAACGCGAAACGGTCTACATTACCAGGTAATTTAACAATAAGCAGAGAGATAAAAAATAAAAAGCCGGTCTGAATTTTTCAAACCGGCTTTTTCAATCTATTCTATTTATCTATTGAATACTGATCGAACGTTGTGTTGTTCCTGTTTCTGAAACCAAACGAACAAAGTAAATCCCCGGTTGAACGGAAAGGTTCATATTCACCATTGATTCTCCCTGAGCAATAAGTTGGTTTGCAATTTGTTTCCCCTGAGCATCCACAATGATCAGTTGAGCTTCTTCATTCAATGCATCAAAAGCAACCTGGAATGTTCCGTTATTTGGAACAGGGTAGATCGCTAGTGCATTTTCACCGAATTCAGTAATTCCTGCAACACAATCATCTGTAATTGTCACATTTACGGTGTCTGTAAGCGTACAATTTACTTCGTCAACAACAGCAAGGACAACTTCTCCAGAACTCTGTACGGGGTAAGAATTGAAATTGTTGTTCACGCCATTCCAGGTATAGGAACTGTAACCAAAACCTCCCGGGATGATATACAACCCATCGTGAGAACAAACAGTTGTATCTGCGCCCAGATCAAGTGAATTGAATGTAAAGGTGATTTTACTCGGGCACCCATAATTGACAGCTGTTGTAGCCAATCGGGCAGCAGAGTCAGAAGCCTGGAAATAGATCAGTGTTTCAGCATCACCTTCGAATGTAGAGGTGTTTCCTTCGTAATGCCCATAAAAACGGTGATTCACCGGGTGTACGATAAAACTTGCTAAATCACTGAAATCAGTTATAGGCAAAATACTGGTTGATAAACCGGTTGTGAAATTAAAATCAACAATGGAGTCATTGTCATCTCTGAAATAGCCATGGCGGTCTGTTCCGTCAAATCCGGACATTCCCCAATCAGCCCAGTTTTCAGAACCATAAACATTTAATTCGTGCTGCCCCATTGGAGTTACCAATCCATTTAAAATAGAAATGTGGTAAAAATCGTAATTCCCATATGCCGTTCCAACGATCACTTCATTGTAACCTGCAAGAATAACTGCCTGATCCTGGAAACCAATAGTAACAGGTTGAGACAATAAAATAATCTCACTACCCAAGGTCAAATCTTCGTTCAGTGAACGCAGTGCATTCATAGTGAAATAATCATCATCACTATTTGGTGTAAGCGGAGCAGTTGTATTATAGAGGGTATAGAGTTTCAATTGTGCCAGGTCTGTAAAGATCCCGTCGCGCTTTGGCAGATCGAGACCATTTTGAAGGTCCAGGTCATAACGTCCGGTAGCATCATCTCCTACGATGTATACATAGTTTGCAGTAACCGCAATTCCCCCTCGGTCGTCTCCGGTAAGATCATTGTGGTCAGTGATTTGGAAATTAGTTGTATCAAGAGAATTGATCGCATAGTAAAAAGGATTGGATACCGCCGCAGAAAACACTTCTGTTGGACTGGTGGTAATCGGGTTTAAAGTAACATCAGTCCCCATTCCAATCACATTGGATAGACTTTCATCTGTTGTATAAACGGTTGAAATATTACCGGTATTCAGGATTGGTACTACATTCTCACAAACTGTCATAGATTGATCTGCCGGATTGTCCAGCAATATGAATTTACTGCTGTCTTGTGTATAACATCCGTTTGCATCTGTAAATGTGTAATTAATAGTATGATCTCCGACAGATAGATTTGATAAATCAAGGTTGCTATTGGTAACTCCATCACCTGAAAAAACTCCTCCTGCAGGAGTCCCTGTTAAGTTTAAAGGACCTTCCGACCTGCATAAAAAGATTTCGTTAAAAGATAAACTGGCGTATTGGGTCGGGACACCAGTAGTACAGTAGTTGTATTGAATTCTAGCGCGCAATCTGCTATTAGAGCAATAAGGATAAACATTTCCTTGTTTCACAAATTTGTATACAACACTTCCTCCATAGGAATTAATAGTTGCAAAAGGAATAGTGATGGAAGTGGAGAAGTCAGCACAATGATAAACATTGGGATTAGTGAAACTCCCCACAAGTACCGATCCTGGACCGTAAACGTTGTAGGAAGAGCCAGCCTCAAAATATGCTGATCCGTCTATTATTATAGCTCCATCCTGATGCGCCCCAGCAACTAGTGAGCTGAAAGTGTAATACATAGTGTCACTCGAATAATTGACAGGATTGTAATCATCGTTGGAAGGAGTACTTCCATACGCAGAATAAGTTTGGGAATACCCTGTGAATGTGGTTAGCATACTTAGGAGTAAGCTAAAAATAAAGTAATTTTTTTTCATATTTAGATTTTTGGCGAAGCTAAGCCTTTTGAACTGGCAAAAATTACCCGGGAAGTTATTCAGGGGGTAACCCTATGGTTTGAAAACAGTCTTAAAGCGTGGGGCAGGAAGATTTTTTTTGTTTTATGATTTAGGTGTCTGAAAAACAGCAGATTAATCTTGGGTATGATTTAACAAACTTCATAATAAGGGTTTCCCCCTGTATTTGCAAGTCGTTCCATTTAACGGCAGATAAAACGACTATTTTGTCGGAAATGAAAAGCAAGAGCTCCCATTACCGATGAAATAATACCGCTCACCGATTTTTTTTGGATTTAAGGAATACCGAGTGCGGATAATGCGTAATTTTAAGAGTCTTTTTTTTGAATACAAAGACAACTTAATCTGTGAAAGGTTTATGGAACAACAAACCATTATCAAGGTTCGGAATTTATCCAAAAAATTCGGTTCTTTCGAAGCAGTAAAAAACGTTTCTTTTACGGTTAATAAAGGCGATGTGTTTGGTTTTTTAGGACCAAACGGAGCAGGGAAAAGCACCACGATCCGCTGTTTATTGTCACTCATCAGTCCGGATAGCGGAAGTATCGAATTGTTTGACAAATCCCTGCAAAAGAATCGCTCTGAGATCCTGGCCAATATCGGAAGTATTATTGAAAAGCCGGATTTCTACAAGTATTTGTCGGCACAAAAGAACCTCGAGATCTTTGCACGGATTTCCGGAGCTTCGGTTTCTAAGAAAGAAATTCTGGAAATGCTCGAATTTGTGGGACTGGGAGACCGTGCCAAACACAAAGTGAAAGGGTTTTCCCATGGAATGAAACAACGTTTGGGTATTGCACAAACCCTGTTACACAAACCCGAACTGATCATTCTGGATGAACCGACAACCGGTTTGGACCCGCAGGGAATTATTGAGATCCGGAACCTGATCCTCCGCCTGAAGAATGAACAGAATAAAACCATTCTCTTGTCTTCGCATCAATTGTCTGAAATCGAACTCATTGCCAATCGCATGGTGATTATCAACCAGGGAAGATCAATCGTGGAAGGTTCAGTGGAAGAACTGCTGAATAGCGAAGAAACAGTTGTCCGTATTGAGCTTGACCAGATCGAATCTGCCCTGGAACTCATCCGTTCGAAATTTGAACTGCCGGAAATAACCCAAACCTCTTCAAAAGAACTGGAAGTACTGATTTCGAAAAGTAAAGTGCCGGATCTGACGAAAGAATTGGTATTGGCCGGATTTACGATCCATGCGATAGAACCCAAGCGCAAACTAGAAGATTATTTCATTAAAACCATTCAGTCCTGATGCTTTTTAAAAACACAACCAACGAGTTTATCAAGATCGTGTCGAAGCCTCGCAGTTATTTAGGATTGGGAGCTTTGACCTTACTGATCGGCCTGATCATTTTTGCCATGAAAGCGGATGGCGAATCGATGGTTTCTTTTGTAACTTCTTCGTTCGAACAGACACTTTCCTTCAATGGGAAACTGGTAAACGGAAACCTGATTGCATTCATCATTTTGCAGATGCTGGTAGTGCATATTCCGCTGCTGATTGCATTGGTAACAGGCGATTTGATCTCCGGAGAAGCTGCTATGGGAACGATCCGAATGCTGGCCAGTAAACCGATATCACGCACCCAGATCGTTCTTTCAAAGTTTATTGCCGGAGCCATTTACACACTCGTGATTACGCTTTGGCTTGGGATTCTTTCTTTGTTCGTTTCACACCTCGTGTTTGGATCAGGCGATTTGATGGTTTTAAATAGTGACGGATTGGTTATTCTGCCGGAAGCAGATATTTTATGGCGTTTTGGACTGGCTTTCTGTGTGGCTTATTTAGCTTTGCTGACTGTTGCAACCCTTTCGATTTGTTTGTCGGCATTTGCAGAAAACTCGATCGGACCCATAGTCGCAACGATGGCCATCATCATCATTTTCACCATCATCGGAAGTTTGGATGTAACTGTTTTTGATACCATTAAACCGTACTTGTTTACCACGCATATGGCTTCCTGGCGCAGTTTCTTTGAAAACCCGGTTCCTTTCGACGATATTCTGAATTCCATTGTTATTCTGCTCACACACATCGTTTTGCTAGTTGGGATCACCTTATTTAAGTTTAATAGAAAAGACATCACATCGTAATGAAAAAAGCTAGTTTGTTTACGCTCCTGTTCCTTTCATTCGGGACTTTTGGGCAAGAACCTGAAAAGGTCATAGAAAAGATCAATGCAAAGATGGCTGCGGTGAAGGATTACACCGTGAATGCGCACATTGATGCTGACATTCCGATGATCAAGATCATGCCTTCCAATGCGAAAATCTATTTCAAGCAAAAAGACAAGGTAAAGATCGAGTCGAAAGGAATTACCATTTTGCCCAAACAGGGTTTTACCGAATTGAACACCTTTTTGTCGGATAAATCCAAATACACCGCTGTCTTTGGTGATTCATTAAAGATCCGGGATGTGGATACCCGTCTGATCAATATTATTCCGAATTCCAGTTCGGGAGAAATCGTTTTGGCTAAAATCTGGGTGGACACGAAGAATTTTGTGATCATGCGTTCCCAGGTAACCACACAAACCAACGGGACTGTTAAAACAGATTTCAAGTACGGAGCACAATTGAGTTATGGCTTGCCCAGTGAATTGAAATTCGAGATTGATGTGAAGAAGTTCAAAATGCCGAAAAGCGTGGCCGCTGATATCAATAAAACGTCGACTGATCAAAAAAAGAAATCCAAACCAAGAACAAAAGGAAACATCACCATTACGCTCACGGATTATAAAATCAACAGCGGTTTGAGCGATAGTATTTTCAAAGAGAAGAAAAAGTGATAACTTTTGATTAAAGAACAAGCGTCAGTGCGGTTCTACGAAGAGTAATTAATAAGGTTCAACTCTACATCTGATTGATACTATTTAGAATCCTCCTTGCTAATTAAGCAAGCTAAGGCGGATTAATACTTACTCCGTAGCTATCTTCAACAACGCTTCCTTCAGATCAATGCGGTTGGTGTCATAGAAAACAACCCCCAAATCGGTGTAAGACTTTTCGAGCGATTTAGCGCCCTTTTTGCCCAGCGGTTTTCCCAGGTAGACAAAACAGATCCCAATCTCATTTACTTTCAATTCGCCGATAAGTGCTTTTGTTTCATCGCTTAAAGGAAATTCACCATCTGTCAGAAGAATGACGGAATTGACGCCTTTCTCCAATTTGTCTGCATTCAGAAGCTCTTTAACCGTTTCAAATCCGTTTTGAATATTGGTTTGACCAAAGGCATGAATGCGCGCTATCTTTTCCCGGATATGCTTTTTTTGACTGCAGGGAACAGCTTGCAGCAACACAGTTGATTTCCCTGAAAAAGTAACAATAGAGATCCGGTCGACTTCCCGTTGGATTTCCATTAAGTTCGTTGCATTTTCTTTCAAATGGGCCAATTTCCCGGATTCGTTCATAGAAGAAGAAGCATCCAGTAAGTAGATCAAATGATGCGGTTTGGCCCGGTGGATCAGTAATTCCTCTGAAGTCATTGGAGTGGCTGCCGAATCTGTCGGTTCCGGTTTCGGGACCTCTTCCGTATATTCAAATTTATAAAGCAGTTTCGGTGCCATCAGCAATACATTCTGATTGGTATCGATCTCGGAAACTGCCAGGCAGCAATCGGAAGTTTTACGGAAGATCAGCCCGTCTGCGATTGCGATGTAATCGTTGTAATCCTCCACAATGGCATTGTAACTCTGCACGAAATCATTGTACGCCTGCTGCGATTTCTTAATGAAGGGCTCGGAGGGATATTTGGAAGAAGCGAACCAATAGATTCTACTTTGCATGGAGGTGTAAAACGTCCGGTAACGGGTATGCAGCCAAAAACCACTGTTTAAATGGTTGTACCCACGTGTTTTAAAAAGATAAAGCGAATCATTTTTCAATCCTTCCGCATTCAGCAATCGGATTTTAGTGTCGTATTTTGAATTGTTGGAAAGATCCTCACGGTATAATTCCCTTTCCCAATTCGTCAGTAAATTCATCGTTAGATTCAGTTCCTGCAATCCCTGCTGTAATTCCTTGTGTGTTTGAAAAGGCGGGTAGTGGAAATTGCAGGTTGTTACCAACACGCTGTCAAGTTCTTTTGAAGAGAAGTAGCATTGTTTGAACCAGCGTTCGTGATCTTTTAAAATTTGTTTCCCTGTTTGGAACTGATTATCGGAACGAAACTTCTTTTCAGAAACATAGCTGTTCAATGCGGTGTGAACGGCAAATAAACTGTCGCAGGAGTTCATGTACTTGTCCAGAACGGGGACAAACGACTGATATTCATTCTTTGGTTTCGAGCGCAGTTTTAAGACCAGTTCTTTTGCTTCCAGCCAGGGAATATAGTCTGCCTGATAAGCCGGGATTTGATTTTGAACAGTTGGTGTAATTTCCTTGAATCGAAAAGTACTTTCAATGCCCGTATACGATAAAAGCCCGCTCTGTTGCGTTTTACTGCAGTAGAAATAATTTTCATTCACCTTTTTAGCGCTTATGTGAAGGGCTTTTTGCAGTTGGATGGCATCAAAATACCAATCCTGGTTGCAGTGGCTGAAAGCGTTCATTAATTCTACGACCTGATTGAGTTCGCGCATTTTTTGGTTCCTTCCCTGAGAAAACAGGACTTGGGAAACAAATAAACCTGCAAGTAGACTGATCCATTTCATGTATGACGTAATTGGATGCTAAGTTACGACTTCTTCATGCTGAAAATTTAACAATTCAGAAAACCCTTTACCGCATTTATGGTATTGATGAAACAAGTGTGTGTTTGTACATTTGTTTTAGTTGATTATCACAACTCACAACTGATGAAGGAAGAACAAAAAACAAAATCGGGTACCAGTTTGACAGATCGTTTGTTGGAAGAGCGCCTGAATAATCTTCCTTTTTTTGATTCTTCCAAAGATGCGCTGAATCGGTTGGTTGATTTAGCCAAAGAAGGACACACGGATTTTCCCAAAGAATTGATCCGGGATGTAGCTATCCGCGACTTGCTGGATGCGCTCAAAAAATCTCACGGGAACTATTTAAACAGCAAACTTCCTGAGATTGAGCAGTCGATTTACAATTTATACAACAAACAAGCTGATTCAGATAATGTTTTACTGATGTTGTGTGGTTTCTTTATTTCCTATCAAAAGAAACTGGTGGCACATATTCAGTATGAAGAAGTGTTTTTGTTTCCGTATATCGAATCATTACTGGAGTTCCAGAAATCAGGCACTCCGATTGACCGCGAACGTTTCGGGAATTTCACCCTGAAGCAGTTCTTTGAGAACCACTCGAACCTGGAAGAAGATCTGAACGAAGTTCGCAGCAAGATCACAGAGAACATTGAAGGTTTGAAAACACCCCTGTCTTTCCGTATTTTCATGACACAGCTGGAACATTTCGAAAAAGACCTGGCTATTCATGCGGTTTTGGAAGATGATGTGCTTTTACCGCGTTTGGTTGAACTGGAAGTGCATTTACTGGGCTGAGATAGTTCAATATATATTTCTTAAACACTTTTAAACCAAAGCGACTGAAAGTCTGCTTTCGGTTTGAACTCTTTGAACATTTCTTGTTAGCTTTTCAATTCTCTGGCTTCAATTTCTTTGGCTTGATATTTGTCTTTTCGTAACTTCAACAAAAAAAATCTAAAAATGAAATTGACATTTCTTGCCCTGATAGCTTTAGTAAGCACTTACTCTTTTGGTCAAATTACTTTCGAGCACGGAACTTTGGAAGAAGCACTTGCAAAAGCAAAACAAGCTAAAAAACCCTTGTTTGTGGATGTGTTTGCTGTTTGGTGCGGACCTTGTAAACAAATGGCAGCAACCGCTTTTATTGATCCGGAAGTAAGCTCTTTTTACAACGCAAACTTTGTTTCTTTGAAATTGGACGGCGAAAAGAATGACGGGCCGGGAGTGATGCAGAAATATGGAATCAGTGCTTATCCGACTTTGCTTTATTTTAATGCCAATGGAGACCTTGTTGCAAAGGTAGTGGGCGGCCAGCAGGCAAAACAATTGCTTGCCAAAGGAAAAGAAGTGGTAAATCCGGAAGGGAACCCTGTTTTTGCAGCGAATAAAACCTATCAAAAATCCAAAAAGAAGCGGGAAGACCTGAAAACTTTTGTGAAGGTTTTAGCAGACAATGAGCACGATTCTTTAACTAAATATGCCGCAGAATATTATCAGAAATACCCGAACCTGGATTTGAAAGATCCGGTTGAACTTGAGGTGTTCAAAAGTGCGGTTAACGACTACAAATCGCCGTTGAGCAAAGAATTCCTCAATAACGATGCGAATTTAAAAGACCAGGATGCATATCTTGGAAAGATTAACGATTATTTCATGACTACTTACCAGGTTGCAAAAACTGCAGATGATTTTGAAATAATGGAGAAAATGGTTATTGAGATCTATCCGTACCTTCAAAAATGCAATGTTCCGGACCTGCCTTCTCAGGCTGATTATCTGGAATACGTGAAAAGCCAGTTCATTAAGTAAAACCGTTATTGATACTGCGATTTATGTAATAATCCTCGAACTTTTTGTAATGACAAATGACTGGTAATGAACCAACTTTGTATAGGAACAGAGTTAATCATTATTAAATAGTAGAGTTATGTCAGAGAAAGAAAGAAATTCAGGGGCGGATACGAACCAAAATCGTGACCGCGAGCAAAATCAGGATCAGAATCAGAATCAAGGTTCCAATCAGGGTCAGTCCACTGGTTCAAATCCAAACACCAGCTTTAACCAAAATCAGGGAAATGCAGGTACGCAGCGTGAAGGTTCGCAAACGAATCAGGGGAACTCAGGCGGAAACGAATGGAACCAGGGAAATTCAGATCAAAAGAATCAGAACCAGGGGAATTCCGGAGGTAATCAGTGGAACGAAAGAGGGAATGAGCAGGATTCCAATTCAGGAACAGGCACGAATATGCATGCCAACCAGGGTTCCGACCAAAAGTCAAATTCAGGAACCGGACAAAATACAGCGCCTTTCCAGATTTCAGGAAATTGGGGACAACAATCTTCCCGATTAAAGGAAAGATACACTGAACTGACAGATTCGGATTTGGATTTTCAGCCGGGGCAGGAGAACCAATTGATGGACCAGCTTAGTACGAAACTCAATAAATCACACGATGAAATACAGGGTATTCTAAACCAGTCCAATCAGTCGAACAACCAGAATAACCCGAATCAGTCGAACAATCCAAATCGTGCGAATGATTCGGAAGATGCAGATAAATTCACGTTGTAATTATTTTTGGATCTGAATGACTATCAGCTACTATTATATGACTAATAGTAACTGTTAGGTTCTATCTAGAGAAAAGGCGTCAATCTTCGGATTGGCGCTTTTTTATGATTTTTTTCAGTAACATATATAACAATTCCCGTAAAAGGTGTAAGATTTTTAGTAGTCTCAAAGTGCATATTTGTTCTAAGTGAAAACAATTTCACTGCAAATCTAGATAGTCATGAAAAAGATATTAATCCGCATCGGGTTATCCGTTTTGGTAGTTGTTCTGGCAAGCTGCACGGGAACAAAGTCAGAAAGGGTAGACAAAGCCGGAGACGAAGTTCAGGATGCAAAAGAGGACCTGAATGAGGCACAGAGAGAATATGAAGAAGAGATGGCTGCATACCGGCGTTCCGTGCAAACCGATATTGACAACAACAGACAGGAAATAGAAAGACTAAGAGCTGAAAGAGTCAATGCCAGGGCAGAAAACATTCGTGAAAGAAACGAACGAATTGAAGCGCTTAAGAAACGCAACGATGAAATGGAAGCACGGATGGACGAAATGAACAAGACAGGAAGAGAAAACTGGCAGGAATTTAAAAGAGAGTTCAATAATGATATGGACGAACTTGGAAAAGCCTTTAAAGATATCGGTAAAGATAATGTAAAGTAATAAATGCAGTTGATAGGATAAGTTAGAATTGGTTTATCGAAAGGGATTCGCCCAAATGGATCCCTTTTTTATCAAACAACCCCGATCAATTGTAAGGACTAACAGACAAGACCTGTACTGAACGTACCGGGATAAATATTAACCAATAAAACAAACAATCATGAGAGCAATTTTGAGCACCATAGCAATTATCGTAGTTATAGGTTGGGCCATCGGATACTTTGGCTACCATACAGGCGGTTTATTTCATTTGATATTAGTCATTGCACTGATAGCTATTGTTTTACAACTGATTCCCGGAAGAAGGGATTAGAACAATGGATCGGATTTTAAATTGAAGGACCATTCGGCAATATAAGTAGCTGAATGGTCTTTTTTTTTATTTGAACGGTAGTTGATTGAATTGTGAAATAATTATAAAACATAACAGTAGACTTTGCCATCTAATTAATTCGTCTTACCTTACAATCAATTCACACACACACGTTACCAAGTTTATAGCAAACATTATTTCAAAAAAAAGAGAATTACCTGCAAGTGCTGATACCTGAATAATTAAACAAACAGAATTAGTTTTTTAATTAAAAATTAAGCAGTATGAAGTTATTTGTAAAATACATGGTAAGTCTTCGTTGTAAGATGATTGTGAAAGAGGAGCTGGCAAATCTAGGGGTGCGCCCCAGTAAAGTAGATTTGGGAGTAGTAGAGGTGAAAGAACCTGTGTCGGATGAACTTCGTGAAAAAATTCGCGCCAGTTTAGCCAAGTGCGGACTGGAATTGCTGGAAGACAAAACAAGCATTCTGATCGAACAGATCAAAGGGGTTGTTATTGAAATGATCCATTATTCGGACGAAGCGCCCAAGATGAACTACTCCGATTACATCAGTGAAAAGCTAAACTACGATTATACTTATCTTTCGAATGTGTTTTCGAAAGTAAAAGGGATCACCATTCAGCAATTTATCATCATGAATAAAATTGAGCGTGTAAAAGAGCTTTTAATGTATGATGAAATGAACCTGACAGAGATTTCCTATAAGTTGAATTACAGCAGTGTGGCTCACTTGTCCAATCAGTTTAAGAAAATCACAGGTCTTTCTCCGTCGTTCTTCAGACAAACAACACTTGTCGAAAGAAGCAACCTGGAAGCTTTGGGTTGAATTTCAAAAACGATCTGATCCGATTCCCTACTTTTTATCAACCAGGCTTAACGGCTTAACGCACCTGAATTCACTAAAGGAGGCCTACACCTAACCGGTTAAAGTGGTCTTTGCAAACCATTAGTCTTTACTTTCCTCCAAATCGTTGTGGTTATCGCCACCCAAGCTGTAATAATTGTTTTCTTCGTCTTCGCTTCCGAGGTTCTCTTGCTCATCGTCCAATTCGGAGCCCGGGACATCCAAATCTTTGTCGATTGAAGTCTTATCCGATGGTTTCTTTTTATTCGGGTCTTCCGGATCAATGTCTTTTTCTTCCTTGTCGGTCTGATAAATGTCTTCACTGGCCGGATAAATCGGATATCCCGGAAATTCTTCCCCGGATTTTTTTTCCGTGCTTTTGGATTTTTTTGCGCTCATAACTCCATGTTTAAAGTCTGTTCCTTGAAAGTTAACTCATTTGTAAGTGAAAATCTTTACAGAAAAGCCGGATTTATTATATGTTTTACAGGTTCAATAGCTCAATATATTTTACTTAGACACTGTTTCAACCAAAGCGACTGAAAGTCTGCTTTCGGTTTGAACACTTTGAACTTTCATTCTAAAGTCCCATCAAACGCTTGATCCACTTGAGTTTTCCTTCTGAATAGGGTGAGTATTTGAGTTGGGTCTCAAACCAGCTGGCTTTCTCCAGGATGCTTTTGAGATGAGAAAACGTTTTAAAACCTGCTTCTCCATGGTAAGATCCCATACCGCTGTGCCCTACACCACCAAAAGGTAAACGACTGTTGGAAATATGCATAAGTGCTTCATTCACAGCACCACCGCCGAATGAAAGTTCGTCTAAAAGTTTGTTTTTGAGACTTGAATCCCTGGTGAAAATATAACAGGATAAAGGTTTTTCCCGCTTTTTCACTTCCGAAATTGCTTGGTCCAGCGAATCGTAAGTTAAAACGGGTAAGATCGGTCCGAAAATTTCTTCCTGCATGATGGCATCCTCAAATGTTACACGATGCATCAAAGTCGGTTGAATGATTCGTTTCTCTTCCAGAATTTCTCCTCCCAGATAAACTTTATCCGGATCAATGAGTTTCTTTAAGCGCTCCACATTCCGGTTGTTGATGATCTGAACATAATTTCCGTTTTCGAGCGAATAGGCCGCCTGTTCGATGGCTTCTTTTGCCAGTTGCAGGAATTCATCCTTTAGTGATTGGGGAAGAAGCACGTAGTCCGGAGCAATGCATGTTTGACCGGAATTGAGGAACTTGGCCCAGATCAGCCGTTTAATCCCCATTTTCAGATTGGCTCCTTCGGTAAAAATAGCCGGACTTTTCCCTCCCAATTCCAGTGTGACAGGAGTCAGGTGTTTTGCGGCGGCTTGATAAACGATCTTTCCCACGTTCGTGCTTCCGGTGAAAAAGATCTTGTCAAAACGTTGTTCGAGAAGAGCCGTGGTTTCATCGATTCCGCCCTCGATCACCCGGAAGAATCCCGGATCGAAAGTCGTGTTGATCAGTTCCGCCAAAATCCTGCTGGTATTGGAAGGAAGTTCACTTGGTTTCAGGATCACGGTGTTTCCGGCTGCAATGGCTGCAATAGCCGGAGCCAAAGACAATTGGTAAGGATAATTCCATGCACCGATAATGAGAGAAACACCCAGGGGTTCCGGAATGAGATAACTTTTAGCCGGGAAATTGACCCAATTGGTACGAACACGCTTGCGTTTTGCCCACGATTTGAGTTTGCTGCACGCCTCATCAATGTCCAGGAAAACGAGCCCGAATTCATTGGTAAAGGTCTCGAAGGGAGATTTCCCAAAATCAGTATAAATGGCTTCGTTCAGGCGGTTTTGGTTCGACAGCAGGAGCGTTTTTAGCTTCTGAAGCTGTTCCTTCCTGAAATTCAGATCTTTTGTTTGATTGGAATTGAAAAATGTGCGCTGCTGATCGATGAATGCTTTCATGACTTTAAGTTAGTGAAATTCAGGATAACTTATGCATTGAATTGCGGCCGGAATTTATTTTGTATCCGAATCTTCTTTCTCCCTTTCGCGGAGTTTTGTTCGCTTCTTTTGTTCGCTTCTCTTTTGCCGGATTAAGCTCAGGATATCTTCAATTTTCATTTCGATCATGGATGAAGCGATAAATGCGGGTGTGTTATAGAAACGTGCATTCAGTTTCATTAGAGTTCTGGTAGGTGCATTCACCTGGTCGAATACTTTCTGATCGTCGATTAATTCAATTGCAATCAGTTTTTTGCCGCTAACGGTAATGATTTTAATTAATTGGATATTATCCCATTCAATGAGGTAAGCACTTCCGGCCTGAGAGTGGTTTGTAATCCCTTTTTCATTGATTATCAGTGCCGGAGAAGATTTTAAAAAACTAAAGATCATTGCGATTCCGCCTAAACCAAAAAACAGGATTCCGATTATACCAATAACCATCAAAAATTCGGGTGAGTAGCGGGAACTTTTGAAAGTACCCTTCATCATGTGAAAACAGCCAAAAACAAAAGCGGCGCAACCAAGAAAGAGTAGTACTTGCTTCCCAATGTTTTTTTTGATAACGGTTTGATTTTCGTTCATCAATGTGAATGATTTCTCATTCTCATTCTGCTTTTCATTCTGTTTTCCTACCTCCATTCTTTGGTCCAAAAAGTGAGTTCTTTTTCCGTTTCCTGTTTTTCGTTTCTGTCGAGCCAAAACATGCTGCAGGAATAATTCTGCTCCGAATAGCCGCGTTTCTTCCAAAAGTCATGATTGGAGCGATAATCTGCCGGTTTCAGCGGATGATCTTCCGGCCGGATAACCGAGCAGAAGGCGGTGGTTTTGAATCCGTTTTCCAGGGCGTGTTTTTCGCGGACATCAAAAAAGAGGTGTCCAATTCCTCGTCCTCTGTATGGATCCAAAAGAATGCTTTCTCCGAAATAGAAGATTTCGTCAGTGTTCAATCCACGTTCAATAAATGGTCTTTGAATTTCTTTTGATTCGGCACTTAAAGGCATCCCGGTGGTAGCTCCAACCAACTGGTCTCCGTCGAAAACACCAAAAGCAATGCTTAACGGATGTTGTGTATAGACCTGCAGGTATTTTTTCTCGTATTCCAGAGATCCATCATACAAATAAGGGAAATCGTGAAAAACGCGAATGCGCAATTCACCCAACTGGGGAATCAATTCCGCAATATCTGTTCCGGTTACTAGTTTCTGACGAAGTTGTTCCACTTTATTTAGAAACTAACTCGATCCACAATTCCAGGTTGTAATAGGTTGTCACACGCGTTATTTTTCCACCCTGCACTTCTAAAAAGGCTGCTGCAGGAAGCAAGTAGCTTTGTCCGTGAGCAGCGGGCAGTCCTTCTTCTGCTTTTTTATAGGTTCCGTGAACTACGAATTCTGCGGCGATGCGTCCTGTTGTTTCAGAAGAAAAAAGTACCAGATCTTTTAACGTTTCCGAATAGCTTGCATCCATTTGCTGCATAAATTCGGTAAACAATGCTTTTCCGGAGCGCGGTTTCCCCTGGTTAGGCTCGTGTGTGATGTTTTCATCTACCAATGACAGCATTTCGTCCCAATTTCGGGAGTTAAACGCATCATAGTAAGCTTTTACGATTTGGATATCAGTCATTATTTAATTGAAAAGTGAAAATTGAAAAGTGAGAAGTTTTACCTTTTACCTTTTCAATTCTCAATTAATTTGGGCATTCCCCCTTCACATAGTTTGTAATTCCATGACACTGAGCTGCACAGGCATTGGAATAGGTCTTATTATTACATCCGCAAACAGGATCGTATTCCATCGTACAGATACAATCTGCTTTGATAGTTTCTTTACAATCTTCTTTTTTATTACAGCTTTTGGTTGAAGCAGCGATTGCTAAGATCGAAGTGAACATCAGTATTTTCATAATCCGTGAATTTAAGCTAAGATACTGAAAAATATTCCGTCGATGACTTGCGCCATTTTAGAAATGTTGAGCGTTCCCATTTCGTCTGTTTTTTGATGGTAATTTTTGTTCCGGTAAAATGCGGTGTCTGTTACCATGCAGGCGCTGAAGCCCATTTTCCAATAGTTTAAATGATCTGAAAAATCGATTCCTGTGAGCGATTTTGGTCCGTTGAATTTCTTCACGGGCAGTTTGGCAAAACGGTCCATTCGTTTGGTGAATTTCCGGGCGGCTTTTCCCTTACTGAACTTGTTTACTACCGTGATGTAATTTCCGCGGGAACCGTAGAACATTTTTAAGAGCCCGATCGGATAATCCTGGGTGTGCTTTGCTTCATTGAAATAACCGATCATTTCCAGGCAAATCATCCCGGAGATCCTGGCATTGGACTGTTTGAGTGATTGCGCATGAATAAAAGAGCCCATGTATTCCGTGCGGAAGAAAGGTGGTTCTTCCAAAGTATAGGCAACCAGTTCGATGTTCTTCTTTTGTTTCTGTGCTTTTAGCATGCGCGCAAGTTCCAGTAAACCAATAATTCCCGAGGCATTGTCGTCTGCGCCTTCCTGGTTTCCGCAAACGTCATAGTGCGCGCCAATGATCATGCGCTCGCTCAGGGTGTCTCCAAAGCGCGCAACCACATTTCCGTAAGTAATTCCATTTACCGAATAGGTTTGGTAAAAGACTGTATCGGCATATTGCCTGAAGTAGCTGTAAATGAATGCGGCCGTTTCATTCAGTTGATCGATGTTCTGGTAATTACGTGGTTTGGGCGTTTTGGTGAGTTCAATTAAGAGTTCTTTGATCCGAACGGTATCCGACTGACTAAAGCTGGTCTGGCCGACCAAAAAAATGCCCAGGAAAAGAATGATCTTCATAAGTTGTGTGTTTGTTATAGAAAGTACAATCGGAAAGGTAAAAGGTTTAATGAAGCGATGAACTTAAAAGACCTGAATACTTGGTTTTATTGAGTGAATGGATTTAATGTCACTAAAAAGGAATTAGGAATTTTAATTTCAAGAACGAATAATTTTTCTTCTTATCTTTGGTATTATGAGTACGGCGGAATTAAGATTGGACTTACATAAAATGATCGAGGGTATAAATGACAATACTACTCTAAGTGCCGTTTATGCTTTTCTTTCAGGTAATAAAGATCTTCCGAAAAGTGACTGGGCAGATACTGTGACAAAAGAGGAGGAAGAAGCAATTCTCAAAGGGTTGGAACAAGAGTCCGAAGAGAAAGTAAAATCGCACAACCAAATCCTTGAAAAACACCGTAAGCAATTTCCTCATCTAAAGCTGTAATGCAGATCGTTTGGACGGATAAAGCTGATGAGACGTTCGATCAGATTAATGCTTATATTCTTGAAAAATTCTCTCAGAAAGAAGTAGACGATTTCGTTATAAAATCCTATGAGGTTTTAAAAGTAATTCAGTCTCATCCTAAATTATATCCGGTTTCTAAATTGAAGAATTATAAATCAGTTCGAAAAGCTGTAATTCATCCGCATAGTACTTTGTATTATCGGATAACAAATAGATCAACTATTACACTAATTACTTTTTGGGATAACAGAAAGAATCCGAAGAAAAATAAGTAGATCCCTGTTTATTCTCATTGTGAAAAATCCACATGGTAATGATCGTCATGCAGACTATCGATCAGCTCACTCAAATTCGTAGCGAAATAAATCCCGCTTGCTTTTAGTTTCTTTCCGTATTCGGTTGCGAACAAATGGTCCTTCAACCCAATCTTCAGAATGACCTTCTCTATTTTTAAGCCCTGTTTTTTGGCTTCTTCATTCAAGACCAGAATATGCCGGGCCATGAGATTGAAATCGATCGAATAGCTTGAATCTTCCGTATAAACACCATTTTCATTGAAATCCATTAAATAATGGGGAAGTCCGATGGTATTGAAATCAGCAGTTGAAACACCGTTCTTCAAAAGAGGTGACATAAAATCTACGCTCAGGCCATTTTGATGCGTTCTGTGAGGCCAGATTTTACCGCCATGCTCATTGGAACATTCCATGAGTCCGAATTCAAAGTGGGGAAGAATGGATTCAAATCGGCTGTAGGTTGCTAAAACTGCCCGATGTACTTTTTCATGAGTGAAAGCATGTTTATTCAAATAGCTGGTGGAATCGAAATAAACAAAGTTCGGGCCCCGGAAAGGAAAGATCTTTCCGTTCTTTAAACTTCCGTTGCTTACCGTTCCGGAAGAAACACTTGGTGTGCCGGTGTTTTGATAGTGATCATAGAGTTCCCGGATTGGATCGGGTTTCTCTTTTTGTTCCGATTCTGTCTCCGGAGAAGGAATACTTTTAGTTTCGGTTTGTCCGCTGCAGGCCTGGATCAGCAGAAGGGGAAAGATGATTGGGATAATTTTCATGACGGCATACTAAACAAAATTAATGCCGGAATCATGTAAGCACGCGACGCATCGCGTGCCAACAAAAAATCCCGACATTCGCAGAGCGAGGTCGGGATCCATATATTGAGATAAATCTTCGGCTTATGAGTGAGAGAAGCTTCTTTTTTCCTTGATACGTGCTGCTTTACCTGTAAGACCACGGAAGTAGAAGATACGTGCACGACGTACAGCTCCACGCTTGTTTACTGTAATGGTATCAATGAAAGGAGATGAAATAGGGAAGATACGTTCTACGCCTATGTTTCCTGACATTTTGCGAACTGTAAACGTTTCAGTTGTACCTTGTCCGCGACGTTGTAAAACAACACCTTGAAACTGCTGAATACGTTCTTTGTTTCCTTCTTTAATTTTGTATGATACTGTTACGGTATCTCCAGCGCCAAATGCTGGGAATTCTTTCAATTCTACTAGTTCTTTTTGAAGCTCTCTGATAAAATCCATGACTCTAATTTTCTTTCACTAACCCATAATTGGGGGTGCAATATTAGGAATAATTTTTCAATTTATGTTTTATTCCGCTAACTTTTTTTTATTTGAAGTCATTTTTCTTTTCTGAATCGCTTTTTTTCTAATTTCGATCACCGAATAATAAACTTCTTTACAAAGGTAACGAGAAATATGGAAGCAGTGAACAAGAAAATAATCGGGCGTAAGGATTTAGTTTCCTTTCCGGATTTTGAATTGGAGAATGTACCCGTTAAAATTGATTCCGGAGCGTATTCGAGCTCCATGCATTGCCAATCCATCGAAGTGGTTGAATTCGGCGAAAAAGAACAGCTTCGGGTGATCTTTCTCGATACTTCCATTTCCGGTTATACAGGTAAAGAAGTCGTTTTTAATGATTTTAAGACCAAGACTGTAAAAAGTTCTAACGGAATAGCCCAGGAGCGATTTTTTGTTAAAGGTAACGTGCAGTTGTTCGGAGAAACATATGAAACCGTATTTTCGCTGACAGAAAGAACCGGCTTGAGAAATCCGATACTGCTGGGACGCAGATTGCTGAATAAACGTTTTCTCATAGATACGTCCAAAACAAATTGCTCTTATAAATACGAGAATAAGTAACTTATTATATCATCGAAGGAAAGGGATGAGCCTTTCATGAAAAAGAATGAAAATTGCCATTTTATCACGCAATCCACAATTGTACTCTACAAGACGCCTGGTTGAAGCGGCTGAAAAGCACGGCCATGAAGCACATATAGTAGATCATTTGCGTTGCAATATTGAAATCGAACAAAAAGGCCCTTCCTTGTTTTAAGGATCGGAATACCTGGAAGGTTTTGATGCGGTGATTCCCCGTGTCGGAGCATCGGTAACTTTTTACGGAACTGCGGTAGTGCGGCAGTTTGAAATGATGAATGTTTTTTCAGTGAACAGTTCACGGGGTATTGTTCATTCACGCGACAAATTACGCTGTTTGCAGGTCTTGTCGAAAGAAGGGATCGGACTTCCTAAAACGGTTTTCACCAATTATTCGCGAAACGTGGAGCACGTAGTAGAATCTGCCGGTGGTGCGCCTGTTGTATTGAAACTACTGGAGGGAACTCAGGGATTGGGAGTAGTTTTGGCCGAAAATCAAAATGCTGCCCAGTCGGTTCTGGAAGCTTTCAATGGTTTGAAAGCACGTGTAATTGTCCAGGAATTCATTAAAGAAGCCGGAGGTGCCGATATTCGTGCGTTTGTGGTGGATGGAGAAGTAGTAGGAGCAATGAAGCGCCAGGGAAAAGAAGGGGAGTTTCGTTCAAACCTTCACCGTGGCGGAACGGCAACGATTCTACAGCTTACAGAAGAAGAGAAAATGACCGCGATCAAAGCTGCTGATGCAGTAGGCTTGGGGGTTGCAGGAGTTGATTTACTTCAGTCTTCCCGCGGACCTTTGGTACTGGAGGTGAACTCTTCTCCCGGACTGGAAGGAATTGAACGGGCTACAGGTGTTGACATTGCAGGAAAGATCATTGCTTTTATTGAGAAGAATGTAAAAAGATAAAAATGGCAAAGTTCTACATACTTGGAAAAGAAATTCTGCCCGGTGAGAGTGTTGAACTCAGTATGGATGTAGCGAAGTTGCATACGAACACCCCGGTTCAGGTTCCGGTTTTTGTTGAAAGATCTTTAAAAGACGGACCGATCGTTTTGTTAATGGCAGGAATGCACGGAGATGAGATCAACGGAATGGAGATCATCCGCAGGGTCATTCGTAAGAAATGGAATAAGCCCATCTCAGGAACAATCATTTGTCTGCCGGTATTCAACATATTCGGGTATTTGAACTTAAAACGCGAGCTTCCTGACGGAAGGGATTTGAACCGGAGTTTCCCGGGATCGAAAAATGGTTCGCTGGCAAGTCAGTTTGCATACCAGTTTATGAACCAGATCGCTCCCAATGTAGATGTGGTCATTGATTTTCATACAGGTTCTGCCCAACGTTCCAATATTGCACAAATCCGCTGCTTGCTTTCCGACCCGATCAGTATGGAGCTGGCCCGCGTATTTAATCCTCCGTTTATTGTCCATTCGGGATACATTTCAAAATCCGTTCGTGAAGCATTGAACAAAATGGGGAAAAAGATCCTTTTGTTTGAGGGCGGGAAAACCAATTCGATTGATGAAACGATTGTGGAAGAAGGATTGCTCGGAATTCAGCGCATTTTGAATTATTTCAACATGAAAAATTTCAAGTTGGATCCCATTGAAGAGGAATCTATTATTATTAAATCTTCCAGGTGGTTAAGAGCTCCGCAGTCGGGAGTGTTTCATTCGGAAGTGAAGAACGGACAGCATGTTGAAAAAGGTGATTTACTGGGCTTCGTAAGTGATCCGTATGGATCTTCGGAGCGTAAGATTAAATCCAACGCCACAGGATACATTATTTGCACCAATGAAGCGCCTTTGGTCAATAAGGGAGATGCAATTTTTCACATTGGAAGTGCATTGAATGTGGAGAAAATTAAGGCAGAAGATCTATGAGAACTTCAAATGTTCAGGGATACTGCGCAATCGGAGTATTTAATGCCAAAACCGATCACAACATCGGGACGCTTTGGAGATCTGCCTATATTTTAGGTGCTTCCTACATCTTTACAGTTGGAAAACGGTACAAGAAACAAAGTTCGGACGTAACGCGAACCTGGGCCAGGATTCCTTATTTTCATTACGATTCATTGGAAGATCTGTGTGAGAATGTTCCCTATGATTGTCATTTGATCGCAATCGAATTAACGGATGATGCGGAGTTTCTGCATGACTTTGAACATCCGAAACGCGCCATTTACCTGCTGGGTTCAGAAGATCAGGGACTTCCCGATTCTGTTTTGGCCAAGTGCCGGAAAGTAATCAAGCTTCCCGGGAATTCTTCTTTAAATGTGGCGGTCACAGGAAGCATTGTTCTTCATGATCGTGCTGCAAAATTAAAACCGGAACTTCCCCCCAATCACCGGTAAATCTTAGTTGTAACTAAGCGGATAGTACGTTTTAGACGAATGCCCGAAAAATGTCGTTAAATTCGTAACTAACTGATTTTTATTTTTAAACTCAGGGTTTGGCTGTGTGAATGGCTTGTTTCGCTTTCTTAATTTTAGCTAAAACTGATGTTATATCACCTATCTTTGCATCCTCGAAACTGAGATAGCTTAATTATGTTCAGATTTATACAACTTTTCCTGCTTGCGTTTATCCTTACTATTACTGTAAGTTCTCATGCGCAGAGAGATACCGTTTTTTGGTTTGCAGCTCCTGATGTTTCTGCCGGAGTTGGACAAATTCCCGTTAAATTGCGTTTTCAATCGTATGATCAGGCGGCAATCATTACCGTTACGCAGCCTGCCAACGGCGCTTTCATTCCCTTAACGTTAACGATGCCCGCATTTTCAAGCGACAGTATCGATTTGAGTTCAGTGATTGCCCAAATAGAGAGCCCTGCAGGAAATGTGATTTCAAATAATGGAATTAAGATCAGTTCAACCGGGTTAATCAATACGGTCTTCGAAGTCATTGCTTCCAATAACAAAGAAAGTTTCAGCCTGAAAGGAGGAAAAGCACTTGGAATAAACTTCTATACACCTTTTCAAAAGTTTTGGAATAATGCCGTAACTACTCCTGCGACCTATTCAGGGATTGAAGTCGTTGCGACTTTAAATAATACAACGGTTTTAATTACACCAAGAACGGCCATAACCGGCCATGCCACAAATGCAACTTTTTCGGTGGTTTTGAATGCCGGACAAACTTACAGTGCCAGGGATGTAGATGTTTCTGCTGTCACAAGCCTGGCAGGTTCCATCGTTTCGGCAAATAAACCCATTGCGGTTACTTTGTTTGATGGTCAGCTTGTTCAGTCAGCTTGTGCGGATATGATTGGAGATCAATTGGTTCCAACTCCTTCCATCGGGACAGATTATGCCATTTATAAAGGAACATCAACCCATGACCGCATTTATGTATTGGCAACTCAGAATGCTTCCAGTATTGAAGTTACCGGAATCAGTACTTCCACTACGCTGATCAATTCTTCGGAAACATTGGAAATTCCGCTGACAGATCAGCTGGTATCGATTAAATCAAGTAAACCGGTTTATGTGTACCATGTATCCGGATTTGGTTGCGAATTGAGTGCAGCTGTTGTTCCAAGTTTGAATTGTAAAGGAAATAATAACATGGCCTTTTCACGTTCAAGTTCTGATTCACTGGGAGTTGTTTTGGTAACCAGAACCGGATTTGAAGGAAACTTTTTATTGAACGGGAGTTCTTCTTTGATTACCGCCGGAATGTTCCAGAATGTTCCCGGAACAGCTGGTCAGTATAAAGCTGCCCGAATTTTCTTCAGCACTGCAGAAGTTCCGTTAAACAGCCACAACATGATCGTCAACTTAGCGGATATTTTCACCATGGGGACGATTACGGGTGGCGGAACAAATACAGGTGCTGCTTACACTTACAATACGGATTTCTATGCAACTGCATTTGCACAGGCTGGTTTAGACGATACGGTTTGCGCCAATGTGGATTATACTTTAAGCGGAATTGTTGGAGGAGGAGCTGTAACCGGTTCCTGGTCAAGTAACGGATACGGATCGTTCCAGAACGGATTGAATTCGGTTCCCAATGTTTACGTCCCAAGTCCTTTGGATACTTTGATCAGCCCGATCCGAATTGTCCTTTCGACTACCGGATTCTGCCCGATTGCAAGAGATACTTTATTTTTAGAAATTACACCTGCGCCTTTGGTAAATGCCAATACCGATCAATCCATTTGTGAAAACAATGCGATTGTTCAGTTGAACGGAATTATTGGAGGAGGAGCCGTTACAGGGGTCTGGACATCCAACGGATCCGGGACCTTTTTACCGGATGCAAATGCCTTAAATGCAGAATATGTTCCTTCTGCTTCAGATATTACTACCGGAACTGTGCGGTTTGTATTGACATCCACGAATGCGATTTCCTGTGCCATGGTTTCAGATACGATGGAGGTGAACTTTACGAATGCAGCAGTTGTTCAGGCAGGCGCTGACACAGTGATCGTTTGCGCCAATAATGCGAATGTGGCTTTGTCCGGCACAGTAAGCGGACCAACCACAACCGGTAAATGGCTTACAAGCGGAACAGGGATCTTCTCTCCGAACAACAGTTCTTTAAACTGCACTTACATTCCAAGCGTGGCTGATACTACTGCAGGTTTTGTGTGGCTTTACCTGGAATCTACTTCGAACGGGAATTGTAATCCGGTTCAGGACAGTATCTATGTGTCGATCAATAATGCCCCGAAAGTAGATGCAGGTCCCAATCAATTGAAATGTTCCAACGCATCATCCGTTCAACTGAACGGAAGTGTGATCGGCGGACCATTTGGTGGAGCCTGGAGTGGTGGGGCAGGAGCTTTTACTCCGTCCAATACCGCTTTGAATGCGATTTATACACCAACTGCAGCAGAAATTTCTAACGGAAGTGTGGTACTGACATTAACATCAACCAATATTGGAACATGTGCGGTAGTTACGGATGGAATACAGATTAATTTCGTAGCGCCTCCATTTGCAAACTTCAGTGGAACAAATGTGTGTGAAGGTCTTCCTACTGCGTTTACAGACTTTTCACTTCCGGGTTCAGGAACATTAACGAATTGGGCGTGGAGATTTCAAACAGGTCAAAATTCCGGAAATCAAAATCCGACCTATAACTTCGGTACTCCGGGTTCTTATCCTGTGGAACTGATTGTTACCAATTCAAACGGCTGCAGAGACACGGTTTCTATTTCTGTCTCTGTTTTCGATAAACCGGTTGCAGATTTCAATTCAGTTAGTTCATGCCCGAATAACCAGGTTACAGTTGCATTCACGGATGCTTCAACCAGTTCTGAAACGATTAATTACTGGTTCTACGATTTTGGTGGACAAGGGTCAGCAGCGCTGGCAGATGTAAATCAGCAGTTTGCAAGTGGTGGAACTTATACTATAACACATATTGTCTCTACCGTGAACGGTTGTTCGGATACGATCATTGAACCGATTACGATTGATCCGCTGCCGGATGCAGGATTCTACTACAATTCTGCCGGTGATCCCAATATCGCCGCAGTATTCAATTTCATAGATACATCTGATTATGCAGTAAGTTACTCGTGGAATTTTGGAGATGGCTCAACTTCTAATAACGTAAATCCGACGCATACCTACTATGCAAACGGGAACTATTACATTATTCTACAGATTACCAATGCACTGGGATGTGTTGATAGTGCCATTCGATTCGTTACTGTAGACATTGTTACAGATGAAATTAACACGCTGATCCCGACGATTATTTCTCCAAACGGAGATAGTTCGAATGATGTCTGGAAGCTGGAATTTTTAGAATTGGCATATCCGAATGTGCACATCGAGATTTACAATGAATGGGGACAAACCGTTTTCACATCGGATGGTTACGATACTCCATGGGATGGAACTTACAAAGGAGAACCTGTTCCGGATGGGAATTACATGTTTGTGATCCAGTTGAACGCGAATGCCGACCCGGATATATACAAAGGAGTACTAATGGTGTTAAGAAAACGAGATTAAGATGAACAGTAAGAATTTAATTACCAGCTTATTTGTTGCTCTGTTCTTTGTTTCATACGGACAGCAGCAAAGCTTATTTACAAATGTGCTCGCAAACCCTTTGCATTACTCTCCGGCATATGTCGGAAGTACGAATTACCATGAAGTGAGCTTTTACAATAGAAATCAATGGGTAGGATTTAAAGATGCTCCACGGAATTTCTATTTGAATTTTCACGGATCATTCAAGAATAAAGCGAAACATGGTTACGGAGTTCAGTTATTGACCGAGCAGATGGGGTTGGTTGGAAAAACCGGTGTTTATTTGAATTATGGGTACCAGATCAAAATGACTAAGCAATGGAAAATAGGCTTGGGGATTCGTCCCGGGTTTGTTCAATACCGTGTTCGGTTATATGATGCTGTCATTGCTGATGAGGGAGATCCGATTTTCACGGTAAACAGTTATTCCGGGAATGCTTTCGATGTCAATGCAGGGTTTAGATTATACAGCGATAAATTTGAGTTTAGCGGAACAATTGATCACATGGTCAAGGGAAAGAGTTTCAATTCATACAATCAGAATTTACAGTTCCATTATACTTTAATGAGTTCTTACAAATTCCTGTTTAAAAAGAACTGGGAATTGAGACCTGCTGTTTTATTCAGGTATACGAAACCCGTTCCTGCTCAATTGTCTGTTTTGGCCCAGTTGTCTTATAAAGATAAATTCTTTGGAGGATTGAATTTCAGGACCAGCGACGCAATGGGAATTTTTCTGGGAGTTCGTTTGAAAAACCGCCTGGCAATTACTTATGGCTACGATTACAGTTACACAAAAATCAGAAAGTACAGTGCGGGTTCACATGAGATCGGGATCTCGTTTGTAATTACGAAAAACAGACCTTCTTTAGAGGAGGAAGATGATAAATTGAATAATAGTATTCTGGAAGATATCCAAAAGGAAATCGATAAGAACAAATAGTAGGATGAATTTAGAGCTTATGAAATTACGTCGGATTATACCGCTGCTAGCTTTGATTTTTACGATCGGATCATTCGAAAGTAAAGGTCAGATTGACTCGGTTTTTTGGTTTGCGGCACCTTGGGTATCGCCTAGCCACGCTGGGAACACACCCATTGCATTGCGCATTTCAACATTCAACTCGCCCACAACGGTTCGGGTTTACCAGCCCGCTGGAACCTACGATTCTACGTTTGTAGTTCCGGCAAATTCACTGAATTCCCATTTTTTGACTTCCATTGTAAATACCCTGGAATCAAAACCTGCGGATAACGTATTGAATTACGGGATTAAAATCGAGGCTGATACACTGATTACGGTGGTCTATGAAGCGGTTACGGTAGTTAATAATCCGGAAACTTACTCCTTGAAAGGACAAAATGCAATCGGGACTGAGTTTGTCTGTCCGTTCCAGAATACCTGGGCGAATGGAAGCTATGCTCCGATCCAGCCAAAATCCATGATCTGTATTGTCGCTACGGAAGACAACACAACCGTTTGGATCACTCCAAAAGCTACTGTAGTTGGCCATCCTGCTGGAATTACTTATTCGGTCATGCTAAACAGGGGACAAACCTATACTGTTGAGAACGTTTCCCAGGCCACCAATACTCCCGGAAATAACCTCGGAGGTACCATCGTGGTTTCAGACAAACCGATTGCGGTAACTGTTTCGGATGATTCGGTAACCAATTCAGGCGGTGGCTGCCGGGATTTGATGGGAGACCAGATCGTTCCGGTAGATGTTGTAGGTACAAATTACATTGTCAATAGAGGTAATATGTTCGCAAATTCCCAGGAAGGAATCTTCATTGTTGCCACTCAAAACTTTACATCCGTAAGTGTCACAACGAATCTAGGAACATTCTCTCAATTATTGAATCAGGGAGATACCTGGAAGTATGTACTGACCGCCACGGAAACACTGGCATATGTGGATGCGGATAAAAACGTGTACGTCTTACAGGCAAGCGGATTCGGATGCGAGGTTGGAGAAGCTTTATTGCCTCCGATCAACTGTGCCGGATCAAGCCAGGTGAGTTTTACCCGAACAAATTCAGAGACATTTATTCTGAACCTACTATGTCCTACATCGGCAATTAATGACTTTACACTGAACGGCAGTACAACGCTTGTTCCGGGTACGGCCTTTAATCCTGTTCCGGGAACAGGAGGTTTTTGGAGTGGTGCCCAGATTACATTCAGTACGGCAAATATTCCGGTTGGATCATCCAATTTAATTACAAACTCCAGTGAATTTTTCGGAATGGGAGTAATCAATGGGGGTGCTGGTTCCGGATGTTATTACCATTATATGTCGGCATTTAACCGAAAGGTGTATACGAAAGCCGGAAACGACACTACGCTTTGTAACGGAGATCCTTCGGTATTGTTGAACGGATCTGTAGAAGGTGGTTCAACAACAGGAGAATGGACCGTAATCAACGGAGCAGGTTCTTTTGCAAATGCAGCAGACCTTTCTACTTCTTATGTTCCTTCTACTTCCGATTATACGCAGGGAACGTTGACTTTTGTACTTTCTTCCACAGGAAACTGTGATCCTGTAAGAGATACGATGGTCGTAACATTTATCCAATCGCCCGAAGCAAATGCTGGAACGGATGATTCTTACTGTAAAAACAATGTAAGCGATATTCCTATTAGTGGTGCATTTAACTTTTCGGCTGCTGCAACATGGAGTGGCGGAAACGGAGGTGCTTTTGGAAATATCGGTTCGCCATCTACCACATATACTCCTTCACCGGCTGATTTGACTGCTGACAGTGTGGTGCTTTTTTATACCACAACGGGAAGTTTCTTCTCCTGCGCGGATAAACAGGATACGGTAGTGATTTACTTTACGGATGCACCGGTTATTGATGCCGGAGGTGATCAGCTGGTTTGTTCAAATACAACAAATGTTGCCGTAAATGGAATAATAACAGGGATTACTACAACAGGAACCTGGTCTGCTGACGGAACCGGTGGTTTTTCACCTTCCCAGACAAACTTAAATACAAACTACGTATTGTCAACTGCGGATATCTTCGGTGGGTTGGTAACACTTTACCTGGAGTCGACCAATAACGGAAACTGCCTGGCAGTAAGGGATAGTCTTCAGATTCAGATCATTGATTTCCCGGTGGTAACGATCACTTCCATGGACTCTCTTTGTTCCAGTAACGCAACCTTAAATTTAACAGGAACGGTAACTTCCGGATTTGCTACACAATGGACAACTTCCGGTTTCGGGACGATTTCAGATCCTTCCAGCCTGAATACTTTTTACACCATTTCTCCGGTAGATATTTCCAACGGATTCATTGATGTGATATTATCTACAACCGGTATTTGCCCGATTGCGAATGATTCTTTGAGAGTTACTTTTGTTTCTCCGCCGCAAGTGAACGCCGGAACAGATCAGACCTATTGTCAGAACCAGATGGTTCAGCTGAACGGAACTATTATTGGGGCGGATACAACCGGGACCTGGTCAACACTGGGAACAGGAACCTTTGTTCCCGGACCTGGCTTTTTGGATGGAATGTATGCTCCTTCTGTAGGAGATGTTTCAGGTGGACCGATCAGCTTGATCCTGAGTTCAACATCTAATTTTGGATGTCCGCCAGACAGAGATACGTTAGTCATTACATTCAACCGGATCCCGACAGCTGATTTCACATTTACAAATGTTTGTCAGGCCAGTAACATGAACTTTACCGATGCATCCGTTGCCAATACCGGAACACTTGCTTCCTGGTCCTGGTCTTTTGGAGACAATACAAGTTCCATAGCACAGAATCCGCAGCATGCTTATGCCAGTCAGGGGAATTTCAATGTGCAGATGATCGTTACATCCAGCAATGGTTGTGTGGATACGGTGATCAAACCGGTGACCGTTTATCCGTTGCCGCTGCCTTCATTCAATGCTTCGATAGCTTGTGAATCTTATCCTACGAATTTCACGAATACCTCATTTATTCCAAGCGGAACGATCAGTAGCTATTCTTATGATTTCAATGGAATTGGCTCCAGTACGCAGGCTGACCCTTCATTTGTATTCCCGTCAAGCGGGATTTACAATGTGAGCCTGACAGCTGTGTCGAACTTTGGTTGTACGAATACGGTGATTCAGCAGATTGATGTGCATGCTATTCCAACTGCTTCCTTCACAGCAACACCGAATCCGGCATTGGTGAACCAGGAAATTACCTTCACGGATGTAACACCTGGGAACATTATTTCCTGGCAGTGGGATTTCGGAGACGGAGAAGGGGATAACACAGAGATTACGACCCACAGCTACGATGGCGGTGGTGTTTACCTGGTAACCCTTACCATTTCAGACAACATCGGTTGTATCGATACGATTTCAAAACAAATTTCGATTGCCTTGCTACCGGTTCTTCCTAGTGGATTTACACCCAATGGTGACGGAGAAAATGATGTATTCATCATTCGCGGCGGTCCGTTCAGAAATGTAGATTTTAAAGTATATAATAACTGGGGACAAGTGGTTTTCGAATCAACTGACTCCGAAGTGGGATGGGATGGAACATACAAAGGAGAACCAGTTCCTTTGGGCGTTTACACCTGGACTTTTGTGATTGATATGGGAAGTGATTTTGTTGTCAGAGAATCTGGTGACGTAACTTTAATTCGATAATCCATGAGAAAAAGCGAAGCTTTTGAAGACAATGTCACGACAAGCGTCAATGCGAAAATGACATGGAAACTAAGAATATGTTTTTTTGCCATTTTCTTGACTGGATTGTCTTACGGACAGGATGCGCATTTATCGATGTATGATGCTGCACCATTATTTTTGAACCCTGCATTGACGGGAGTTGTTGAAGGTGATTTCAGGGTCCACGGTCAATACCGTACCCAATGGAAATCGGTGAACTACAAACCATATACCTCTGCGCTGATCAGTTTTGATATGCCGATAAAGAAATGGGGGTTTGGTGTTCAGATCAACAATTTCAGAGCAGGAGCAGGAAATTTCAATGTGCTGCAGGGATTACTTTCAGCAGCCTATTATGTTCCTTTGAACAAGAATAAAACACATATCCTGAACTTCGGTTTACAAGGTGGTGTCACACAAAAATCACTGGAATACCAGCTTTTGTCATTCAACAACCAATATACGCTGAACAATGGCGGTGAATTCGATCAAACGCTGGTGACCGGGGAAAATTTCGGTGCGCAATCCAAATTCATCCCCATGCTGAATGCGAGTGCTTTATATTATTATTCCAAATCGCAGGCGCGTTTGAACCCCTTTATTGGGATTTCCGTATTTAATCTTACCCAGCCGAATGAATCCTTCTTCGGGAGGGAAAGCAAGCTCCCTCTTCGTGTTTACACGCATTTGGGAACTCGTATCAATATTACAGAACTCTTCTATGTGATTCCGAAAGTATTGATCATGCAGCAAAAGAAATTTCACGAACAGACCTATGCCCTGGAAGCAGGTTATTTCCTGAAAGGAAGCGGAGCCTATGTGCTTGGAGGAGTGATCTTACGTGCTAAAGATGCCATGATCGCTACTCTGGGAGTGAAGAAGGATGCATATACCGTTAAGCTGGCATACGATTTCAATGTATCGTCACTGACATCCACATCCAAAAGCAGGGGAGGATTTGAACTATCCTTTACTTATGTGCACAAAAAGAAAAAACCAACCGATTATAAAGTCTGTCCACGACTATAAATACGCATTCTCAATATGAAATCTAAAATCGTATGCTTGTTGTTTTTGGTGATATCCGGACTATCACTGGCGCAATCAAAAAAAATGTATATCTATTTGGGTAATGAGTATTTCAGTAAACTGGATTACGCAAATGCCGTTGAACAATATAAATTGGCACTTTCCGATTCTGTGGCCAGATCAACAATGACTTATCCTTATGAAATACAGGTCACCAATCAAAAACTCTCCACCAAAAAAATAGCCGTGGATACCAGTTTGATGGTAACAATGGAGGAATACCTGCATCACCACATTGCCTGGTGCTATTATCGTTTGCATGATTATCCGAATGCTGAAAAGCATCTGAAAAACACCGTGGATGAAAAAGCCTATCCGGACGACAGCTATTATCTGGCTCAAAGCTACATGAATAACAGTAAGTATGATGAGGCGATCACCCAGTTTGAAGATTACATCCGTTCTCCGCAGGCTGATGATGAATTACTTCATGCTGCACAAGTTGCGATGACCGGCTGCTACCTGGCGAAAGAAGAGATTGAAAAAACGCGCGAAATCAGTGTGAAAATGGCAGATACAGCTATTTTTAACCGTGGAACAGCAAGTTTTGCGACCATGTATTTCGATAAAGATCAAAAACTGATGTTTACTTCTGCACGAACAGGAGGTGTGATCCTGAATGAAAAGCAGCAATCTGAATATTTGTGTGACCTTTACTGGGTTTCCCTCAATGAAGACAGCACCTGGTCTGCACCCACAAACTTCGGACGGCCTTTGAACAGCGCTCAAAACGATGGGGCAGGATCTTTTAACAACAACAATGTGATCTTCTATACGCGTTGGAGCGAAGAAAAGAAGACCGAACAAAATATTTACCTTGCCCGAATGATGGAGATGAAATTCTTCGAAGCCTATAAGCTGGATTCATCGGTGAATTATCCGGGATATAGGAGCATTCAGCCCTATGTTTCGATGGATGGCAAAACGCTTTACTTTTCATCGAATCGTCCGGGTGGACTAGGGGGAATGGATATCTGGAAGATCGCAATCGATTCTGCAGGAAACACCATCGGTCAGCCGGAAAACTTAGGTTCCCTGATCAACTCGGACCAGGATGAAGTAACTCCGTTCTTTCACGAAGTTTCATCTACTTTATTCTTTTCTTCCAACGGACACGGAAGCATGGGTGGATTGGATGTCTTTAAATCGTATTACGAACGTGAAACAGAGGCATTCAGCGTGCCGGTAAATTTGGGAATGCCTATCAACTCAGCAAGAGATGATGCATACATGATGTGGGATTCCCGCTTATCCCGTGGGTTTTTCTCCAGCGACAGGGAGCCATGTACCGGTGGAAGCTGTTACGACATCTATGAAGTAGTGAATGAACCGATTCACATTTACCTGAGCGGATATTCCTACAACAAAGACACCGAAGAGATCTTGCCGAATGTAAAATTGACCTTCAAAGATGTACGCGGGGTTTTCCCCTCTTATAACATCGTAACGGATTCAAACGGTTACTATGAAAAGGAATTGAATTACGGAGTGGAATTGTTTATCAAAGGGCAAAAGATCAATTACTTTGCCGATGCAACAAGTGTAAATACGAATTCCATTACGCAAACAACTAGCATTACAAGAGACTTTTACTTGAAACCCATTCCACAGGAAGAGATTGAGATCGAAGGAATTGAGTACGACTTTAACTCCGATAAACTCAGACCTGCTTCCCAAGCCGTTTTGGATAAGTTATTCGACTTCCTGGAATTGAACAACAACATCATTGTAGAAATCAATTCACACACGGATGCTCGCGGAAAAGATGCTTATAACCTGGATTTATCTCAAAGAAGAGCAAAATCCTGCGTGGATTACCTGGTTTCAAAAGGCATTGATCCGTCTCGTATGGTTCCGAAAGGATACGGGGAAACACAGCCGAACCAACTATACGGTCCGGACAAAAAACCGGTCCTGGATGCGGAAGGAAAGCCTGTCCTGTTAGTTGAAGCATACATCAATACCTTCAAAGTAAAAGCAGAGCGCGAAGTCTTACACCAAAAAAACAGAAGAACGTCGTTTAAGGTTATCAATCAATAACATTCAAAAAATGCAAAATGCAAGAGCGTTTTGAGTTTTGTTAGACTTAAAATTAATTCATTAGCTTTAAAGGTTAATGTATTGTAAATTAATACTTTATCCTTAGATCTGTTCACATCTTTATAAAGACATAAATTTGTAAATTCTAAAATTCATAAGCCAAAAGATTAAAGGTGACTGAATGCTTTGGCTAAAGCTCTGTGGTTAATCTTTTTGGTGGAGAAAGGTCAGTGTAAGGTGGTGTAATGGAAGTCAATTCTTTTCAATCCACAGCCGCGGATACTCCATTTTCAATTGTAGTTCGTCCACGATATTCCGTTTTTGAACACAGTTGCGCGGTCTTTCTGCGCATTCATGTAAGAAGTTGCCTGCTGTGCACTTTCTCCGGTTTCACAGACAAAAATCACCGTATCGTATTGCAATAATTCGGTTTTGTGCTTTTCCAGCTCGGGTAGGGGAATGTTAATGCCTGTTGCAGCATGACCTTGTTTCCAAATCCCTTCACTTCGAACATCCACCACGATTGTCTTTCCATTAGTAGTTTTCCCGTTGCATGCGGATAAACTAAGGAATACTATAAAAGAGGCGATTGTTTTCATTGTAATACTATTGATAAAAGTAGGGGCGAAAAATTTTCGCCCCTACTTTTTGAATTTGATTTCGATACCCATCGGTACATCATTTTGCTTTCAAATCACACGCTTCCAATTAGGAATTAGGTATTCGTAATTCGTAATTAATATCACATTCCCTGAATCAGGAACTCCGTTCTACGATTCTTTGCTTTGTTTTCCGGAGTATCGTTTGCAGCCTTTGGTTTCGTTTCACCATATCCCTGTGCTTCCAGTCGGTCTTCTTCAATTCCAAGGGAGGCCAGGTAGCTTTTCACCCCTTTAGCTCGTCGGTCTGAAAGATCTAAGTTCTTTGCATCATCACCGTCGCTGTCCGTATGTCCCTGGATCATGATCTTAATCGTCGGATTTGTTTTCAGAAAACGCGCAAACTCGCGCAAAATGAACCGCGATTTGGTAGAAAGCACATCCGAGTTGTAATCATACAAAATGTCATTGATCGTGTAAGCTTCACCCACTTTCAGTTCTTTCACCTCCAGTTTGTTGTTCACCCGGTTCTCTTTCTTCGTAATCTCCTCTTTGGTGATCAGTTTGGAATCAAAAGCAGCCCCGTCTTTCTTCACGGAAACCATGATGTCCTGAGGTTTGTCGGTTTTTACTACGACAGCAAATTTCCCGTCGTTCCCGTTTACGCGTACTTGTTCTACTTTGTCTGAATTCTCGTAAGCAACTTCAATTGTTGCATTTTCGATGGGTTTTCCGTTCGGGTCTTTCAAATCTCCTTTGATGATCGTCACCGATTTCGGACGAGCTTCTGCGTAAAGTTCAAATCCGTAAATATCCCATTTTCCCTGTTGCTGAGAAGAGAAGTAAGCCAGTTTTCCATCGGTGGAAACAAAGATCCCCACTTCGTCTCCTTTGGAGTTGATCGGGTAACCGATGTTCTTGGGTTTGCTCCAAACACCGTTTTCTTCGCGCATATAGAAGATATCCAAACCACCAACTCCTTTGCGGTCATCAGAAACTGTGGAAACAAAATACAGGGTTTCACTATCCTGGTGAAGGAACGGGCTTTTATCTTTTCCTGCCGTATTGATCTCGTCAAAAGGTCGCGGAGCACCCCAGGTTCCGTCTGCATTTCTTTTTACAACAAACACATCGTTGTCCTTGGTCGTTCTCCTGTTTGCGGTATAAAACAGCGTATTTCCATCTGCCGACAAAGAAGGTTGTGCTTCCCAGCCGTCGGGAGTATTGATTTTCGGACCTAAATTGACCAATTCGGACCATTGATAATCCTTCGGATTGGGACCTGTTTTCTGGTAGGTCGTTGAATACAGATCACAGTTCATGTATGCCTGACCGTTGACTTCCGTTTTTTTGCACGCACAAATGATCATTTCCTTGTTATCTACGGAAACGGTTGCCCCGCCATAACTTTGAAAATCGCCTTTATTGAATGGTTTTTCAAATGCTTTTCCACCGTCAAATGCAATAGCATCATCTGTTCTGCTGGAGAAGGTATAGACTTCCTGCATATTCGAAACCACATCCCCCAGGTTTTTCAGGTCCTGTTTGCGGGTATAAAACATCAGTAAGTTATCAGGTGAGATCATGGGTAGATACTCGTCGTCTTTGTCCGTACTCACACCCGTCACTTTTTTCGGGTTGAAAGGAACTTCTTTGGCCAGCATTTCTGTTTCCTCTTTTTGGGAAGCCAGTAACTTCTTAACGTCTGCCAATTGTTTGGTATATTCTGCGCCGTAGCGGCTGTTATCATTGTTCTTAAATGCTATGAACTTTTCGAACCAGGCATTTGCTGCTTCTTTTTCATCCTGCGTGTAATTGATTACTCCGAGGTAATAATAAATGTCGGAATGATAATCCGGGCATAATTCGGCAGCTTTTTCGAACAATCCTTCTGCTTTTAGGAAACTGCGGTCGCCCAGTGCAGGGTTCGGATTGGATTCATAAGCTTTCCTTCCCGATTCGTAAGCATACATTCCAAATTCGTAATAAGCCCCCGCATTGTCCGGTTCTGATTCCATGGCCTTGGCAAAATTGGCTGCAGCCGACTGCAGGTCAGCGGAGTTTTTACCGGCATCAATCAGCTTTTGGGTCTTTTTGGAAGGAGCTAAACAGGAAGGATCTTCCTCCTGCGCGTAAAATGAATGATTGAAAGCAAGAGAAATTCCTGCAACAACTAAGTAGTTTTTCCACATATGCAATAAAATACAGTTCGAATCAGGGCAATAAGTGTGCCTGATTTACTATATCGTAATTTCCGCGAAAAGGTTACCGTTTTTCGCAAGAAAATTCAAAAGATTCGAAGTAACCTTTTCATTCATTCGGAATTTGTAATTAGGGTATTTGTAATTAGAGAAATTGGTATGATTTTTTCTAGTAACTTAAATCCATAATTAGGAATTCGTAATTAGGAATTTGTAATTTTAAAAAAATAAAACCGATGAAAACCAGATTTCTCCTTAATATTTTTGGACTTTTATTCCTGAGTTCGCTTATTTCAGGTCGCCTGAATGCGCAAACAGATTGCAAAGAGCAAAAAGTAGGAAGAAGTTATTTCAGTATTTGCTCCGGCAACATTGTGACTGAAAAGAAGAAATTGTTTCTCACAACCCAGGCACTTCCAAAGAAAATAGATGGAAAGAACACTTTCAAAGTGGTTCATTATTACCTTTCAGACCGAAAAAAGATAGAAACCGATGAAATTTTCCTGGAATACAGTAAATTCTTAAAAAACCTGGAAACACTCGAATTCTATGTGAATGGAAAAGAATTTAACGGTGTTTTGAAGATCGCTCTTCCTTTTAAAAATGAGGGAGTGAGCACCAGTTACGATGGATACGACCTGCTGACTTATGAGTTTAAAGAGGGAAGGTTCGTTTCGAAAAGCAAATTAACCGACGTGGAACTGGAAAAAGAAAAAGCCGTTATTCGTCCGCAGTAATGATCAATTATTAATGAAGCAATTATCAAAACTAAAAATCTCTTGATAATTGATCATTCCTTCATGGATAATTAGAAAAAATAATTGACGGGATTTCGACTCCGCTGCGCCTATGCTGAAGCTCCTGCGTAAGCATTCAATCACCTTTTAAATTGTTTTTTGCGAGCTATCATTACCCCGTCCCGAATCGGAAGCAGAATATTCTCAACCCGTTCATCGTTGTGGATCAATTCGTTGAATTCTTTCAGTAACTGCGTGTCTTTATCGATCTTTCCTTCGGTTTGCACCACTTTTCCCGACCAGAGAACATTGTCCGACAAAATATATCCTCCCGGTTTTACTTTGTCGAAAACGAGGTGGTAATAATGGATGTAGTTCATTTTGTCCGCATCTATGAAGACCAGGTCAAACTGTTCGTCCATTTTCGGGATTTCTTCCATAGCATTGCAGATGCGGTAATCTACTTTGGAACCATATTCACTTTCCGCCAGGTACGAACGAACGAAATCTTCCAGCTGGGCATTGATATCCAGTGTAATGATCTTTCCGTTTTCCGTCAGTCCTTCGGCCATGCAAAGTGCCGAATAGCCGGTATATGTTCCGATTTCGAGAATGCGCTCCGGACGGATCATTTTGGAAAGCAGGCTCAGTAAACGACCCTGAAAATGTCCGCTCAGCATCCGAGGCTGCAGAATGTTCACGTGCGTATCGCGGTTCAGTTTTGCCAATAAGGCAGATTCGGCTGTGGTATGTGCGCAGCAGTAATCATCCAATGCCTGATCAATAAATTCCATGTTATACTCCGAATTGCTGTAAATGATGGTCGAGGTGTTTGTACATTCCCAATCCCCATTGTTCTTTGGTTACTTTTCCGAAGAATGCATGCGGAGCAGCGGTGCATTGGTCCATTCCGCCTTCCTGAAACGCAACCAAATGATCGATCAGTTCCTGTTTTGCTTTTTCAAAGTCAGAAGTGTCGGAAATGATGAAATCTTTGTGTGTCGGACTGTTTTTTGATACCGGTTTATCGTTGTAGAAAGCACTTTTCATCATGCTTCCCAAAACATAGCTGACAAACAAACGTTTCAGTACTTTTTGTCCGCGGGCCACTTTCATGGTTTCACTGCAATGGTCCAGCACCTGTGAAGCATTCATTTTTCCCCAAATCGGCTGCATATCTGCCTGCAGCTTATTGATTCGATCAATACTTATTTCCAAAGCCTGTTTCGAGTAGAGCGTTTTTCTGATCATAAATTAACCTTTAATGTATTCCCAATCTTTAATTTCACCGAACTTTGCATAGTCCGCTTTTGCTTTCGGATGCCACAAAGTTGATTCGGGTGAAACACTTGGTACTTCTTCTAAAAGTAAATCTTTTCTGATATAAATCTGGTTCATTCCCAAATCATTTGCACCAACAAGGCGATAACCTTTCTTTTCTGCCAGCTTATTCATCGCCAAAACGCTTGCTCCATGGTAGATTGGATGCTTTCCGGGATACATGTAATTGGGGTCGTAAGGAACTACAATATTTTCCAAACCGAATTCGGTATGTGTTTCGATCACCACTACTTTAGGCTGAACAACTGTCAGTGCACCCCAAACCCAGTAATCGTTTCCGTCGATATCAATGGAGAGCAATTCGATTTCACCTGCAAGACCGGCTTTTGAGATCAATTCGTTGATGTTCTCCCGTTGAATGATTGCCTGGATGTACTTCGGTTTCGGATGATAAGGAGTGGGGATCTTTGAATAGAACTTTTCCCCGCGGCGGATCAGTTTCGGATCGCCTTCAAAGAAGAGCCCGGACCAGCCGAAATGAATGGCCAGGTTACTGCAATTGCTGTTAATACCGTCGTTGGAACCAATCTCGATAAAGGTTTTGCTTCCTTCGCCAATCAGGGAAAACAAAAAGAGCAACAGTCCGTCTTCCTCAAATTGAGAAAATACCTTGAATCCGGTAGTATTAAGAGCCGGTACCTGCTGATTCTTTTGCGCAAGCTGATAGTGCTGCATCAAAGATCGCTGCTGAATGCCAACAGAAGGGTGAAGTTTGTCGCGGTGTATGCGTTTGCTGAAATAGTATTTAACCAGATTTTTAAGCCACATACCACGAAGTTAATTGAAAAGTTAAAAGTGAGAAGTCAAAAAAAATAAAAGGATCTGCTTTTCTCACTTTTGCTTTTTACCTTCTCACTTAGTACATCAGCTGTTTCTTGCTGTTGTTTTTCCAGCCCGCCTGACTTTCGTACTCTACAAAAAAGATCTTCAAATCTGCCTGGCTCTCATATTTCACGAAATAAACCGATTTTTTAGCCTGGCTTTCGTAATCCACAAAGAACCATTTTCCGTCATTTTCGCCTGCCTGGGAAGAATATTTCACTTTGTAAACAAGCAGATCAGCTTGTGATTCATAATTCACAACAAAGACTTTTACATCCGCCTGTGATTCGTAATCAACCGAATAAACTTGCTGTGCATTCACACCATGAGACGCTAAGAAGAGTACTAGTAATAAAAATAGGTTTTTCATTGGTTTCAATTTAAAAATCTTGTTTTACAATTATAATACCATTTTTTCAATTATGAATCGATCCAATTGTATCACGATCCAAATCATTCGAATCTCTTTGTTTTATGGGGTAGCAATGTGATTCTAAATTCGCCAGGGCGAATAACTGGAATCTAATAATTCGTAATTAGGAATCACGAATTATCTTTTCTCTTCCGCTTCTTCAGATCATAAATATCCGTTCTTCGGTCCTTCAGGTTGCGCACCGATCCGAATTGGTTCAATTCGCGCAGCAAGGTAATATCCACATCCGCAATCAGGATCATTTCCGTATTTGGCGTTGCTTCTGCTTTAATTCCGTTGGACGGAAAGGCAAAATCGCAGGGAGTAAACACCATCGACTGCGAGTACTGAATATCCATGTTGTGCACATTCGGAAGGTTTCCAACACTTCCCGCAATAGCCACATAGCATTCGTTCTCAATTGCCCGTGCCTGTGCACAATGCCGCACGCGTGAATACCCGTTCTGCGTATCTGTCAGGAAAGGAACAAAGAGAATATCCATTCCTTCGCCGGCCAGTAATCGGCTCAATTCCGGGAATTCAACATCGTAACAGATCAGGATCCCGATCTTTCCGCAATCGGTATCAAAAACCTGCAGGTGGTTTCCGCCTTCCATTCCCCAGATCTTTGCTTCATCCGGGGTGACGTGTATTTTTTCAAAACTTTCAATGCGTCCGTCGCGGTGGCAAAGGTAGCCCACGTTATAAAGCCGGTCGTTTTGGATTTCGGGCATACTTCCCGTAATGATATTGATGTTGTAGCTGATTGCCAGCTTCGAAAATTGCTGCACCACTTCATGTGTGTATTTAGCCAGTTCCCGGATAGCCTGCGGTTCCGATAAATGGTTGTTTTCAGCCATCAGCGGGGCATTGAAGAACTCCGGGAACAAGGCAAAATCCGACCGGTAGCCCGAAACGGCATCCACGAAATATTCTGCCTGCTGCATGAGCTCGTCGAGGTTGGAGTAGGGCCGCATCTGCCACTGGATCAATCCCAAACGGACCACGGTTTTAATAGCACTCGGGGCTTCATTCTCTTCTTCGTAATACAAATTATCCCATTCCAGTAAAACAGCGTAATCCTTCGAGTGCGAATCGCCTTCCAGGTAATTCTTCAGGATCTTGGAAGGGTGAAAATCGTTCGACATCTGGAAATCGAGTACCGGATCGTGAATTTCTTTGCGTTTCACCTTTTCAATATATTCCCTTGGCGATATTTCCTTTGCGTAAAGATGATAATTCGGCAGCCTTCCTCCAAAGGCAATCCCTTTGAGGTTTAGTTTTTCGCACAATTCCTTGCGGTAATCATACAACCTTCGTCCCAGGCGCAGACCCCGAAACTCTTTTTTGATAAAAACATCAATTCCGTAAAGGATATTCCCTCCCGGACGATGCGTATTGAACGTATAATTCCCTGTAATCTGTTTGTAAGTATGTAAATGGTCAAATTTCGAGGACTCCACGATAATCGACAATGCCACACCGGCAATCTGGCCGTTCACTTTAATGGCCACCTGCCCGTCAGGAAACTGATTGATCAGCGTTTCCACCTGGTTCCGCGTCCAGTAAGCATTCGCCAATCCCGTATAGGATTCCACCATCGCTTCCTTCAGCGCTTCATAATCGGAAATATCTAAATAAGTAAGCTCAATATTGTCTACGTCTTCCATTCAATCTGTTATTTTTTTTGAAATTACCTAAAAATCAAAGATACGCATTGAATGTGGGGTGAGAATTACCAAAATTTAAAGGAATGGATCTCCTTACAATTGCTGAACACGTTTTAAGAATTGCTGCAAGAGGTAATCGTCAATTCGGAAAAGTCCCGGAATATCAACAAACCAGCCGTTCTCACCTTCATTGAAACGAATTCCATAAGCCCCGATTTCCTGGATTGCTTTCACATAATTCATACCGGCCTCTCTGCTCATACGAATAACGACTGTATTTCCGTCACGTTCCATAAAACTTCCCGCTGCCTGAGCATACTGTGTTGCTTTCATTCCGTCTGTAAATACAAAGATCCAGGGTTTTTCATCTATTACTCCGATGAAAGGCTTCGCGTCTTCGAAAGAAGATTCTTTGGAAACAATGAAAGTCCATTCCTCCAGTGCGAAAAAAGCAGTATACAAGGCTTCTAAATCTTCGTAACTGTTCGTATTCCGGACATTCGATACAAGGGTATCAAACAGATTTGTAGTTGGGTGATCCATAAAAGTGTTTTTTAAAGGTGTGTAAAAATCAATAACTATTCATTCATTGAAGTTTTCTTATGAAACTTCAAAACCATCCAGATCACCATAAATACAAAAGAATACCTCATTCCGACAATAAAAAATTGGAAATTCAGGAACTCAGAGCCGATGATTTTAGGATTCATACCATTTGCTGTAAAAGCCAAATAACCAATGAATTGATAAATGATGCAAAACAGAAGATAGAAGAAAGAAAATAAGATCATTTTGAGGATAACTGCTCTAAAGCTGAAATCACTGAGTTTGCTTGTGAAAAGAACTGTTCCGACTGCACATAGAAAAATACCCACTCCCTCCAATACAATTTCAAAAAGCAAATATTCCGCATCAAACATATTGATTAGGTATTCCGTTTTGAAATTAGTTGCAAAGAGATTTGCAAGAACATTTAGGATAAGTATAAAACCTGTTGAAATAAGTGATAGTTTATGCCATGAAACAGGATTGTGAGGCTGAGGATTCATAAGTTTATTTGAGGCTAAGCTAGTATTTTTCTGAAATTAATTGAAATTTCTTTGAAGGGGAATTATTCATTTTTTGCTTCCGGGTTGAGTAAATCCTGGTATTTTGTTCTGAAATCCTTCATTGCCTGCATGGTTCCTGTTCCGCATCCCGGGCGTATGGATCCGGTTCTGTGATCAGTTGGATCATAAGGATCAAAAGCTATAACCGTTGGATCCTCAATGGTACTGAACTTCGGAAAAATGCGATGTGAGCCATCAGAATAAATCCACTCACCAACCTGTTTTCCTTTTTGATAATTCCCCATAGCAACCGGCATTCCGGCTTCATTAAATTCTACCGTAAATCGCTCCAGCGTAAAACCGATAAATTGGTGAGCAGCCCGAATCGTCGAATCCGGATAATATTCCACGTAATCAAAATTTGCCAGGATCTTTGCCTTCTCCTGCTGCGAAAATCCATTCTGAAAGAACAGCAGAAACAACAGGCTGATGAAAAGTTTGAATACAATTGTCATTCAGGTTTCAGTTTGTTGCCCGCAATTTAATGAAAAAAGCACTTCGACTTCGCTGCGCCTATGCTGAAGTTCCTGCGTAAGCATTCAGTGACCTTTTTCAAAGAAGGATTTTTACTCTTAAAGAAGTTTCTGATAATTCGAAATTCTCACCGTATTTGCCAGTAAATAAACGCCCCCAATGGAAATAGTGCATACCCAATTAATTTGCGCGGTAGTTTATCCTTACTGTTGAAAGTTCCCAGGATCAAAATAAGAAACCCGGCAATTAATCCATAGAAGAAGTAAGAACTGATCAGGGCGTCTCCTTTATTGTCATGAACTCCGCCGGAATAACTTAGGAGCAGGAAATCATTTAAGATCGCGCAGAAAAGGATCAAACCACTTTTCCAGATGGTGGCCGCTCTTCTTAAGCCTAAAACAAGGATGAGAGAACTGATTCCAATCATAATGGGCGTTCCCAGGATTGCGCTTGTCGGGTAATAATGCCCGAGGATTCCGTTTATAATGATAACTAGTACGGCTAATGCTACTGTGACAACTTGTATCATAATCAGAAGTTTTTAATTGTTAGTGTGTACTTCTAAATTAACGATCCATTAATAGCAGAACCTGCTTTTAGTATTTATTGGCAGAATGAATCTTTCAAATTCGGATCCGATAGTTATCAAGACAGAATTACTGAATAATTGTTTACCTTTTCACTTTCCCGACATTCCAATAAAAACAGCTCCATGACCGGAACCGTAAATATGCAGCAGGAACTCAAACAACTCTATCGGAAATGGCCGGATATCCGCCGTTATCTGAAGACTTTGGGCTGCGATTCAGTGAGTGGGGAAGATATTTTCCAGGAAGCCCTGCTAATCTATGTCCGCAAACGGGAATCTTCTGACTTCGAATTGACCGTAGAACCCTTTTTCTATGTGCGGAACACCTGCAAGCTCCTGTGGTATAACCAGGCACGCAAAGAACAGAAACAGCCATCATCCGAATTACATGAAAACATGGAAGCTGTGGAAGATCAGTGGTTTGAAAAAGAAATGAAAATCCGGGAAGTGGAGTCTACCCTTCAGAAATTAGGCGCTCAATGCCAGGAACTGCTCCAGTTGTTTTACGGATTGGGATGGAACATGGTGGATATTGCCAAAAAGATCGGCTTACGGAATGACAAAGTTGCAAAAGCACAGAAATACCGCTGCCTTCAAAAAGCAAAAGAAATGATTCAGGATCAGGAACTAATGGTTGAACCAATTAAAGCGTAAGACATGGAAACAAATTGGAATCAACTCATAGAACTTTACCTGCAAAACGAACTTTCGGAAGAAGGAAAAAGCGCATTCGAACAGGAATTGAGCATCAACCCGGAACTGAGAGAAGAACTGGAAACGCATCAGCTCATTCAATCAGCTGCTAAGCGTGCATCACAGCGAAACATGATCAAAAATACCGGGAAATTGTACTTACGGAACCTGCGCATCAAACAGTTTACTGTTGGAGTAGTGGTAAGCGCAATTGCTGCAGTTGGGATCATTTATTGGCTGCAAAATCAAAACGGAACAAGTAAACGCACATCCGAAGCAGATGCACTGAAAATCAAAGAAAGCACAGAAGAGTTAATATGTCGCGCTGATCAAATAAACCATCAACCCAACCAAACAGGAGGCAAAAGTTCTCTTATTCAACCTACTGATTGGCAAAAGGCTGGGGAATCTGTTACGGAGACTAAGATCAGTTCTGACTTCACCCTGGGGAAACGTAGTGCTGCATCTAATGATCGCATAAATACGAAAGAGGAGGTGGTGAAAAACCAATCTTCGGCATCTCTTAAAGATTCGGTTCCGCTTCCAAAGCCTACGGTAACCGTGCTGGGTTACACCAATGATAAGCTGGAAGGGGAAGCCGTCGAATCTACAACGAATCGTTCGTCACTTCAGGGAGCTGCCTGGGTTTTAAGGTACGACAGTGTAGGGAAATTCAACGACCTGTATTGCGGGTATGCGCTGGTCATGGACAAATCGAAATTTGGCTTCGTGGATCCCGAAGGAAAGATCTTCATTCCGATCATCTATGATCAACTCGTGGTTACAACCAGTATCAAGTCATCGAAACAAAAAAACAAGCGTCAGAAAAAGAAAAAAGTATTGTACATCCCCAAACGTTCCGGAAAGGATGTGAAAGATTGTGAAGAGGGCGTTGTAAAAGTGTTTATTGAACAGGAAAGTGTACCAATAGAATCCATTAAATCAAAATAGAAATGGGAAAGCAGAAAGTCTTATTTTTGTAACTCTTAAGAAATGAAACTTTGAAGAAAAGCCTCCTGATCTTTTTGTTTTTGGTATGTGGTTTTTTTGTTTTCGCTCAAAACCGCACAGCTGTTTTCCTTGGTCAGCAATTGGATACCGTTCGTTTGAATCAAATTGCAAAGCTTGCTGCCAAAGAAGAGCGTTCCTGGGATAAAGTCGCGCATTTGTTCGAAGATTCCTGTCAAACGGAAACCGAAAAAGTCTATACCATCTATACCTATATTGCAGGTTCTTACAAATACGATCTGAATCGGCTGAAATTGATTTATAAGCGCGACATCAGGCGCGAGCTGTACTTGTCGGAAGTCATTAAAAAGAAGAAGGGCGTCTGCGGTGATTTTTCCAATTTGTTTGTAACCCTTTGTGACAGTATGCAGATCGGTTGTTTCCGGGTCTCCGGGTATTCCAAAACCTTCAGCCTTTTTCATCCGGTTAAGAAAAGCTATTACAATCATGCCTGGAACGTCGTTCGGGTCGATGGACGCTGGTATCCTTTGGATGTGACCTTCGGAATGCAGCATTTCACCAATAAGCGTCTCGACCAGGATCGCATCAATTACGATTTCCTGTTCACGGATCCGGTAAAATTCGGGATCATTCACCTTCCTGCCGATCCTGCTTTTCAATGCCTGAATAAGCAGCGGTCTTATAAAGATTTTCGCTACAAACGCTTTTTATTTAAAATCCCCGATTCAAAAAACGTTCCTCCAAGTGATTCTGTCCTCACCCGGCGTTTAAAGAAAGATTGGAAAGACCAGTTGCTGGATGAAGCTTTTGCAGCTCAGAAATTCAACAGAAAAGTAAAAGGAGCAGGGGTGAAGCTCCTGGAAGTGCGTATCAACAAAGTGATCGATAAGAAAACCAAACGAAAACAAGTCCTCACAAAGAAAGATTACGAAGATGCGATCTATCTCTACCAGGGACTTCAGCAGCATTTAACCGAAAGCAAAGGGAAGAAGAAATACATCAAATACACTAAGTACAGGATCTGGAAACTGGGGCAGGAGCGGGATAAGTTGAAAAAGTAAGTCCTATATTTTCTTTTACCGCAACGCTTATGCTGAAGCTTCAGCGTAAGTATTAGGCGACTCTCGAAATTTGTGAATTTGTGGTGAGTTTAGTTTTGTGATAGCCTGCTTTGTGGGAGGTCTCAATAGTTCTGCGTACCTTTGTAACATGAAGACAAATTCACCGATTAATCCGAAAATTTTAAGCAGGTTGGCCGAATTGGGTTTTACGAACCCGACTCCCATCCAGGAACATGCCTGGAAATACCTGATTGAAAAGCACCAGGATTATGTGGGACAAGCACACACCGGTTCGGGAAAAACCATTGCATACGGCGTTCCGCTTTTACAGCGCATTGATGCGAAGGATAAAGATGTACAGGCTGTTGTTTTGGTACCCACACGTGAATTAGTCGTTCAGACCGCAAAAACCCTGTTCAAACTCTCCAAGAACCTGGATAAATTCTTTATTCAATCCATCGTCAAGGGAGACGATATCGAACAGCAAAAACGGGATCTTCAGCGCCCTACCCATGTGTTGGTTGCAACTCCGGGAAGACTGCTGGAATTGGTCCGTTCGAAAGCGGTTTCACTCAGACGCGTTAAAACCATCGTTCTGGATGAGGCAGACGAACTCTATGCGAAAGGGTTTATGAAAGAAATTGACAAAATATTGGGTGAAACCAATGATTTTCATAAAAAATGGCTCTTTTCTGCCACCATTCACGGCGAATTGACCAAATGGATCAAGAAAACCCTGCACATGGATGCACCGCAGGCTATCATTGCTACTAAGAAGGTCATGAACCCGATGATCGAGCACCAGTATGTGGAATGTCAGAAAGAAGACAAACCGATGATGCTCCTCGAATTCCTAAGCACCATGAAAAAGGGGCGGGGAATTGTCTTTTGCAGAACAAAAGGCGATGTGGAGCATGTGGCACGTTTCCTCAGAACCCACGAAAAGAAGGTGACGGAAATTTACGGGGAAATGTTTCCGAAAGAACGCGAGAAAGCGATGCGTATGTTTTCACAGGAACAAACGCAGTACCTGGTGGCTTCAGACATTGCAGCACGCGGCATGGACTTTCCCGACCTGGCTTTCGTAGTTCATTACCAATTACCAGACGACCCGGATTATTACACACACCGAAGCGGAAGAACTGCCCGTGCAGGAAAAAGAGGAATTTCCCTGAGCCTCGTGGAAGCCGTAGAACGCAAAAAACTGCGCTACATACAGGATTTACTGGACGTAGATTTTATCCAGTTGTAAGAAAGATTGTTCCCGCCATTCCACTATTTATCATTATTCATATTTACATAGCAGGTTTTATTGAATTGAAGGCGAAAACTTATAAATTCACAACAACCTGAATTAGTATACTCACTTATGTGTATTAATTACCTATATTTGACTCAATATACCCAATTGAGATAGTAAGAATGTAAATCATTTACGAGCTTAAAAGCGACTTTGCATCATTCTTTTGGATTAGTCTGAAAGTGATCACTATTTAGTAATCTATAATCTGAATGCTTATGAAAAATAATCCAACCTTTTAAGTGGTAAGACGTCTACTGGATGTAGGTAGTTTCCCGTGTTCCGGATGGAAGACAAAACAAATCACTATTTTAAAAAAAACAAGTTTATCAATTGCCGAACAATCTTAAATATATCAACGTGTTCAGTCCCGGCTTTTGGTCGGGTATAAAATCTGCTTTATATAGTATTATTCTACTGTTTTCATTGGTTGCGCCCGCTAAGGCGCAGCAAAATTTGGTTGTCAATGGGGATTTTGAGGAGTATTCGAGTTGCCCACAATCTGAGAGTTTTCCTTTACAAAATCCTAAGGAGATTGAAAAATGCATTGGATGGAAACCTCCTACTTTTGGAACTAGCGATTATTTTAATGCATGTGCAACAAATCCAATTATTGATATTCCCACAAATGGTTTAGGAATTCAAGAGCCATTTAACGGAAATGCTTATGTTGGAGCGCTTTTCACTAGTTATACTGGCGGCGCAGGTGATGATGGCTACTCCGGAATCATGTGGTGGGAATATGTTCAAGGTCATTTAGTTAGTCCACTGGAACAAGGAAAGACTTATAAATTCTCTATGGAAGTATCATTGGCAGAAGCGTCTGATTTGATACTTACCGAAATAGGAGCTTATTTTTCTGAAAATCCAATTTCTACTCCAAATACAGCTTCATTAAGCGTTAATCCACAATGTGTGTTTTTTGAGCCTAATTACTTTCGTGATACAGTAAATTGGGTGCATTTGGAAATGGATTTCACAGCGAGTGGAGGTGAACAATACATTATCATCGGTAATTTCAGAAATGATGTTATAACCGATACTTTAAGACGTTTTGATCTTTCACCGGCGCTTAATCCTTATTTCACGTACTTCTATGTTGACCATGTAGTCTTGACCGATCCGTCGTCCGAACTTCCAATTGGTAATGTGTTCACGCCGAATGGAGATGGAATCAACGATGTATGGACTTACCCCTATTCCGGGAAATCCGGGGAAAAGAAAATCTCCATTCTGAACCGCTGGGGAAACCTGGTTAAGGAAGGAGACTTGAAGGGATTCACCTGGGATGGTAAAACAACCGATGGTTCGGAATGTACAGATGGAACTTACTTTTATAGAATAAGCAATAGCAATTTAGCAGGTTTTATACAATTGATAAGATGATGAAAGCAAACGGATATTTTGGAGTATCTAATTATAAAAGAATAGAATCGTCTTCCAGATATTCTTTAAGAAAATCAATATCTAGTTTTAGAACAAAGCATATTTTTAGCAATGTTACAATTGGAAGAGTTGATTCGTGATTTTCTATGCGTCGGATTTGTTTTTCATCTAAACCTGTCTCTGATGCTAATAAAGAGCGTGATATACCTAATTCTTCCCTGCGAAGCCGGATCTTTTCACTTATCTGTTTGATTACAATTCTCTCTTTTTCATTACTCACATTCAAAGGTGGTGCATGAAAAAAACAAACACTCGGACAAAATGTCCGAATTAATTATATATTTGAATATTAATGATGAGCGTAAATAGCTTACGTTCCCGCAAACTAATTTTGTAACTATTCAAAACTAAAAATATTACATCTTTTATTTCCAACTATTCACTGGCGAAGTAATCTATCTTGAAGTTGGTTCTGTCTGCTGGATGCAGGCACTTCGAAAGTTCATTACCCGAATGAACAAAGTAATCACTGGTATTTCACTGTTTAATTCACTATTCATGAAAAAATAATCCAACCTTTTAAGTGGTAACTCGTCTACTGAATGTAGGTAGTTTCCAGTGTTCCGGATGGAAGACAAAACAAATCACTATTTTTAAAAAACAAATTTATCAATTGCTGAACAATCTTAAATATATCAATATGTTCAGTCCCGGCTTTTGGTCGGGTATAAAATCTGCTTTATATAGTATTATTCTGCTGTTCTCATTCGTTGTGCCCGCTAAGGCACAGCAAAATTTGGTGGTCAATGGCGATTTTGAGGAGTATTCCATTTGCCCTAGTGGCTTTAGTGATCCATCACAAAACCCAAAGGAAATAGAAAAATGCATCGGATGGAAAGCGCCAACCTATGGCACCAGTGACTATTACAATGCCTGTGCATTTAATCCTATTGTATCTATTCCTACGAATGGTTTTGGCGAACAACAGTCATTCAATGGTAATGGTTATGTTGGACAAGGAATAACATATACAGGTGGTGCCGGAGACGATGGTTATTCAGATATCTACTGGTGGGAATATATACAGGGAAAGCTAATAGCTCCTTTGGAACAGGGAAAGACCTATAAATTCTCTATGGAGGTTTCATTAGCAGAAGCATCTGATTTAATGATTACTGAAATAGGAGCTTACTTTTCAGTAAATCCGATCTCTAGTCCTAATACAGCTCCATTGAATATTAATCCCCAATGCGTATTTTTTGAGCCGAATTATTTTCGGGATACAGTAAATTGGATACACCTGGAAATGGATTTTACCGCAAGCGGTGGAGAACAATTTCTAACGATAGGGAATTTCAGAAATGGTTTAACAACAGATACCTTGCGTCGTTTTGACCTTTCACCTGGATTGAATCCGTATGTAACCTATTTCTATATTGACCATGTGGTTTTAACCGATCCATCTTCCGAACTTCCTGTAGGTAATACATTTACTCCAAACGGAGATGGAATCAATGATTTGTGGATTTATCCATTTTCCGGGAAGCCTGGAGAAATGAAGATTTCCATTTTAAACCGCTGGGGAAACCTGATAAAAGAAGGAGACTTGAAGGACTTTAGTTGGGATGGCAAAACAAAAGACGGGAGAGACTGTTCGGATGGAACTTACTTTTACCGGATAAGCAATAGCAATTTAGCAGGTTTTATACAATTGATGAGGTAAACATCAATTCATTATGAAAAAACGAATATTACTGGCAGGGCTATTCTTGTCACAAGGGATATTGTATGCACAAGTCCCTGAAACAAATTCACCAGGTGCTGCTACAAATGGTAATAGTAGCAATCAATACTGGTCTCGTGCAGGAAATTCCAATGCTTTTGGTTTCAATAATGTTTTCGGAACTTTATGGAATTCCCCAATCTGGCTCCAGACCAACGGATTCAACCGGGTGCAGTTCTTCTCTAACCAGGGTACGGCTGCGCAAGCTTGGGTAAACCCATTGCCCTATGGCGGAGGTATGGGAATTAATTTCGATCCTTCCAATCCCATTCGTAACCCGCTTTCTTTGCTGCATATAGGGGAAGAATTACAAACCGGTACACAAGGCGGTTATCGTTCCTGGATGCAGGTGGGGACATTTTATGGACACCGTTCGGACCAGTTTTATGTAGGGATGAAAGCGGAGACTTCTCCGTCCAATGACCGCACGGATGCCGTGATCAATTGGGGAGACAACACCAACCTGACGGGAGGCCCCACAGAATACGGCCCGGATTACCTGCGTTTTATTTTTACAGCACCCCGTGGTTTAGCCGGGTACAATACTTATGCCGCAGGAAATGACGGATTAGAGATCATGCGATTGCAGCCTGACGGTTCCGTTGGGATCGGGAACTTTTACAACGATGTATTGTTTCCATATAGATCGCCGGCCCGCAGACTGGAAATTCTTTCGAATAAAACGACTGCTGCCGGAAACGGAACACCGGTTATGAGAATGACGCATACACAGCAGAATCCGGCAGCATTGGGAACAACCGGTAAGTACATTGATTTTGAACCGAGAGCAACCGGTGATTTGGTGATCCAGGCATTTGATAATACTCAACTGACCACTGCCGGGTGGAATTTTAAGGAACGCTATGTGGGAATCAATGCTTCCAATCCCGGGAATAGCCTGGAAATAAATTCGCAATTGGCAGGTCCCGGCACGCTCAATGGGGCAACTCCCACATCAACAGGTTTTTCGGGTTTGCGCTTTACAGATTTAAGAAGCACTTCGGTGGCACAGCCTAATCCGGGGACCGGTCTTCTTGCACTAAATGCAAGCGGGGATGTTATTTATGTGAATGGTGGTTCATTTGGTGCAGCTTGTTCCGATCCAACCGGAGGAGCACTTACTTTTGACACCAAAGTTAATTTGAACAACTTTAACCTGTATTTTACCAATGCTGGTGCAGTAGGTAAAAACAGAGTCGGTATCGGGTATGTATGCGGCACAACGATCAACGCAAAATTCAATGTACTTCAGAAGGAGTTTTTTCCAACATCAGTAAACACCATTTCCGGTCACTTTGATAATACCGATGTAGCCACAGCACAGTTGCAAACCTTTATTGGTGCGCAGGGTTATGCAAGAGGGGTGCAAACTGTTGACCGCGTTCAGTTAATCGGCGGGCAGTTTACCGCATACAACGGCCGGAAAAATACCGGGGTTTACGGCAGGGCCGAAACAGGAACCTGGAATTCAGCTTCCTTTCCTGCGACCAATGTGGCAGGAGATTTTGAAGCTTTCCATGCCAGTGCAACAGGTGTTCGTTCCAGGGCTAGCGGAACGCAGTTTTCGACAGGAGTT